>CALBNS010000001.1 GCA_937896665.1 uncultured Clostridia bacterium
AATACGTCCAAAACCATTAATCGCTACTTTTACTGCCATGATTAATTCCTCCTAATGTTTAATTAATATTTAATTACTGTTTCACAGCGCTTATGTAATGAAAGCATTCGGATTGTTAAACTTTCATCACACATACTGATTGTACTAAAAATAGTGCCAAATTTCAAGTCTATTTTTCAAATTTATGGAAGTTGATTAAAAATCGACTTCCTCCCCTTAAATTCTGTATAGTATTTATATCCACACTCTCGTAAAATACTGCTTACTCTTGCAAAATTATATGCTATATGCTCTGGTTTGTGACCGTCAGAGCCAATGGTAATAATCTCTCCACCAAGCTCTTTATATCGTTTTAGCACATCGGAATGCGGGTGTCCAAACGGCAGACCATACTTAAATCCTGCCGTATTGAATTCCAGTCCTTTTCCGTGTGTAATCAGGTATTTTAAGATGTCATCAATGATTTCAGAAAACCTTGCATAAGAATATTCCTGCCACCTTGTCTTTCCATATCGTACGATATAGTCCAGATGCCCAAGTACATCGAAATCAGAAATTGCTTTAATATCTGCAAGCGTCTCTTCAAAGGCCTGAGCATACATCTGTGCATCTCCATGACCTTCAAAAAATTCTTTATAATACGGATCCCGACCATGTATAATATGAACGGAGCCAATTACAAAATCAAAAGGATAAGCAGGTACATATTGGTGATAAAATTCAGCCAAATGTGGCTGCAGACCAATTTCTACTCCAATACGCACATCAATCTGTCCCTTATACTTTTCTTGTAGTTCTTTGAGTTCCTGAAAATACCTTTCTGTATCTAATTGAAATTCGTGAGATTCTCCCAGGTAATCCTTATCATAATGATCCGTAATGCAAATCCGTTCTAATCCACGCTCAATCGCAGCCTTAATCATGTTTTCCGGCATTGTATCTGAATCCGTTGAAAAGTTAGTATGCATATGAAAATCTGCTTTCATTTCTATCTGTCTCCTATAATCGTACCGCCGCCAAGTACATGCTCACCATCATAGAAAACAACTGCCTGTCCCGGCGTGATAGCTCTCTGTTGTTCTTCAAATGTGCACAGCACTTCATCCTCATCAGTCATCTTAATCGTACACCATGCACCCTTGTGATTGTAGCGGATTTTCGCCCACACGCGCTTCTCACCCTCCAACCTTTCTATCGACATAAAATTCAGCCGGTTAGCACGTACATAAATTGACATGGAATCTTCATTGGTTCCAATGACTACTTCATTTGTCTCCGGACGGATTTCGATCACAAATGCCGGATAACCAAGTGCAAGTCCAAGACCTTTTCTCTGTCCTACTGTATAGCGTGTAATTCCTTTGTGCTGTCCTAAGACTTTACCGTCTAGTGTCACAAAATTGCCGGTTGGAATTTTTTTATCCAATGTTGTCTCGATAAATTCTGCATAGTTGCCATCCGGCACAAAACAAATATCCTGACTGTCCGGTTTATTAGCTACTCTGAGATTAATTCTCTCTGCAATCTCACGCACTTCATCTTTAGTATATTCACCTACGGGCATCAAAGTATGCTTTAGCTGTTCCTGTGTCAGATTATAAAGTGCATATGTCTGGTCTTTTGCAAGCGTTGCGGAACGTCTAAGACTATATCTGCCATTGTCTAACTTATCAATTCTTGCATAGTGTCCTGTCGCAATATAATCCGCACCAATATCCATGCTGCGTTTCAGCAAGGATTCCCATTTCACATAACGGTTACAGGCGATACAAGGGTTCGGTGTTCTGCCATTTAAATACTCGTCTATAAAATAATCGATGACGTTTTCCTTGAATTCTTTTTTGAAATTCATAACATAATATGGAATTCCCAAATCATTGGCAACCCTTCTCGCATCATCTACGGCACTCAATCCGCAGCATCCACCGTTTTCCTCTTCAACTGTGCGTTCTTCGTCCTGCCAGATTTGCATCGTCACACCAATCACATCATATCCTTGTTCTTTCAAAAGATAAGCTGCAACTGACGAATCTACTCCACCCGACATGCCAACTACTACCTTTTTCTTTTCCATACCGGTTCCCCTATTAATATTCTTCTTCCTCTTCTTCATCCTCATGGATGTCAGATTTTGGTTTTTCAAGCCCTTCAATCTTAATGCCTTTTTTCTCAGCATAATCCCAAAGTGCCGCATGGATTGCTTCTTCTGCAAGTAAGGAGCAGTGTACTTTTACCGGTGGAAGTCCATCTAATGCTTCCATAACTGCACGATTTGTAACTTTAAGTGCCTCATAAATTGATTTTCCCTTTACCAATTCCGTTGCCATACTGCTTGTTGCTACTGCGGCACCACAACCAAACGTTTTAAATTTAACATCACGGATAATTTCATTCTCGTCAATATCAAGATAAATTCTCATGATATCACCGCATTTTGCATTTCCTACTGTTCCTACTCCACTGGCATTTTCAATTTCTCCTACATTTCTTGGGTTTTGAAAATGATCCATAACTTTTTCTGTGTACATAATTTACTCTCCTTTTTTCTGTTGCTTTCTTACAAAATCTTCATATAATGGTGACATGTTTCTCAAATGTGCCACAATTTCTTTCAGATTATCTACTACAAAATCAATATCTTCTTTCGTTGTCTCCTCACTGAGTGTAAGTCTCAGTGAACCATGTGCAATCTCATGCGGAAGCCCGATCGCCAACAATACATGTGATGGATCTAATGAACCCGATGTGCAGGCCGAACCACTCGATGCACAAATTCCCTTCATATCAAGCATAATCAATAATGATTCACCTTCGATAAAACGGAAGCTGAAGTTCGCATTATTAGGCAGACGTTTCTCTTTATGCCCGTTCAGTCTGCAATATGGTATTTCCTGTAGAACACGTCCGATTAAATAATCTCTCAGCTCATATTCTCTTGCAGTTCTTTCTGCCATTGTACGTATAGCACGTTCTGTCGCTGTTCCTAATCCAACAATTCCAGGTACGTTTTCTGTGCCGGCACGGCGCTTTCTTTCCTGTGCTCCTCCATGTACAAAAGAACGGATTTTTACACCTTTCCGAATATATAAGAAACCGATTCCTTTTGGTCCGTTCAGCTTGTGTCCACTCGCACTCAACATATCAATATGATACTCATTTACATCGATCGGAACTTGTCCAAATGCCTGTACTGCATCTGTATGGAACAATATGCCCCTTTCATGTGCAATTTCTCCAATCTCTTTAATTGGCTGAATTGTTCCAATTTCATTATTGGCAAACATTACAGAAATCAGAATTGTTGTTGGGCGAATTGCTGCCTTCAATTCATCTAATTTCACAACACCGTCTTCATCTACATCTACATAAGTCACTTCAAAACCACGTTTATCCAGATATTCGGCCGTGTGCAAAACCGCATGATGCTCAATCTTTGTCGTAATAATGTGATTTCCTTTATTTTGATATGCTTCGGCCGTTGCTTTCAAAGCCCAGTTATCTGATTCAGAACCACCAGCCGTAAAATAAATCTCATTTGCATTCGCACCCAACGCTTCTGCAATTGTTTCACGGTGTTTTGTAATCGCCTCTTTTCCCTTTGAAGCGAACTGATAAACACTGGACGGATTACCATATGTTTCTGCAAAAAACGGGAGCATTGCTTCCACTACCTCCGGATCTGTCTTTGTAGTCGCCGCATTGTCCAGATAAATATATTTATTCATGTCTTTTCCTCCTAGTTGTTGCACTTCTTTTGTGCAAATGTATTTTGCTCCTGAATACTCTTACTCTCATCTACAAGCTGTTTCAGGCTAATCTCGTTCACCGTCCGATTGATACTTTCATTAATCTTTTTCCAGACATACTTTGTCACGCATACGTCTGCCGCCTGACATGTCTCGTGCTCCTGATACGCAGCACACTCTACCGGCTCAAGTTTCCCTTCCAATGCCCTTAATATGTCACCGACCGAAATATCATTAACATCTTTTGCCAGTACATATCCTCCCGAAGCACCTCGAATACTTTTTATCAGTCCGGCCTTCTTCATTAATGTCATCAACTGTTCCAGATATCGTTCTGACAATCCCTGTCGCGTTGCAATACTGCCAATTGACACCGGTTCTACCTCACTATATACTGCTAAATCAATTAAAGCACGTAAACCATAGCGGCCCTTTGTCGATATTTTCAAGGTCTCACCTTCTTCTTTTTTAATTCCTAGCATTTCACTAGGGTTTACTCTTTTAGTAGGATACCACCCTCTTTCTGTTCTGTCAAGAGCATTGCCTGAATATCTTATAAAGATTAATTATACAGGTGGATACATGTCTAATAAAAATGCGATTTTAAAAGGAACTCTGCTGCTTACAGTTACTGGATTTGTCAGTCGATTTATTGGATTCTTTTTCCGTATGTTTTTAAGCCACACCTTTGGGGAAGAAAATGTAGGTCTTTACCATCTCATTTTCCCAATCTATGCCCTTGGTCTTTCTTTTGCAACTGCCGGTATCCAAACAGCAATCTCTAGATGTGCAGCGTACAAAGTCACTTTAAAACAAGAAAAAGAAGCACGCAGGATATTATATGCAGGACTTATAATTTCCCTTTCGCTCTCTGTAGTCACGGGACTTTTGCTCCAAATAAACGCTGAATGGATTTCTGTCCATGTAATAGGAGATGCTCGATGTGAACCACTCCTTATTGTAATTTCATATGCATTTCCATTTGCATCACTTCACAGTTGTATCTGTGGTTATTATTTAGGATTAAAAAAGACATGGGTTCCCGCCATATCACAGTTGATCGAACAAGTTGTTCGTGTACTCGCTGTATATATCTTTTACCTGATTGCCTTGAAACATAACCAAAAAATCGGCATTTTTTTGGCGGTTCTAGGACTTGTTGTTGGAGAAATTTTTTCCTCTATGTTTTGTTTTAAATGTTTTTGTGAAAAGAAATCTCTGGGACAGTTTCGTTTTCCATTCAAAAAAAGCCTGCCTTTTATCAAAGAACTGCTTACACTTGCCATTCCACTGACATCAAACCGTATTCTTTTAAACATCTTACAAAGCGTGGAAGCCATCTCTATCCCTTTTCGTTTAAAGCAATATGGTTACACCACTTCTGAAGCACTGAGTACATATGGGGTACTTACAGGGATGGCGATTCCCTGCATCTTGTTTCCTTCTGCAATAACGAATTCTTTCTCGACAATGTTACTTCCGACGGTTGCAGAAATTCAGGCTTCTGCGAAAACCAAACAATTAAAATCACTGATTAAAACCGTTGTATTTTCCTGCTTTTTCCTTGGTTTTTCCTGCTGTCTTATCTTTCTCTTTTTCGGGAGATGGATTGGGAGCACTTTATTTCACAGCCGATTAGCAGGGGATTTCATACTCACACTTGCGTGGATCTGTCCGTTTTTGTACTTAAATACAACACTAATCAGCACAATCAATGGACTGGGAAAAGCAACAACTTCTTTGCTCATTAACACATCAGGACTCTTGATTCGCATTCTTAGTATTATATTGGTTATACCCAAAATCGGGATGAAAGGATATCTTTGGGGATTATTACTCAGCCAGCTCGTGGTTACCGTTGCAGGTATTGTCTTTTTAATTTGGTATATCAGGAAAAGTCACTACTGACACAAATTGGGGACATAGCAAGAATCAATCTTACTATGCCCCCAATTATAGATTTCAGTTAAATTAAATTATCTAACCCTTCTCTTTCTGATTACTAAGATAACGCAAGCTGCTACGATTAACATTACCCAAACTATCATAGATGTTGCATCTCCTGTTTGAACATTATCTTTGTTATCTTTATCCTTGCTGTTTTCGTCATCTTTGTTGTCTTTGTCCGTTTCTTCCGGTGTTCCTGGTTTTACAGGTACTTTCTCAACTTCAGCCTTGATAGCTTCTGTTGCTGCTTCTACCGCTGCCACTGCATTTGCAACTTCGTCCACAGTCGCTGTATCATCAGCCAACACTGCTTTTAAAGCTTCCATTGCTGTAACATATTTTGCCCAGCCAGCTGCAGAACCATATTTTTCTTCGCTATAGTAGCTCAGACAACCCTCATAATATTTCTGAGTTTCTTCTTTGTCTTCTATTGTTGCTGGCAGTTTTGGAAGGACCTCCGTAACCTTATCACCACATACAGAACATGTCTTTTCTTTTGAACCTTCTTCTTTTGTAGCAGCTTCTTTTACAACTACCCAGTCACCATATGTGTGTTCTCCTGTTGCTGGAATTGTCTCACCTTGTGATACTGTCACATGACAATCCTTACATACCGTATCACCTGTATATCCTGCTTCTGTACAAGTAGCTTCTTTTGCATTCTGAACTTCTGTATTTGTGTGTTGACACTCTTGTACAGCAGTTACTGTAATATTATACGTCGTTCCACCGGCTATGATAGATGTGGTACCCTCTGCCTTTGCTTCAATCACAATACCTTTTACCGGTTGATAGAAATTCCAGTCATTATCACTCGAGCTATATGCTGCTACTTTTGTATTTGATCCTGCCCAATTGTTCAAGTAATAACCATTTCCTGATACTTGGTAATTTTGAACGTTAGAATTTCTAACTCCGATTACAAGTGTCTGTGCTGTATCTGAAAGAGTTACACTTTGTCCGTTGATATTGATGTATTTTCCATTCCCATCCTGAATTGTATATCCACCAGTTACTTCTTGAACTGTCCACATATCTTCTGAAAGAACTGCTTTTGCGAAGTTTACAGCTTTCATTCCTAAACCATTTGGCGAACCAGTTACAGCGGTATTAGTCATAATGTGTGAAGTGTTACCGATTAGGTATTTACCTGATGTTACTTTCGAAGAAGCTTCATATGGTGGTAACACTGTATTTTCTGAGATTTCAACCAATGTTTGTGTTGAATCAGATTTCATCAATTCACCTTTTACTACGTATGTATCACCAACTTCTAACGAAATGTTCTTCACTTCATTTTCAACGTCGACGTAGTATGTAACATCTCCGATTTTAACAGAAGTACTTCCTTCTGCTACACCTGTAAATATAATTTCAGATGTTGTTTTTGGTTCAATATAACCTGCAACTTTTGCAACGTATTCATAGTTTGATGCGTTACGTGCCGGACGAAGTACATAATAGTTGTTATCTGTAGCCTGTCTAGCGATTAAGTATTTTCCGCCATCTTCGATTGCATCTAAGGATGCTACTTTTGCATATCCAGGAATTACTGAATTCTCCGGTGCCGATTCTGATTTCACATAGATTTCAAATAAATCTCCATCTCCACATGAACTACCACATCTGTCAAAATGTAATTTTGCTGTATTATCGTAGTAGAAATGTAAATGAGTTCCACTGCTAAAGCTTACATCTTTAAATCTAAATGTTCCTGCTTGCGAACCTTCAAGAATGTTGATGTTAGATGCAGTATCCTTTGTTGGTGCCTGTGCTGAGCTTTGGATGTTCAATGAAACTGTTGAACCATCTGCTGTTGTTCCAGAAATTGTATATTGGTTATCTGTTCCTGTACTTGTAAATGTAAATTCACAATCTCTTGCTTTTACTAGTTCCTCTACGTCAAATCTTCCTGTTGCTGAAGCTAATTGTACGCCTAACTCTTTTTGACCGGCTTTAAGTTCTGTCACTTTTGCAACATGTGTAAAGTTAGTTGTAGTAGTTGTAGGGTGTAAGATGTAGTAGTTATTATCGTTTGCCTTTGCTGCAATAAGGTATTTTCCACCATCTCTAATTGCATCTACTTTTGCATATCCTTCAATTGGTGAATTAGTTGGAGCTGAATCCGATTTTTCAAAGATTTCCAAATAGCAATCATCTACTACTGTACTATTTCTATCAAAATACAATTTAGCCGTGTTTGTTCTCCAGAAGTATAAATATCCACCATTGCTAGCTGTTTTTCCATTATCATAGAATGTGAATTTAGCATCCGTGCTGTGCTTAGCAACTGTAATTGCTGCTGAGTCTGTCTTATTAGGAACGTTATTTCCTGATGATTGATGTAAGTATACTGTTGTCCCATCTGCTACAGATGAAATTGTGTACTGATTTTGAGTTCCTGTACTTGTAAATGTATATTCACAATCACTAACATTCACTGTATCACCATTAAATGTTCCTGCTGCTGTAGCTAACTGAGCTTGTAATTCAGTTGATGTATTTTCTTCTGCGCTTTCACAAGTTACTGTAACTGTTGCGATATCTGTATCTATACCTGATAAATCAGCATTGCTAAAGTCGCCATCTACTGTATATGTTTTGGTATCTCCCATACGAAGTTTAACGATTTCATATGTCTCTTCTGAAGTAACATATACTATTACTTTTGCAGTATTTGTGCCATCAGTGATTGTAACTACTGATTGTCCAAGACCTGCTACTGCACTATCTGCTGCAATCGTTACAGCATTGCCATTTAAAGAAACACCTGCTACATCTATTTTTGAAGATTCAGCCTGTAATGTTCCTACAATTGAACCTTCAACGTCTAATGTTACAGATTCACCTGGTTTTAAAACGACTGATGAAGTAATATTTCCTTCGCCATCAGCACACCAGATGTTTCCAATAGCCGCACCCTTTACAACATCAGTAATCGCAATATTTTTATATGAAATTGCAGTACCGGCGCTTTCATACAAAAGACCAAGAGAACCATCAATCAATTCTGCAAGACAAGAGTATGCATAAGTCGCATTTCCATTTATGCTGTACTCATAAGCCCATCTAAGGCTTCCATCGTCTTGTACAAGACCGACAAAGATTTTTCCTGCCGCACGACTACCCGTATTCGATGGTGCTGCAAAGAGGATTGCAGTTTTACCATCAATCTTTTCAGAGTAGGTAATTGCAGTTAATTGACATCCTAAATTATATGTAATTCCCATTGTTTTTTTAGGAGACCATGTTTCACCAAAGTCCTCAGATACATAGTATCCTCCATGACGTGTGAACATATAGAGTTTTCCATCTGCCTCTGTTACGACTGCTTCTGAACTCCAATCCGATACGGAGTCACCACGTTCCCAAGTTACACCACCGTCATCCGAATAAATACAGGCACTGTTTCTATCACCGCTTGTAAACTCATAACATGTGAAAACAATTCTTTCTGTAGATGTATAGATTCCTCTTCCAGGGCCAACTAAAAGTGTCTGTTCTGTTTCTTTTTTCAGATTCAGAAGAGTTGGTGCAGACCATGTTTTTCCACCATCGGAAGATTTTGTCATATAAAGATAATCTGTCGGCCATGGGAAATAAGGCGAATCACCACAGAACAGATTCGTATCTACATCTTTTCCCTTGATATTAAAATAGGCATCAATTACATATCCTTCAACTGTACTTCCGTCTTCTTCTTTCAACAAATAATATGACTCTGCATCTGCATCTGGATTTTTTTCTAGATGATAGTTAAATTCTTGTGCAATACGATTTGCTGAAGGTGATAATCCGTTCACAGTCTCTGTTGCAGCTGCAAGAATTAAATTATCATTTTCATCAAATCCGGTGCTTCCAACCAACGGTCTGTGCGTATTCGGAGTCGTATTAATCGCAATACCTGCCGGATACAAATCCGCAATCATATAAACATTCTGTCCGTCTGTTGCTATTGCCGGATCAATAAATGCTGTGGAATTATAATCGAATTTGTTACCATTATCTCCCAAATAATTGGCAAATGTATAATTCCATGTTGCACCATTATCCTTCGAATAAGACACAATCGTGTCCAATCCACATGCATCACTGCCATGATTCCATCTAGCATCACACGCAGCAACAATTGTGCCGTTGTCCAAAGATACCAGACATGGAATACGGAAGTTCTGACTTCCCCCTGTACCCGGCGCAAATGGCTGATCTTCTGTGACACCATCTGCCGGTTTTATTCCTGTCTCAGCATTAACTATCCCCGACATACAACCAAATGTCAGAGTAAATGCGAGCAGAAACGCTAAAACTTTTTTCATCTGTTTCATCTGTTTCATTCCTTCCTATTCTGTCAAACCTAAATCAATTAATTACGTTGGTTTTGACGTATTTTATTTACCTCTAAAGCAGAGCCGATGGTAATGAATATCGCAGCATCAAGTACTGAATAGTTTAAAATTGGGTAGAACCAAACCTTCCGGGTCTAAAGGGTTCGTGTTCCAACTTCCTTCCTGACATCAGGGATGACGTTATTTCAAGGGCTGCAGCGAATTATTTTCCCACAGGCATTCCGGGTGGCAATTCCGGCATTATCGAATAATTTTGTTGATATTGTCAAACAGTCATCACTTGCCTTTACTTTGGGAATTAAAGAGATTATGGCAGTTGCCAAGACAGAAGGGGCTGTACATTTTAGATTCCTTGAGGTGTTTACAGCGGTAATAATCATTTACTTTGACCTTAACATTGTTATCTTAGAATAAAGCTCCAAACTGTTGTAGTATCTTACATCAGTTTGGAGGTTTATACAATCGTTGGGATACTCCCTCATTTTCTCGGAAAACGTTACTTATCCCGGTCATTCGCTGTTCTGTTAAGTCTGACTCTCCGGTTAAATACCAGCGTCAGAAATGCCGGTATAAGCGCTGTTGCATACCACAGGATTGCAGTGTCATCTCCTGTTTTTACCGGCCGCGGTGTATCCGCCGGTGTCGGAGCAGGCGCAGCCGGAGCAATATACGTATGTTCAAACCGGATACAACCGTACTTCATTCCTGCTTCATCCAGTACGATTATCTCCGCTCTCAGACCATCGTCTGTATTTTTCACATAAACTTCCACAGTATACACAGTTTTGTCATATATGTAATTTTCTTTTTCCTCCGTCTTCAGTTCTACACGATAGCGGTAAATTCCGCCATGTACATATTCCATAGGGCCGATTTCCTGATTCCCTGTGCCCGACATGCCAAACGTATAACTTCCGTCGGCGCTTCCTTCCGGCATGGGCGCATTTGCTTCCAATGCTGTCAACTGATAGACAAATCTTTCTGTCTGATTTCCATCAAATGTCTGACTGATCGGCAAATATACAGAAACACCGTCTTTTTCCGCCGCATATGCCCGGCTCCCTACACCGAACAGCAGAAGAACTGTCAATAATCCACAAATGATTTTCTCTTTCCACATTCTATTTCTATGGCTCATTCTCCCTCTCTCCTTCATCCTTTATCCCATACGCAGAAGCCGCTTCTCTGATTACCCCAACCAGAATGTGTCTCCCGTTCGTTGCATCCGATGTACAGGTACTAAGCAAAAGGAGATGATCCGATGTATCAACCTGTAACTGACGCAAATACAGCGCTTTCTGAAAAATGGTATTCAGATATTCCTGCCTTCCATCTTCTGCCACGGCGGGTTGATAGATCGTACTGTCATAAGCATCTGCTTCCAGGAAAGCAAAAAAGTCGACCTTGTGATTACTTCCGCCATAGTACAAATTTCCACTTGGATGTTCGTCAAAAAATGTTCGATTCTTAAAATCTGCCAGATCTCCAAACATAGCATGTTCCGCCATATGATGCCCATACAGAATCGAATTAAAATCCGTAAAATCCTTTTGATTTCTGTAATCCAGGAAAATACTTCCGGCCAGGGAATACTTCCCTTCCGCATCTGTATTTACATACTTATCGTTATCTGACGCCTGTGTGACCGGATAATCAATATGTGTCCCATCAACTGTCACCCAACCGATTACCTCTGGATTCAAAGCCTGCAATTCTTCAAAAGATTTGCTCTTATCCTCTGTCGGTTTATATACTTCATACCGTTTGGTATCTGCTGCCTGCAGAATCTGTTTAGAATCCCACAACACATAACATCCTAAAGTAAAAAGCAGAAGAAAGGCGGTCAACGCCGCAATATTTACGGCGCCGTCCAGAAGCCTTATCGTCAGCCTCCCGGCAAATCTGCATCTATGCCCCCCTGGTTTTTGCTGTCTACTCACCATTCGCCTCTCTTCCCGCCGTTTTATCCTCTGTAATACACGCTTACCGTGCAACTCTTCTTCTGATTACCATGTATCCCACAAGCCCTGCAGCTGCAGCAAGAATCAGAATTACGAAAGGCAGGTTGTTCATAATGATACCGGTAATCGGTACATCCTTGTATGTGTTTGTGAAAGTAACTGTATTGGTTCCTTCTCCTGCCAGATTGGTTTCTCCGGTTTCTGCTGTAGCAAGAGGCTCTGCATCTGCTGCCGTTTTATTAGTTACAGTTTGTTTTCCATTTTCTACAACAGTTACGCTCGGAGTATATCCATCCTCTTCTCCAACCTCTGTTACCACATATCTGGTACCTGCCGGCAGATTGCCAAATACTTTCTGCCCACCGTCTGCCAGTGTAAAAGTATATTCCCGACCAAACGTATATGTATCATTCCCAGATTCAAAAGTGTCTCGCTCGTATGTATCCGGTTTTGTAAATGTTACTTTAAATGTAAACGCTTTCGTTTTGTCTGCCAGAGCGCCCTCTGTGCGTTTTGCAACCGTTAAAGAAGTGGTTTTCTCAAATTTGTTTACAAATTTAATCGCGTTCTGTTTTTTTTCTGTTCCATCAGTTCCTGATTTTGCTGCAGTAATCTGATCAATTTCCAACTCACCATTTTCTGTGTTTTTCACATATACACGTACGGTATAAACAGATCCATCGTAAGTCACTGTGCCATTTTCAACAGAGGTGTTCCCTACAGTTTCCCGTACCGTGTAGGTATATACACCGGCATGTAGGAACTTCACTCCACTAAAAATATTTTCTACAATCTCACTTGAAATACCGTTAGTTACTGTATCTGTATTGGAATAAGTAACCTTTTTTTCTTGAATCATCGGAGCATCTGCTTCCTTTTTCTCAAATGTAAACGTGAATGTAATCTCCGGAACCGTAATTCCCTCTGCAATCTGAAATTCTTTCTGGATTACAGCCTCTGCTGTAGGTACTTTATTTTCCTCTGCGGCTGATACTACCGTTCCCATGCACATTACGGCCGCCATCAATCCGGCTGCTGCCGCTGTTTTGAATTTTTTAAACTTCATCATTTTTAAAATCCTCCTTCATAATCTTAATGACTTATTTATATAAATTATCGTCAGGATGGCCTGAAGATAAAATTATATCCCTCTGTTTCGAACCAGAGTCAGGACTTTTCCCAGCGTATCCCGAATCGAAACCGGGCCATAGATCCGGCTGTCGGTACTGTGTTCCCGTCCGTCTCCCAACAGAAAAACCTGCCCTTCTCCCACAGTCAAAGGGAAAGCAACACCTTCCGCATATCTGTCTGTTGTCCCGTATATTTCCGTCTCCTGCTGGATTGCCCCATTGACCACCAGACCGTTTTCGTTGATATCTACCGTATCACCCTCTACGGCTATTACTCGTCTGACCTGTGTTTCTCCTCCCTGTTTCAGGATGACCACATCCGAAGCTACATACGCCTTATCCAGTCTGTAAAAAATCACCAGGTCTCCGTCTTTCACGGCCGGTCTCATGGAATCCCCCGTAAACCGGAAGATTCCAAACACCGTGGTAAATAACAGAAGAAAAATGATAAGGATCATCCCGATTTTCAAAAGCAGCAATCCTAACTCCACAGCCAGCGATGGCTGCTTTTTCCTCTGCTGATCATTCTTCTTCTCTTGCATCTTTTTCATTGACTACTGTCTCCGGCCGTGTTTCCTGCGAACAACAATTCCAAAGATCCATGTTGCTGCCGCAAAAACACTTAGCATCAGAATCCCCATCGTCCATCCGCTGCCCATTCCCGAGATTCCTGTTATCGGCACCGTGTCCCGATGGTTGATGACTGTTACGGTCTGATCACCGTCCTGTAAAGTCCCAGTCTGAGAATTTTGATATTGAACCTCATATCCTTGAGCGCTTTCACGGTTTTCCACAACCTGATACTCTGTTCCAACCGGAAGTTGACGCAGCGTAAAGGTGTCCTCGTGACCCAGCTGCACCGTGATCGTTCCATTTTTCACTTCGACTGTTTCGTCTGTCTGTTGTCCACCATTTCCTGTTTTTGAACATTGATACACTCCTTCTAGCAGATTACCGTCTGCATCTTTCAGTGTTATCGTAATCTCGAATTTTTTCGTCTTATCCCCCATGGCGCCAGTCACTTTTTTTGCAACGGTAAGGGATGGCTTCCGGCTGTTGGTGACTGTAAATCCTTCTGTTATATCTCCACTTACAGCGCTCTCATATCCCTCCAAAGGTTTTTCTTTCACTGTGTAGGTATGACCTTTCGCCACATAAGTGAATGTTTCCTTCCACTGGTTGTCTTCGGTCAATTGCAACGTTTTATATGGTTCTGCAGCCCCATCCTGATACAGAGATACCGTTACAACCGGTTTTTCCACATCCTCTGGTACACCCTTCCAGACTTTCGTTACAGGAATCTGCATTGCGGAAACCTGAACTACAGGCTTTTCCACGTAAGCAACGGTCTGAGGTGTTCCTTCTCCTGTCTTTCCGAAAGTATAGGTCAGTGTTGCGCTTTCGTTGGAATAGAAACCAGGCTTTCCGGAACTACTGTTTTTTCCCGGGGCGTCACTGTCTGCACTGCCTGTATGAGGATACAGGCCTTCTGAGTTCGCATACTCATCGTATGCTTTCCGTGTAGGAACCACATTAAAGTTCACCGCATACGTGGTATCCTTGTCAAGAACAAAGTCGTCTTCAAATGTTGCTGTAACCGTCTTCTTATCTTCACTCAGCGTTACCGTAATCGTACCCTGATCTGTAATATCAGTTACCGTTTCACCTTTCGTAGCAGTTACATTATAATGACCAGTCAACGTTCCACCCGGAATCTCTACATATTCACTGAGGGCATCTGTGATCGTTACATTTCTACAGGTGAACTCTGTTATGTCTCCTACGATATCCTGAAAAGCCTTTTCCAGTTCACCTGTATCATTTGCCCCATAATACCCTGTCTTTGTAGCGTCGGAAGCGCCCTTCAACTCTGTAAGGAAGGTAGGATTCGAATCGTTTGTCATTCCAATGGTATAAAATCCCTCCAGCCCTGTGATTTGCTGTACCTGTAATATTGCCCGCTCCCACGCTGTCTGATCGAGTCCACTGCCGGATCCCAATGTCGTTCCAGCTTTATATGAAATTAGTCCGAACTTATCCGTAGTTCCATTTGCATAATAAAAATTAGGCTCACCGTCAGACAGGAAAATGACGAATTTCTTCGCATCCGTCCTGCTGTTTCCCAATACTTCTGCTCCGGTGCGAAGTCCCGCCTCGCAATTTGTTCCGCCATCCGCCGCGATGTTCTTTACTGCATCGTTTACTGTGTCTTTTTGTTCTGTCCATCCCTGTAATAGGTCTGCATCATTGTAGGCTCCACCGAATCTGCTACCACTGTACGTTACAACTGCCATCCGGGCATCAATCTGTGTATTTCCCAAAATAGAATCCGTCAGACCGCCCTCTTTTGTGACAACCTGTTTCAAGACATCCATTCTGGACGTTTTCCCCCCAGTCGTAGTCATGTTCCGATCCATACTTCCCGACTTATCAACGATCAGCAGAACGTCTATCTTTGGTATGGTCGTCTCAGAATCATACATTCCCTTGACATTCAACGTCAAAGTGTAATCATCCTCTGCATTTTTCTTAATATACTTGTGATGTTCCGGCGCTGCCTCCGAAGCCGCACCTTGGCTTAGATGAACTGCCACCGGATTTCCCGCGCCTACATTCTCCGCTTCCGGAACATCCCGCTGTGTGATTCCTTCCGTTGCCGCTTCCTTTTCCGGCGTCACTTCAGCATCCGACACAGCACCTGTATCTGCTGTTTTTCCGTTGCCGGAACCGTTCTCCGGGCTCCCTTCTGTATTCAGAATTTCGTCTGTCCCGTCTCTGTTGCTCTCCGTCCCCGAAGTTTCTCCGGGCACTGTTTCTGCCGACACTTCCTCTGCCTTCACCGTATCTGGAATTTTATCGCTCTGGTTTTCAGCAAAAACCGGAACTGTACAGAATATCAGCAGCAGACCCATCATGAGTGCCAACAATCTCCTTTTTTTGTTCAATCCTTTCATTGAATCTCCTCCCTGAACCGCATCACTGTTCATTCAGTGTAAGGCAAGTTCTTCCCTATTCTATGCAACATAAGAATAGTTATGTTGTCATAGAATCATACATAAACGGAGAATAACTTGCTCTCTGTCCATTAGTATAGTCCAATCTGAGTGAGATGTCAAGAAATTTCAAATAATTCAGCCCCAAAACGGCATCACCAAAACCCGGAGAAATCCATGAGATTTTTTCTTTGAAAAGATTTCAGATTTCTTCGGGTCTTTCTTGCTTTATTCATAAATGATTACCGAAATGACAACATAACTATTCTTATGTGGTACTCCACTCGCTTACCAAATCTAATGTTTCTATATTTTTGATCCACACCTGTATCTTCTCTGTCGTATATACCCTTGTAATCTCCAGACTGCTGTGTCCTAAGATTTCCGCCAGATTCACCAGATTGTTTGTTCCTTTATAAAACGTTCTGGCAAAAAGATGTCGAAGGTTATGCGGAAATATTTTGTCTGGATCAACTCCGGCTCGTCCTGCCAGACTTTTCATCTCTTTCCATATATTTGATCGATTCTTAGGGTTGCCGTTTCTGGTTCGGAAGATCACGCCGGTCTGGATTCCTTCTTTTTCCACATAACGCTGCAAATTCTTTTTTAACATTTCAGGCATGGGAACCATCCTGTATTTTCCTTTATTCCATACTTTTACCATACCGCTCCTGAGGCTTTCCACCGTAAAATATTCCAGTTCGCTTACTCGAATTCCCGTAGCACACATCGTTTCCATCATCAGGGCTAGTTGTACCCGCCCTTCTTCCAGAGCCGTTTCCACCAACCGCTTATAATCTGTTTTTTCCATTTCTCTCACCTCTCCTGTCAAGAGCGTTCCCTGCACCCGGATTCTTTTCAGTTTCAATCTTTCCCCGCCCAGAAACTCCAAAAACTGATTAAGGGCAGCCAGCATAGAGTTTGCACTGCTGACTGCATAATGTTCAACCAGCCATTCTTTATAGGAAAGCAGCTGCTCTTTGGTAATCCTTCGATTCTCGCCCATAAAATTATAAAACGTCCGGATATCTGTAAGATACTTTCTTATGGTAGCCTTGGCATTTTCCCGCTCTCTCAGATATACAGCAAATTCCTCCATACTCTCTTTTTTCATCTCTATTCCATATTCCATATTATTTACTCCTTTTCTTTTCATGCGTCTGTCCACTTGTATTCCTTATTTTCCGTATTTAGCATCACCGATCTACAGTCCAAATATACGCATAAGAACGCATCTTCTATCAATCACCTTCTTTTTACTCTCATTTTTAACTGTTCAGAACCCCTTAATAATCTCCTCTATATACTCGTGTACCAAAGAAAATCTTCACAACACAATTTTCTCGTAAATGCAGAAATAACAGCACCTCCGTTTCTGATTTCATTATATAGGGGAGTTTTAAATTATACAAAGGTGCAAATTCAGAGCAAAAAATAAGCATACCACTATTTCTAATGATACGCTTATCATAATTCATTTGTTAATCAAGGTCGATATATACCGTTACAGTAGTATCTCTCCATTGATTTTTCCTTACATACTGTCCGTTAGCTTTTCGATAGGCTGCTGCCTGTTCAAAACTAAGCGATAATTCAAAGGAAAGAGAACTCCTACCTATTTGCGATAGCTGCCTGTGCTGCTGCTAATCTTGCGATAGGTACACGGAATGGCGAACAAGACACGTAGTCTAATCCAATCTTGTGGCAGAATTCTACGGAACTCGGATCTCCTCCATGTTCACCACAGATACCTACGTGAAGTTCGCTATTAACCGGTTTTCCAAGCTTAATAGCCATTTCCATCAACTTACCAACACCAACCTGGTCAAGTTTTGCAAATGGGTCATTTTCGAAGATTTTCTTATCATAGTAAGCATCTAAGAATTTGCCGGCATCATCACGCGAGAATCCATATGTCATTTGTGTTAAGTCGTTCGTACCGAAGCAGAAGAAGTCTGCTACACCTGCGATTTCGTCAGCTGTAAGAGCTGCACGTGGGATTTCAATCATTGTACCAACTTCGTACTCTAATTCTACACCCGCCGCTGCAATTTCTGCATCAGCCGTTTCTACAACCACTTTCTTGACGAAAGATAATTCTTTTACATCAGAAGCAAGTGGAATCATGATTTCCGGTTTGACATTCCAATCAGCATGTGCTTTTTGTACATTAATTGCGGCACGGATAACCGCTTTTGTCTGCATCTTAGCAATTTCCGGATAAGTTACAGCAAGACGAAGTCCTCTGTGTCCCATCATTGGGTTAAATTCATGTAATGATGTAATCAATGCTTTGATATCTTCTACTGACTTGCCCTGAGCATCTGCAAGTTTCTTAATATCTTCTTCCTCTGTTGGGACAAATTCATGGAGCGGTGGATCAAGGAAACGAATTGTAACCGGATTTCCTTCCAATGCCTCAAATAATCCTTCAAAGTCTCCCTGCTGATATGGAAGAATCTTTTCAAGAGCAACTTCTCTTTCTTCTACTGTATCAGCACAAATCATCTCACGGAATGCTGCGATTCTGTTTTCTTCGAAAAACATATGCTCTGTACGGCAGAGACCGATACCTTCTGCACCGAGTTCACGAGCCTTTCTTGCATCTGCAGTAGTATCTGCATTCGTTCTAACTTTTAAGGTTCTATATTTGTCCGCCCATCCCATGATTCTTCCGAATTCACCGGCGATTGTAGCATCTACTGTCGGGATAATACCGTCATAGATATTACCTGTTGTACCATCAATAGAAATTTCATCTCCTTCGTGGAATTCCTTTCCGGCTAATGTGAATTTCTTATTCTCTTCATCCATGTTGATATCACCACATCCTGATACACAGCATGTGCCCATACCACGAGCTACTACAGCAGCATGGGATGTCATACCACCACGAACCGTCAGGATACCCTGAGCCGCTTTCATACCGGTAATATCCTCCGGGGATGTTTCCAAACGAACAAGAACCACTTTTTCTCCTCTTTCTGCCCATGCAACAGCATCATCAGCCGTAAAGACAATCTTACCGCAAGCAGCGCCCGGAGAAGCTCCAAGACCTTTACCCATTGGACTGGCGGCTTTCAATGCAGCCGTATCAAATTGTGGATGAAGTAAGGTATCTAAGTTACGAGGATCAATCATAGCAACTGCTTTTTCTTCAGAAATCATTCCCTCATCTACTAAATCACACGCAATCTTTAAGGCAGCCTGAGCTGTTCTCTTACCGTTACGTGTCTGTAACATATAAAGCTTCTTATCTTCGATTGTGAATTCCATGTCCTGCATGTCTCTGTAGTGATCTTCCAAAGTATTACAGATGCCTACGAACCGGTCGTAAACTTCCGGCATAACTTCTTTTAACTGGTCAATCTTTTGTGGTGTACGAACACCGGCAACTACGTCTTCACCTTGTGCATTCATTAAGAATTCGCCCATAAGATGTTTTTCGCCTGTTGCAGGATCACGGGTAAATGCAACACCTGTACCAGAAGTTTCACCCATATTGCCGAATGCCATCATCTGCACGTTGACAGCTGTTCCCCAAGAATATGGGATATCATTATCACGACGGTAAACATTTGCACGAGGGTTGTCCCAAGAACGGAATACAGCCTTTACAGCTCCCATTAACTGTTCCTTTGGATCTGTTGGAAAATCAGCACCAATCTTTGCTTTATATTCAGCCTTAAACTGTTCTGCAAGTCTTGCCAGATCTTCTGCGGTTAAATCAACATCCTGAGTAACACCTTTTTCTTCTTTCATCTTATCAATGAGTTCTTCGAAGTATTTTTTTCCAACTTCCATAACTACATCAGAATACATCTGGATAAATCTTCTGTAGCAATCCCATGCCCAACGAGGATTTCCTGATTTATCTGCTAATACTTTTACTACTTCTTCGTTCAAACCAAGGTTCAGAATTGTATCCATCATACCTGGCATAGAAGCTCTCGCACCTGAACGAACTGAAACAAGAAGTGGATTCTCTGTGTCACCGAATTTCTTTCCTGTTACTTCTTCCATCTTAACGATTGCTTCCATAATCTGTTCCATGATTTCATCGTTAATCATTCTTCCGTCTTCATAATACTGAGTACAGGCTTCTGTCGTGATTGTAAAGCCTTGTGGTACCGGAAGACCTAATTTTGTCATTTCAGCAAGGTTTGCACCTTTACCACCAAGCAGATTTCTCATGCTTGCATCACCCTCAGTGAACATATACACCCATTTTCCCATGTCTTTCGACCTCCTAAATATTTTTAGTACACAATCTACAAAATTTTCATTTCGACACCATATTTCATAGGTTATTTTGCATACATTTGTTAACTATCATTCTATACGCTTTTTTCAAAATCGTCAAGAAATTTCCATAAATTAGGACTGAAGCACTAATTAATTATTAGCACAACAGTCCTCTTGAGTTCATCTTCATGTTTTCTGTTCAGGATTTCTTTTGAAAAAAATTGTTTTTCTACTTCTTCAAATCCGATTCTTGCTTTTCATACCTTTTAGGCTTCTTTCAAAAACACTTTGTATCCTCTATACGCTTCATATACATCTGCTTTACTCGTAACTTCCCAAGGTGCATGCATACTTAATACTGCTACACCGCTGTCAATTACTTCCATTCCATAATTTGCCAGGATATAAGCGATTGTTCCGCCACCGCCCAAATCTACACGTCCAAGCTCTGCTGTCTGGAAAGCAACTTCATTCTTATCTAAAATGTTTCTCAAATATGCAATATATTCTGGATTTGCATCATTAGAGCCACCTTTTCCACGGCTTCCTGTAAATTTATTGAATACAAGTCCCTTGCCAAAATATGCTGTATTCTTCTTTTCGAAGCATCCTTCGAACATTGGATCAAATGCTGCACTTACATCAGAAGATAGCATTTTTGAATTAGCTAATGCCCTTCTCACTTTAATGTTAGAATCTTCACCCAATGCATATAAAAGTTCTGCAACTACATTTTCAAAGAAACGTGACTGCATGCCTGTTGCACCCACACTTCCGATTTCTTCCTTATCTACTAATAAACAGCAGGCTGTTCTCTTCACACCTTTGGTTTCCAGCATTGCGGCAAGCGATGTATATGCACACACTCTGTCATCCTGTCCATAAGCAAGAATCATGCTTCTATCAAGTCCACAGTCGCGTGCTTTTCCGGCAGGAACAATTTCTAATTCTGCCGAAACAAAATCTTCTTCTTCGATATTATATTTTTGTTTCAGCAAATTCAGGACATTAGCTTTTACCAATTCTTTTTCTTCCCCTTTGAATGGCTTGTTGCCAACTAAAAGATCTAATTTTTCGCCCTCAATTACTTTTGCAGCTTTCAGCTCCATCTGTTCTGCTGCTAAATGAATCAAAAGGTCTGTAATTACTAATACCGGATCATTGTCATCTTCTCCAATTACGATCTCTTCTATAGATCCATCTTTACGCACAACTACACCATGAATTGCCAATGGAATCGTTACCCATTGATACTTTTTTACACCGCCATAATAGTGCGTATCTAAGTAAGCAAATTCACCTGCTTCATATAACGGATTTTGTTTCACGTCAATGCGTGGTGAGTCAACATGTGCACCAAGAATATTCATACCATTTTCAAGAGGTTCTTCACCAATCTGGAATAATGCAATTGTCTTGTCCATACATACAGCATATACAAGATCACCTGCTTTCAATGTTTCACCATTTGCAATCACATCTTTCAAATCCCTATATCCGGCTTCTTTAGCCATCTTGACAGCTTCTCTTACACATTCACGTTCTGTCTTGCCGTTATCCAAATATCTTTTATACTCACTGTTCAGTTGTTCTAATTCCTGAAGTTGTGTTTCATCGTATACTTCCCACAAATTTTTCTTTTCCATTGTCTTATTGTTCTCCTTAGAATCTAAATTTTTTTTCAAAATATGATTTTAAATCTTCAATCTTAATTCTTTCCTGAGTCATTGTATCTCTGTCACGCACTGTTACTGCACCATCTTCTTCTGATTCGAAGTCATATGTAATACAGAACGGTGTTCCGATTTCATCCTGACGACGGTAACGCTTTCCAATATTTCCACGGTCATCAAACTCACAGTTATAGTATTTTGATAATTCTGTAAATACTTTTTCTGCACCTTCATTTAACTTCTTAGATAATGGAAGCACACCTACTTTTACGGGTGCAAGCGCCGGATGGAAATGAAGAACCGTACGAGTATCTCCTCCTTCTAATTCTTCTTCATCATATGCACTGCAAAGAAATGCAAGTACAACACGGTCAGCACCAAGTGAAGGCTCTATTACATATGGAATATATTTTGCTTTCTTCTCATCATCAAAGTAAGACATATCCTGCTTTGAAACTTCCTGATGCTGTGTTAAATCGTAGTCTGTTCTGTCTGCGATTCCCCATAACTCACCCCATCCGAACGGGAATAAGAATTCGATATCTGTAGTTGCTTTACTATAGAAAGAGAGTTCTTCCTTAGAGTGATCTCTAACCTTAATCTCTTCTTCTTTCATTCCTAGAGAAAGCAGCCAATTGATACAGAATGATTTCCAATATGCAAACCATTCAAGGTCTGTATCAGGTTCACAGAAGAATTCTAATTCCATCTGTTCAAATTCTCTTGTACGGAATGTGAAGTTACCAGGTGTAATCTCGTTACGGAATGATTTACCAATCTGTCCAATACCAAATGGAATTTTCTTTCTTGATGTACGTTGTACATTTTTAAAGTTTACGAAGATTCCCTGAGCAGTCTCCGGTCTTAAGTAAACCGTATTCTTTGCATCTTCTGTTACACCCTGGAATGTCTTGAACATCAGATTGAACTGACGGATTTCTGTAAAGTTATGCTTTCCACAGCTTGGACATGGAACATTATTCTCGTGAATCCATGCTTCCATCTGTTCCTTTGACCATGCATCAACACTTTCGCCCAATTCAATTCCCTTTTCAGCGGCATAATCTTCGATGATTTTATCTGCACGGAATCTTTCTTTACATTCTTTACAATCCATAAGCGGATCACTGAAACCACCCAAATGTCCTGAGGCCACCCAAGTCTGTGGATTCATCAAAATCGCACAGTCAACACCTACGTTATATGGATTCTCCATAATAAACTTCTGCCACCATGCTTTTTTTACATTATTCTTTAATTCAACACCCAAATTACCGTAATCCCATGTATTTGCAAGACCCCCGTAAATCTCAGAGCCCGGATACACGAAACCTCTCGATTTTGCAAGTGCTACAATTTTGTCCATTGTCTTTTCCATGTCTATTATTCCTCTCATCCTAGAATTTGTTTATTAATAACTTATACCATGTACGGATTATTTTTTCAAGTCTAACTGAGGCACATCTCCAATATTTCCAATGATTTAAAATGCTTATCTACATATATTCCCATATATTGCTTCATAATTCTGCCCAACTGACGCAGAACTTCATCCGATACAATAAAGGTATAAAGCTTTTCAATCGATGTCGTGACAATATACTGCAATGTGTAAAGCGTAGAGCTACCAATTGAAAGTCCATCCGTCGCAAGAGCTTTACACTCTTCACATATCAGTCCTCTGTTCTTACTGCTAAACACAACTTTTCGATCTGCGGCACCACAATTGACACACCGGAACACCTCCGGATATTCACCATTAATAACTAGTGCTTTTAGCTCAAATATGTAACGCACCAGTTCTCGCTTGATTTTGCCGGAAGATAAGGCTCGGAGAGTCTGATAAAGCAGTTTTAACATTTGCCGTTCATCATTGTATTCTTTTGTATAGTATTCCGCAAATTCCATAAAATAAAATCCATAGTACGCACCTTCCAAATCTGTGGAAAGCTCCATAAAATAATTAGAAATACTTGCCTGCATCACGTTGTAAGAGCTTCTTCCCTCATACAACACAAACTCACCAAAAGAAAAGGGATTACATGCACCCATTAAGGAGCTGTTCTGCCTCCTTGCCCCCTTTGCAAATGCCGAAAGCTTTCCCTTTTCTTTTGTTAGAATCACAATCCGTTTATCATATTCGCCAATAGGCGTCGCGGACAGTACCATTCCTGTCACAGTTACCGTCTGACTCAAATGACCTCTCTCCTACCTCTCTACTTTTCATCTGCTCTTTTTGATCCGTATGGATTCCCTTATAAGATAAATAATCCAACACACTTCCTGTCTTTTCAAACATTGTCCACAAATCTGAATTTGCCATGAAAATCCCTCCTTTGTATAAAGTTAGGATTTCCCGTTCTCATTTTCACATACTGAAACTATCTGCCAGCTCTTTTTCTCCGAAAAGCCTTGACAATCCCTATTCGTCTTTTGTATATCCAAAATTTCGAATTAGAAAATCACTGTCTCTCCAGTCTTTCTTCACTTTTACCCAAAGCTGTAAATTCACCTTGCAGTCCAGCATTTTTTCAATCTCATATCTGGCTGTACTGCCAATTTTCTTTAACATGCTGCCCTGCTTTCCGATAATAATTCCTTTGTGGGAATCTCTTTCACAGATAATTGTTGCATCAATATCCATGATTTTTCTGCGCGCCTTCATCTTGTCAATGGCAACTGCAATCCCATGTGGAATCTCATCATTCAGACAATGCAGTGCTTTCTCGCGAATCAGCTCCGCCACAATCTGTCGTTCCGGCTGATCTGTCACTGTGTCTTCATCATAAAACTGTGGACCATACGGCAGATACTGCATTACGACTTTGATTAGCTCGTCCGTATTTTCCCCGCTTCTGGCAGACACAGGAACAATCGCTGCAAAATCATAGATTTTGCGATAAGCATCAATAAATATCAGCACTTCTTCACGTTTTACCATGTCCACTTTATTGATTACCAATACCACCGGTGTCTTTACACGATTTAACTGCTCCACAATATGCTTTTCACCTGCACCGATAAAGGTGGACGGCTCTACAAGCCAGAGGACGACATCTACCTCGTTCAAGGTACGTTCCGCCACATTTACCATATATTCTCCAAGCTTATTTTTCGCTTTATGGATACCAGGTGTATCTACAAATACAATCTGACCTTCCTCTGTTGTAAGGACTGTCTGTATTCTATTACGTGTAGTCTGCGGCTTATTTGAAGTGATTGCAATCTTCTGCCCAATCAAATAATTCATCAACGTTGATTTTCCTACATTAGGTCTCCCAATTAAGGTTACAAATCCCGATTTAAAATCTGCTCTCATACACTCTCCTATTTTCTTTAGAATATGCTTCTTAGCTCCATGAATAATTCCTTTTGTTCTTCTATCTTTTCTTCACTACCGATTACACAGAACTGATTGTTTTTCAGAACCGCTTCCACAATCCCAGCAAGTGCCCGGATATCTTCCTGCGTCGCTTCCAGAATCTGTGTACGCTCTTTTAATATCGTTTCCGGAGAAACGTGGTTCATGTAGAGATTCATGGAACGGTCACCTTTCGCAGCCGGTGTCATAGGCTGGTCAATACCACTGATAGTACCAATAATGTATTTTGTCATATCACGTTCACTGACCGTAAAGTTTCTAAGGTACTCTGCAACACCCTCATAAACCTCATTCGTCTTTTCCAGATTCGGGTCACGGTAAGAAACCAGATACCCTTCTCCAAGTCTGTTAAAGTTGCTCATACAGCCATATGCGCCACCCTTGACACGGATATTCTGCCACAGATACTCGTAGCTTAAAATTACTTTCAGAATCTGAAGTGCTCCTGTATACTCACAGCCCTCATCAATAAAATTGCCTGCACGTGCAACATACTGTACTTTCGATGACGTTTTAAATCCCTCATTTCTTTTTTCACAATGAATTATGCAGGTTGTTTCGGCCACAGGTTCCGTAAACAGATGTTTCTTAATTTTCCTGATATATTCCTCAAATCCTTCTAATCCTTCTCTTGCCGCCGTATAACTAACCATCATATTTTCCGGTCTGAATAACTTGTGTACAAGGAGCTTAAGATTCCCAATCAGGCTTTCTTTCTCTTGTTCAAAGTTCTCTTCTATCCGTCTTACCACTTCATAATAAGCAATACCTGATGTTAAATCTTTCAACTTTGAAAGTGGTGAAGCATACGACAGAGCACGAAGGGCTGCCGTAGTATGACCGGCGGATGTAAACCTCATCTGTAATCTTGACTTCGTCATAGAAAGAATCTCTTTCAATCTCTTTTCATCATCTAATTTTGATTCCACCAGGATTTCCTGCATCATTGCAAATGCCACTGGCATTTTCTCATATAATGCTTTTGATTTCATTTCAAAAGTTGCTTTGAATTCCTTTTCTTTTACCTTTGTCACATTCGGATACAATTCTAATGAAGTACCGATACCACCGGTATTAACATTAATCTCATTGAACAATTCACCGTATTCATAATGATTGGTATCAATAATTCCAAGAACAGACTGTAAGATGCCAACATATGGAAGCATCTCTTCCTCTACTCCGGCCATATCAAACATCAGATCTGCATATCCAATTCCATTTGTCTCTACTTCATGGTAAATCAATGGTGTACCGTCTACATCCATTTCTTCGTTGTAAATTGGCGCAATCTCTCGTTTAATGTCCTCCCGCTTTAACACCGGAATCTTTTTCATATCCTCTTCATCATCCTCGGATTCCTGATATTCAGCAAGTTGTCTTGTTGCAACAACCAGTTTCTTAATCTCTTCTTTACTCAGACTATCTTTATATTGCTGTAATTTCTCTTCCAATGCTTTTTCCATCCGGGCTGTACGTCCTTTTTCCGGTTTGATGACCACAATGGATCCGTGTGTATTGTTCAACAGATATTTCTGTAATAAATCCTCGAAATAATGCTCATGCACTTTCTGTTTCAGGAATTCAAATGTATCGATTGCCTCTACATGAATAAATGGCTTTTCATCATCATAAAGCCAGCTGTCGAAAATCTGAAGCCCATACATCAAGCCTTTCGGATAGCCCCCAAAATCTGCTTCACGATAACGGAATTCATGATAGTTTATTCCTGCTTCCAGCGCTTTCTTATCAATTCCATTGTTCACAAGTTCTGAAAGCGTATCCTCTATCAGTGTAACAAAATCCTGCTTTTGCTCTAAATCCGCATTCTTTGCAATCACTGAAAAAATCGGCTGGTAAATTCCATTGTCATAAGAACCCATAATATCTTTGCCAATGCCCGCATCAACCAGTTTCTTTTTCAGCGGTGCCCCCGGCGCTGAAAGCAAGGCATAATCAAGAACCTGAAATGCCAGATTCAGCTCTCTGTCAAGACTTGTGCCGATTACTTTATTGTATGACAGGAACGTATTATTTTTCTCGTCCTCACTACTTGAAATCGAATATTCCATTTCAACTTCTTTTACCTGTCCGAATGCCTCCTGTTTTTTTATTACAGAATCGATTTCTAATGCATCGAACTTGGACAGATATTCCCTGTCAAGCCACTCCAATTTTTCTGCCATATCCATATCACCGTACAGATAAATGTAACTGTTTGACGGATGATAATATTTGCTGTGGAACTCTAGGAACTGCTCATACGTCAGTTCAGGAATGACTTCCGGATCCCCACCGGACTCAAACGCATAGGAAGTGTCCGGGAATAGGGAATTCACAATTACTCTGTCAAGAACACCCTCCGGTGAAGAAAATGCTCCCTTCATTTCATTATAAACAACCCCATTATAGGTGAGTGCATCGTCTTCCGACTCCAGATTATAGCTCCACCCTTCCTGGCGGAAAATCTCATCATGTTCATAGATATTTGGGTAAAGCACTGCATCCATATAAATGTGCATCAGATTCTGAAAATCTGTATCATTGCAGCTTGCCACGGGATAAACGGTCTTATCCGGATAAGTCATCGCATTTAAAAATGTATTTAGTGACCCTTTTACCAATTCTACAAACGGATCTTTCACCGGAAAATTTTTAGACCCACACAGCACTGAGTGTTCTAATATATGCGGAAGACCTGTGCTGTCCTCAGGCGGTGTCCGAAATCCGATAGAAAACACTTTGTTCTCATCATCATTTTCCATCAATAACACTCGCGCGCCACTTTTTTTGTGGCGCAACAGATACCCCTCCGACTGCAGGTCTTTTAATTCTTTCTGCTGAATCAATTCATAATTCTTCCATGTATTGCTATCCATTCTTGTTCTCCTATCACGTTAATTCTTAATATTTTTTAGCAACCTCGCCACGTTTTTTGTAAATGCTGTTAGCAGGCACGAATTCTCTTACCATTGACAACGGATAAATATTCGTATTTCTCCCCACTACTGTTCCAGGATTTAAAATGCTTCCACAGCCAACTTCTACCTCATCACCAACCATTGCACCGAATTTTTTCAATCCTGTCTCAATGGCACCCTGCGGTGTCTTAACAGTCGCCAATGTTTTATCTGATTTTACATTTGAAGTAATAGAGCCGGCGCCCATGTGTGCCTTATATCCTAGAATGGAATCCCCCACATAATTATAATGAGGCACCTGTACTTTATTAAACAAAATGACATTCTTCAACTCCGTAGAGTTTCCTACTACTGCTCCTTCTCCGACAATAGCATTGCCACGGATAAACGCGCAATGTCTTACCTCTGCATTTTTCCCGATAATTGCAGGACCATTAATATATGCAGAAGGTGCAACCCTGGCTGATTTCGCAATCCAAACATTCTCGCCAACATTCTCATATTCCTCTTCTGAAAGCGAATTACCCAATTGGACAATAAACGCACTGATTTTCGGAAGTACTTCCCAAGGATAGGTTACTCCCTCAAAAATATTCTTTGCAATTGTTTCTTCCAGATTATAAAGTTCATTTACAGTTAATTCTTTCATACTCATTTTCCTCCCTATATAGTCAAGTCTTTTTCCCTTTAAAATAAAGGATTTTTTGATGTTTCATCAATAAATATCTCAGAAGAAGGAGCCATAGGAA
>CALBNS010000002.1 GCA_937896665.1 uncultured Clostridia bacterium
TCATTGGCTGATGTACGAGCTGATATTGAAGCGACGATTGATGAAGCTATGAATAGTACAGACCCAGAGGTGCAGGCAAATTTCAAAAGGTATTTTTGCAATAAACGACCTACACCCGAAGAATATATTTATAAAATTACAAAAAAAGACAAATGTTTAGTAAGGTTATTTGCTACCTGCGGAGCAGATCAGCACAAAGTTCAGCCTTGATTTCATCCCCTTTGAAGTTCTCTTTTGCGGTTAATTTTTCGTACATAGTAGAAAACTCAAAGTCAACGCCAATTTGCTCATAGAAACTATTTGTATGCCTACGGCACTCAACCCCATTTACCATAGCTGTACCTTGATATGTTGGCAGCATACCTATCAGGATTTTTTGCAAGGTACTTTTCCCGGCACCCGATGGGCCTAAAAACCCAAAGATTTCTCCCTTTGAAACTGTAAAACTCATTTCTTTTATAAATAAAAAATTGTCAGGCTGGCGATATTGAAATGGTAGAATTCGGAAATGCCAAGGATGACAGTAGATTACCGATTTTTAACTATGCGATTGCTTATGCTACAAACAACAAAGAACCGCTGTTTTACGAACAGTATCCGGGAAGTGTTAATGATGTGTCTCAGCTTCAGTTCGCACTTAATAAAGCTAAAAGCTATGGATATAAGAAAGTTGGTTTCATACTGGATAGAGGATATTTCAGCAAGGCAAATATCGAATACATGGATCAGTGCGGTTATAGTTTTGTGATTATGGTAAAAGGCATTGAGAAGGCAGAGTTGGAAGTGGCGAAGGCTAGAAGGAACTATGAAGAAGCAACTGCGGAGTTGAAGAAACTTTTAGATAAAAGGGAAGCGGTTCGGAGCTAAGAACTCATGAAGCTTATTGCTGACAGCCCACTTTCATACAACGAGGTGGTCAATCTCATTAAAAATGCAGGTCGTCGAACCGAAGAATAATCTTTGTGCAAAATGACGAAGAAAAGAGCCTTTTCTCATAGGAGGAGAGGCTCAAAATTTTTTAGGTTCAAAAATCACTGGAAGTTAACAACAGAGATTTAGGCGGAAAAAATCTGGAAGTTCACATTAAATGAAGTCCAGAAACTTGATAATATTTCGGTGTGCCGATATAATGATATCAGGAGGTGGGCATTATGATTATTGAAAGTTTATTACAAAAACGAGAAATGACAAAATATCGTCTTGCTGTGCAGGCCGGTATTCCTCATGCGACACTAAATGATATATGTAGTGGAAAAACGAAATTGGAAAAATGTTCTGCCGAAACAGTATACAAAATAGCAATTGTGCTTGGAGTATCAATGGAGAGTTTAACAAAAGATGGGATTCGAAGTACGGAACGTGAGCAGGCATATGAATATGGATTACCGGAATATTTACAACATGATTTAGAGGCTTATAAAGAGGGATTGAAAACAAAATCTAATTTGTTAGACTGTCTGTGGGGAGAATTATATGGAAGCATTAATGTTGCAGAAATAAATGAGGGTGCTATTACATCAGAACACGCAGACTATCTCAGAAAAAAATATCTGTAGGGAGATGATGATATGAACCAAGAGATTGATTTTTCAAATTGTAGGACAATATTAGGTAGGGTATACAATGGAGCAAACGGGAAAAAGATATCCGTAGAATATAATAATCAACGGTATATGATAAAGTTTCCACCATCTGGAAGTCACAAACCGACAGCGTTGTCTTATACAAATAGTTGCATTAGCGAACATTTAGCAAGTAGTATTTTTAATATCATCGGTGTGAAAGCACAGGAAACTATGCTGGGAACATTTCAAGTAAGTAATAAGAAAAAATTGGTATGTGCTTGCAGAGATTTTACTGAAAATGGAAAAAGGCTATTCGATTTCTGTTCTATAAAAAATACTATTTTAGAATCCGATTATGGTGGGAGTGGAACAGAACTAGAGGATATTCTTGATACGATTGAAAAACAACAGTATGTGTCTCCAGATGTTTTAACAGAACATTTTGGGAATGTGTTTGTGGTAGATGCCCTGTTAGGAAATTTTGACAGACACAATGGAAACTGGGGTTTTTTATACGATGACGAAAAAGGAGAGACAAGTCTTGCTCCGATTTATGCTTGTGGAAGCTGTTTGTTACCACAAGCAGATGAGAAGGTAATGAAAGAAGTGCTAAATAGTAAAGAAGCACTACATGCAAGGATTTATCAGTTTCCAACCTCTGCGATTAAGCAGAATGGGAAAAAGATAAACTATTATGATTTTTTGATGACAGCAGAAAATAAAGACTGCAATGAGGCGGTAAAACGAATTGTCCCAAAGATTGATTTAGAACAGATTGGAACATTTATAGAAAACGTACCATATATTTCGGATTTACAAAAGGAGTTTTATAAGAAATATGTGTCAGAACGGTTGGAACGGATTTTGCTGCCGGCATATGAATTCATCATGCAAGAGGAAGGAATTCCGATCATGAATACATGAATAATATTTTGGAGGAACACTGTGATTTGCGCAGTGTTCTTTTTATGTAAAGGAAGTGATTTCATGTACAATAATAAAGAACTGAAACGAGAAGCATACAGAATGGGAGGGCTATGATGACACATTATTTATATCCGCAGAATCTAAAAGCGACTGCGAATCTGTGGCTGTGGGGGCTTCGGGATTTTACACTACCGTGTATCCTTGCACTGTTATCGGCAGTATTAAATGATGCTACAGATAAAAATCAAGACACTTTAACAATATTAATTATAAGAGACATATTTGAAAAGGAAGTTGTATTATGCAGCTTCCTTTTAGCGTAAAAGGGCTCCTGAAACTCCAGTGTTTCCAAACCAGTTCTTTCCTTAATCCAGTCATAAACCTGGGCTGCCGACATATCCGGATATTTTTGAAGACAATCCAGTACAAAATCTTTGTATCGGTCAGCCTTCTTAGTTCGATTATCAGCTGCAATCTTTGCAGCTGAGTAGTCATCAGGCGTCATGTTCCAGTACTTGAGAACAGTCTTGTTATCAATACCGAGTGGCCCGCAGAGTTTGTCTGCACCATTCTGTACTATGACGGCCATATGTTGGCAAGTGAGTTATTATTGAAAGTTTTATTTAGTTTTCCATATTTTCTTAATTGCCTGAAAAGTATCTTCGCTTATGACATGCTCTACGCGACAGGCATCTTCTTCGGCGGTAGAAGCAGGAACACCAATTTTAATTAGGGTATCTGTGATTACCTGATGACGTTCGTAGATTCCTTTTGCAACCTTCATTCCTGTGTCAGTAAGATAGATATAGCCTTCTGGAGTAACTGTGATATATTCAAGTTCTTTTAAATTTTTCATTGCAATGCTGATGCTTGGTTTTTTAAAACCCAGTTCGTTGGCAATATCTACGGATCGAACAACAGGTTTTTTCTTGCTAAGCATTAAGATGACTTCAAGATAATTTTCTTGAGACTCCGTTCGTTCCATGGTTTTGATTCTCCTTCCTATAAAATTCTATATAAACAAATAGGTTAGCTTTGAATAATTATAGTCAGTATAACACAAACTGATATTTATGTAAATGTTGAAAAGGTAGAGAAAATAAAGCTTCTGAGAAGTTACAAAGAATATTGAAAAAATTTATTGACAAAGTCAGATAGATAGTGTAGTCTAAAAGCGGTTATATAAGACTAACACAAATTAGGTGAAAGTAATACAAATAAGGTGATTCAAATTAGTGGAGATGAAAGTTTGAAACGGAGAAGTAGCGGGGTGTGCAGAACAAAAGGGTGCAGAATTATAAGCCATCTTACGGTGGCTGAAAATTGAATATAAACGCAACACCTAATCAGGAAGCTGCTAAAGGCTCATCTTTGATGAGATATCCTCGCTGTCTAACAAGATTAAGTGCCCACAAAGTGGCTAATGTTTTTTTGCTCACAAGACGAACACTGGAATCCAGTACTTGCCAGTAGATTCCATACAAACATCTTTGCAGTTGTATTAAGCAGGCCGATCACACAGCGCATTCAATTCTTTTGTAAAAGAAGAAAAGCGAGCTTGCTTATACTCTGTGCGGTTGTTGGAATCTATAATACCGATACAGGCATAGCTCCATGTTTTATGGGCATCAAGTCCACAGCAATTAATTTTAAGATTTTGAAAGACAAGTAACTACCTCCTGTTTTTATAGTTATAAAACTGACAGTGACTGGTCATCCGGCGAGATCGAGTCGACTTCGGAAGAGTAGTATCTCGCAAGGGAAGTGGTATGGTGGTTTCAATTAAGGGCGGAAGATATAATATTGACAGTCAGTTATCAGATGCCATACAAGTTTAGAGTTAAATTGGATTTGGAAAATAGGTGGCAGTAGTCACTTTATTTTTTAAACATAGGTTAGTGAATACTAACACAAATAAGAAAACAATAACTAGAGGAGACGAAGTATGAGAATTGCAATGACAGGTAATCCAAACTCAGGGAAAACGACGATGTTCAATGCCTTGACAGGTCGAAGCGAACGAGTTGGAAACTGGGCAGGTGTAACAGTTGACAAAAAAGAGCACCCAGTAAAAAAGAACTTTTATGATGGAGAACAGGAATTAATCGCGGTAGATTTACCGGGGGCGTATTCCATGTCACCATTTACATCGGAAGAAAGTATAACAAGTGCTTATGTAAAGAATGAACATCCAGATGTAATTATAAATATCGTGGATATCATAAGTGATGAATTATATGAGGCTATGCAAGTAAAATTAGGAGAATAACAGTAAAAGTATTGTTTTGAATAAAGCTGGAGGAAGAAAAAATGAGTGTAGTAATCGTAGGTGGACATGATCGAATGGTTAGTCAATATAAGAAAATTGGAAAGGATTTTCATTGTAAAATGAAGGTTTTTACGCAGATGTCAGCTAATCTAAGTAATCAGATTGGTACGCCGGATATAGTGGTTTTGTTTACTAATACCGTATCTCATAAAATGGTAAAATGCGCAGTACAGGAAGCAGAAAAATGCAATGCACAGATTGTCAGGTGTCATACAAGCAGCCAGAGTGCATTGACTCAGATTTTAAATGAATGCTGTGCAGGTGCATAACAAAGAAAACATTTGAAAGGAAAAAAAGATGATATCTAAAATGAAATATTATTTATGGGCAGCACTTGGTATTGTTTGTCTTTCACTTGGTACATTAGGAGTAGTTTTACCTATTTTACCAACGGTTCCGTTTTATATGGCAACTGTCTTTTGCTTTGCAAAAAGCTCGAAAAGGTTACACAACTGGTTTACATCAAGTGAGTTATATAAAAAGCATCTTGAGAGCTTTATGGACTCAAGAGCTATGACAATAAAAACAAAATTATCGATAATGAGCATGCACCATTTATGCTTTTAGATGAACCTACCAGTAATCTTGATTCGCTGAATGAAGGCATCATTTTAAAATCTTTGCAGAAGGAGTCGAATGGGAAAACAGTAGTTCTTGTTTCTCATAGAGAATCAACTATGAACGTGGCTAATCAGGTGTTTGAGATGAAAAATGAAAGAGTATCATAGAATGTAATATAAAGAACAGAAAACTAAGAAAGTGAATGAAAATATGAGAAAAATTGTCAATCTAATTCTAATCATTATAACAGTGGCCGTATTCATCTCTGGAATGTTAATACATGCAACGGATTATGCAATGCTAACGACTGCGATACACAAAATATCAGCATGCCTATGGCTGGTTCTTGTATTGCTTCATGTTTGCAATTATAAGAAAAGACAAATTGTCACTGAAAGAGAATCGTGCAAATGAGAAAATATCTCAACAAGGAAAATCATCCAAAAGGAACGATACATCGTACGAAAGCAGATGCGGAAAGGGAAGAAGATTGAGGAATATTTTGTTCACCATAGTTTTGAAAAGAACACCAATTCAAAAAGTTGGCATAGAATAAAGTGACATGTAATTGCAGATAGGGTTTTTATGAATTGGTTTTATCAGTGCAGTCCGATTTTTCAAGCATTTATGGCAACTCTTTTTACTTATGGAATCACAGTTCTGGGTGCTTCCGTCGTGTTTGTATTTCGGAATGTGAATCGGAAAGTTATGGATGTGATGATGGGTGTTTCTGCGGGCGTCATGATTGCCGCATCCTACTGGTCGCTTCTGGAGCCGGCTCTAGCGCTGGCAGAGCAGATGGGAAAAAATGAGGCATTGATTACAGGAACTGGTTTTTTGCTGGGAGGTTTGTTTATTACTTGTTCCGATGTTCTGCTTGGAAAAAAGAGTATGGCAGATTGTCATGGAGCTGGTTGGAAACGCTGTGTACTGTTGACCACAGCTGTTACGATGCATAATATACCAGAGGGACTTGCTGTGGGTGTGGCTTTTGGAAATGCTGGACTTTATGGGGGAGGCGATTACCTAATTGCAGCGATGGTGTTGGCTCTGGGGATTGGGATTCAAAATTTTCCAGAGGGAACTTGTGTGGCAATGCCATTGCGACGAGAAGGAGCTAGTTTGGGAAAAAGTTTTCTAATCGGACAATTTTCAGGTATGGTGGAACCGTTGGCAGGTGTTATTGGAGCAGCATTTGCACTGAGGGTTAAAGAAGCGCTACCGCTTGCACTGTCTTTTTCAGCAGGTGCCATGATTTCTGTGGTCTGTTCTGAACTGATACCGGAATCTTTTCAGGATAACAAGCATTTAGCATCATTTGGTGTACTGGCGGGGTTTATTGTGATGATGGTGTTGGATGTTACTCTGGGATGAGTTGTAGATATGTATGGGTAATGTTATGATATCTTTGACTGAATCAACATTGATTAGGAGGGAGTGGGAAATGTTTATTCCCACTCCGAAACAATTTTATGATACAATTAGTGAAGATAAAAATTTGAGGTGTTTGCCATGGAAGAGAAAATGAGAGAACATGCGATTGAAGAATTGTTTGAACTTAGAAGTATTCGTGAAGAAGAGGCAGATCAGGCTGTTTCGATTGAACAGATTTGTTTTCCCCCGAATGAGGCCTGTTCTGAGGAGCATATGAAAGATAGAATAGCAAAGGCAGCGGAAATGTTTTTGGTTGCCATTGACAAGGGAAATGGTAGGATTGCTGGATTCTTAAATGGTTTAGCAACGAATGAGGACACATTTAGAGATGAGTTCTTTACTGATGCGAGTCTGTACGACCCGGCTGGTAAGAATATTATGCTTCTAGGCTTAGATGTGTTGCCGGATTATCGTGGACAGGGATTGGCTAGAGAGCTTATGCATCAATACATTAGACGGGAGCAGGTGAATAACCGTAGAATGCTCATTTTGACATGTTTGCAATCGAAGGTGGACATGTATAAAAAAATGGGATTTCGGGATGAAGGCATTTCAGGCTCATCGTGGGGTGGCGAAGAATGGCATGAGATGAGCCGGGTTATTGAAATATCAGAAGAACAGGCATAGAGTTTGCCGGATTTTTTAGGAGATGAGGAATAGCAATGAAAAGTACACTAATTAAAGATACAACAAAAGAAGAACGTATTGCACTAATCAAGGAATGGATTCCCGATGATGATGGCTTGGAGGATTGTGGTATCGATCTTTGGGATATGTACCGGGATTACATAGATGGGAAAAAGGAAATCGCAGAGATTAATGCAGCATTTCAGACGGATTATTTTGCAGAATAAGAAGAGTAGATAAAATGGATAAAAATACAAAATTAACTGAGGGTCAGATCCTAAAAAATTTGATGCTTTTTGCTTTACCTATGATGGCGGGAAATTTTCTGCAGCAGATTTACAATATTACAGATACATTGATTGTTGGACGTTTTGTTGGTTCAGATGCTCTGGCGGCTGTAGGTTCCTCTTATCGCCGCTTATGAGGCTGTTTGTAGAGGCAGAAGAAACAGCGATTATTTGGGAAGGTGTAAAGTACCTGCGGATAGAGGGCGCATTTTACTTTGGAATCGGCTGTCTGTTTCTCCTTTATGGATATTACAGAGCAATTCAGAAAGCGGAGATGTCTCTTATATTGACAATTATCTCTTTGGGTACAAGAGTATTGCTGTCTTATCTTCTTGCACCGAATATGTCGCTGGGAGTAACGGCAATTTGGTGGTCAATTCCAATTGGATGGCTATTAGCGGATATGGTAGGAATCCTGTACTATAGAAAAATTTTTAAAGCCGGGAAATGATAGTACATCATACTCGATGGTGCAAATGACATGGCTTATTGGAGGAAAATAGGATGAAAAGTAAGATAAGGTACACGGTAATGGAGTATGGAATTATTACACTGGCATCGGTGTTGTTGGTTGTGGGTGTGTATTTTTTTAAATTCCCGAACAATTTTTCGTTTGGAGGTGTTACTGGTGTGGCACTGCTACTGTCAAAAATGTTCGGTGGACTGGCATCTACATATAATTTTGTCATCAATATGGTGCTTCTATTGTTTGGCTTTCTATTCTTAGGTCGTGGTTTCGGGGTGAAAACGGTGTATACGAGTGTGTTGACTTCCGTGGCATTGTCAGCGCTCGAAAAATATATGCCAATACAACAGCCGATGACCAATCAGCCGATGCTGGAACTGCTGTTTGCTATTTTTCTGCCGGCACTCAGCTCGGCAATCCTTTTTAATATTAATGCGTCCAGTGGGGGGACGGATATTATTGCGATGATTCTAAAAAAGTATACTTCTATGTCCATCGGCTGGGCGTTACTTGCTATTGACATTGTTATCGTTGTAGCTGCATGTTTTGTATTTGATATACAGACAGGGCTTTTCTCGCTGACCGGATTGCTGGCAAAGACGCTGGTGATTGATAATGTCATTGAAAACATTAACAACTGTAAGTCATTTACAATCATCTGTGACAACCCACAGCCAATCTGTGATTATATTTGTAACACACTGCATCGAAGTGCTACAGTATATCGTGCGGAGGGGGCATTTACGCATGAGCAGAAAACGATTGTACTTGTGGTCATGAAACGTGGACAGGCGGTGCAGCTGCGTAATTTCATTATGAGAGAGCAGCCTGGTGCATTTATCACGATATTCAATTCTAGCGAGATTATCGGCAAAGGATTTCGGGGCTTGAATTGAGAGTTTAATATTAATATAGTAGAATAATGCTAATATTGTTATGAGAGATAAGGGAGGAACATTTATGGAGAATCAGCAGACTGTGCATAAGCGCCGCAAGCGTTATTCGGGCACGCATCCGAGAAAATACAGTGAAAAATATAAAGAACACAATCCGGAGAAATATGCGGATACCATTTCACATGTTATTCAGAAAGGAAATACACCGGCGGGAATGCATATTTCCATCATGGTAAAAGAGATTCTGGATTTTCTGCAGATTAAGCCGGGGCAGACAGGTCTCGATGCCACACTTGGCTATGGTGGTCATACAAAAGAGATGCTGAAATGTCTGGAAGGAAAAGGGCATATTTATGGTTTGGATGTGGATCCGATTGAGTCAGCGAAGACAAGAGAGCGTTTGGAAAAACAAGGTTTCGGCGAAGATATTGTAACAGTGAAGTTGCAAAATTTTGCAAATATTGACCTTGTATCTCAGGAAGCTGGTAGAAAATTTGATTTCATACTGGCTGATTTGGGTGTTTCTTCTATGCAGATTGACAATCCGGACAGAGGCTTTACTTACAAAGTGGAAGGACCCCTAGATTTGCGAATGAATCCACAGAAAGGAATCAGTGCGGCACAACGCCTAAAAGATATTTCTCAGGACGAATTACAGGGAATGTTAATAGAAAATGCAGATGAGCCATATGCAGAAGAAATCTCCAGCACAGTGGTTACACATTTGAACAGTGGACATAAGATTGATACAACGACGCAGCTTAAAGATGTAATCGAAGAGGCATTAAAATTTATACCAGGATCTGAGCGAAAAGAGGCGGTAAAAAAGTCCTGCCAGAGAACGTTTCAGGCACTGCGTATTGATGTGAATAATGAATATGAAGTGCTGTATGCATTTTTGGAAAAGCTGCCGGATGTACTGGCACCGGGTGGACGCGTGGCAATCCTGACCTTCCATTCGGGAGAAGACAGGCTGGTGAAAAAATCCTTTAAGAAGCTTAAGAAAGCCGGCATTTATAGTGATATTGCGGATGATGTAATACGTCCGTCAGCGGAAGAGTGTGTAAAAAACAGTCGCGCACGTTCTACAAAGATGAGATGGGCGATTAGAGCCAAATAAATATTTCCATAGGAAGGTATAAGAGAATGGAGAATAAAAAAGTAAAATGTTCTGTTTCGAAAAAATGTGGTGGTTGCCAGTTTCAGGGTATTTCCTATGAAGAGCAGCTAAAGAAAAAGCAGAAGCAAGAGGAAGCGTTGTTGAAGCGTTTCTGCAAGGTAAGCCCGATTATCGGAATGGACAATCCATATTATTATCGTAATAAAGTGCATAGTGTGTTTGGGCGTGATCGCAGAGGCAATATCGTCTCCGGTATATATGAAGCCGGAAGCCACCGTATTATTGCAGTCGACGAGTGCTTGATTGAGGATAAGAAAAGTCAGGAAATCATCCGTACAATTCGTGGAATGCTGAGGTCTTTTAAGATTAAGACTTATGATGAAGATACAGGATTTGGACTTTTACGGCATGTTTTAATTCGCAGAGGATTCCAGACAGGACAGATTATGGTGATTCTTGTACTTGGTTCACCAATTTTGCCATCGAAGAACAATTTTGTCAAAGCACTTCGCAAGGTACATCCGGAAATCAGTACAGTTGTGCTGAATGTAAATGATAAAAGGACAAGTATGGTACTTGGTGAATGGGAAAAACCGATTTATGGAAGTGGATATATCAAAGACAAATTGTGTGGGTGTACATTTCGTATTTCACCGCAATCATTTTTTCAGGTAAATCCTGTTCAGACGGAGATTCTATATCAGACAGCCATAGATTATGCCGGTCTTACAGAAAGAGAGACAGTGATAGATGCCTATTGTGGAATTGGCACGATTAGTCTGGTGGCTGCAGGTCATGCAAAGAAAGTGATTGGCGTGGAGCTGAATCCGGATGCCGTACGGGATGCGCGCACGAATGCAAAAGAAAATAAAATCAATAATGCAGAATTTCGTCAGGGCGACGCAGGAAAATTGATGATAGATATGGCGGCGAAGGGCGAAAGTGTGGATGTAGTATTCATGGACCCACCGAGGGCCGGAAGTGACGAGAAATTCTTGTCCTCTGTAGTAAAGATGGGGCCGAAAAAAGTAGTTTACATATCCTGTAATCCGGTAACATTGGAAAGAGATTTGAAGTATCTGGTGAAGCATGGATATGAGGTAAAGAAAATACAGCCGGTGGATATGTTTCCTTTTACGGAGCATGTGGAGACGGTAGTACTGCTTTCCCACAAAAAGCCAGACGGACATATCAACGTAA
>CALBNS010000003.1 GCA_937896665.1 uncultured Clostridia bacterium
CCAGCGTTCATCCTGAGCCAGGATCAAACTCTCGTTAAAAGTGTTTGTTTCCAGTCCGGAATAACTACTAGCTATTCTTTCCTTACTTTACTGTTTTAGGTTCATCTCTCGATGTCCGTTCTGAATTATTCTCTTCTTCGAAATTTTCAGGTGTTTCTTGTCATCTATTGTTTAATTATCAATGTTCTTTGTTGTTTTGTTGTCTTGCGACAGCTATATTAGATTATCATATGTTTTAGTGCTTGTCAACACTTTTTTTAAAAAGTTTTTTTAAAAAGCGGAGAAAGAGGGATTTGAACCCTCGCGCCGGTTGCCCGACCTACACCCTTAGCAGGGGCGCCTCTTCGGCCTCTTGAGTATTTCTCCGAACTTTTAAAGCATATGATGTTGTGCTGTTTTTCACAGCGCATTGTTAATTATACTTAAGAGTATTTTAATTGTCAACACTTTTTTTATTTTTTTTATTCAACTTATTACCACCGATATGTTTTTAACATATGAACATCGTTTTATCCTATCAGCCCTTTTTATTGTTTTCTATTTCTTTTATAATCCTTTTTTTTACCTCTTCTGCAATCTCAACTGTCTTCATATCTTTATATTCATCATAATAAATTGGCTCTAAATAATGCACCTGAACATCCGTATGTTTAACTGTATTTGTGTCAAATGGTTTAAAACAGTCTATTAATGCCACCGGCACAATCGGGCATTTTGATTTTGTTGCAGCTTTAAAACTTCCACCTTTAAACTCTCCAATGTTATTTCCATCTTTTGATCTGGTTCCCTCTGCAAATATTAAATAGTTTCTTCCATTCTCTACTTCACTTGCAACAGAAAAAATAACTTTCATGGATTGCCTTACATCTTCTCTGTCAATTGAAAATGCCCGCATACATTGCAATACTTGCTTTAAAAATGGAACATTTTTCACTTCCTTCTTGTATACCACTGAAAATGGACTTGGACAAGATTCAATAATTGCCAATACATCATACAACCCCTGATGGTTTGGATATAACATAAAACCATTTTCTTTAGGAATGTTTTCTTTCCCATATACTTCTATATTTATATTTCCACCTTTATTTGCACGATGAACAATATACTTTAATAATTTATAGTGCTGCTCATCTGTATATTTTTCAGCATGATTCGCATAGTAAAAAAGTTTTACTGCCATAAATGGTACTAAAAAAATGTTTTTCAACACCATCATTATAATTCTTTTCATATTCGATTTTCCTTCCTAAAGTATATTTTTCTTTGTATAAGTCAACAGCGTAGTAAATTATTTATTTACCACGCTGTCTTGATATGAATTATTCTTCTTCAATCTCTGGTGATTCTTCTCTTACTTTTGCAATACTTGCTACTTTCTCATTTTCATGCAAATTAATTAATTTCACTCCAGATGTTATACGACCTAATATTGATATTCCACTACACTCCATGCGGATTATAATACCATCCGTATTAATAATCATAATCTCATTATCTTCGTTTACTGCTTTTATTCCAACTACGTTTCCGGTCTTTTCTGTAATTTTATAACATTTTACACCTTTTCCGCCTCGGTTTTGCACAGTAAACTCATTCATTTCTGTACGTTTTCCCATACCTTTTTCAGATACAAATAATAATTGTTCACCCTGGGTATTTAACTGCATTCCAATTACTTCATCGCCGTCTATCAAATTGATACCTCGGACACCCATAGATGTTCTTCCTGTAGGACGTACATCTTTTTCATCAAAACAGATACACTGGCCATACTTTGTTACAAGAATAATATCTTTTTCATTATCTGTAACTTTTACTTCTATTAATTCATCATCTTCACGAAGTGTAATTGCAGCAAGTCCTGTCTTTCTTACATTTGCATATTCTCCAAGACATGTTTTCTTAACAAGACCCTTTTCAGTAGCCATGAACAGGTACTGATTATCATCATATTCTTTGATTGGAATCATAGCTGTTATCTTTTCATCCGGCATTAATTGAATCAGGTTAATTATTGCAGTTCCTCTTGAAGTTCTGCTTGCTTCCGGTATTTCGTAAGCTTTCAGACGATATACACGTCCTTTATTTGTAAATAACATGATATAATGATGTGTAGATGTCATAAATAACTCTTCTACATAATCTTCTTCTAATGTCTGCATTCCTTTAATACCTTTACCGCCACGGTTCTGGCTCTTGAAGGTATCAACTGTCATTCTCTTAATATAACCAAGTTTTGTCATTGTAATTACAACGTCCTGACGTGTAATTAAATCTTCCATGGAAATATCAAATTCATCAAATCCGATTTTTGTTTTTCTTTCATCACCATATTTTTCAGAAATTACAAGAATTTCTTTTTTAATAACACCAAGTAATATTTTTCTGTCTGCAAGAATTGCTTTTAATTCACCGATACGTTTCATCAGTTCTGCATATTCTGTTTCCAGTTTTTCTCTTTCCAATCCGGTAAGAGCACGTAGTCTCATATCCACGATTGCCTGAGCTTGCACGTCTGTAAGTTGAAATCGTTTAATTAATCCTTCTTTTGCAATTTGGGTTGTCTTAGAACCACGGATAATACGAATTACTTCGTCAATATTATCAAGGGCAATCAACAATCCTTGTAAAATATGTGCTCTTTCTTCAGCTTTATTTAATTCATACTGTGTTCTTCTGGTTACAACTTCCTCCTGATGTTTCAGGTAATAATTTAACATATCAGGAAGATTCATTATTTTTGGTTCATTATTAACCAATGCAAGCATAATTACACCAAAAGTATCCTGAAGTTGTGTATGTTTGTATAAATGATTTAAGATGACATTTGGATTTACATCACGACGGAGTTCAATACACACGCGCATGCCTTCACGGCTGGACTGGTCACTTAAATCTGTGATTCCATCAATTTTCTTTTCTTTTACAAGTTCTGCAATTTTTTCAATAAGACGGGCCTTATTCACCATATATGGCAATTCTGTAATTACAATACGGTTTTTGCCATTTGCCATAGGCTCGATATCAGATACTGCACGAACTCTGATTTTTCCACGACCGGTACGATATGCCTCTTCAATTCCACGTGTTCCAAGTATTGTAGCACCAGTTGGAAAATCTGGTCCCTTTATAATCTGCAGGATATCTTCAATTGTCGTCTTACCATTCTCATCAATCTGATCATCAATAATCTTTACAACCGCATCAATCGCTTCTTTTAAATTATGAGGCGGAATATTGGTTGCCATACCAACAGCAATACCGGAAGTACCATTTACTAAAAGGTTTGGAAATCTCGCCGGCAATACAACCGGTTCTTTTTCTGTCTCATCAAAGTTTGGTACAAAATCTACTGTATTTTTATTGATATCAGCTGTCAGTTCCATTGAAATTTTACTGAGACGGGCTTCTGTGTAACGCATCGCAGCCGCACCGTCACCATCAACAGAACCGAAGTTACCATGTCCATCTACAAGTGGATATCTTGTAGACCATTCCTGCGCCATATTAACGAGTGCACCATAGATAGAACTGTCACCATGAGGGTGATATTTACCCATCGTATCACCGACAATACGTGCGCATTTACGATGTGGTTTGTCAGGACCATTGTTCAATTCAATCATAGAATATAAAATTCTACGCTGTACAGGTTTTAATCCATCTCTGACATCCGGAAGTGCACGAGAGGCAATAACACTCATCGCATAGTCAATATAAGATGTTTCCATCGTTTTTTTCAAATCGACATCATGCACTTTATCAAAAATATTATCTTCCATCTTCATTCTCCTGTTCTTATACGTCTAAGTTCTGTACGTATTTCGCATTTTCCTCGATAAATTCACGTCTTGGCTCCACTTTATCTCCCATTAATGTTGTAAATGTGAGATCTAATTCTGAAGATGATTCTTCATCGATTGTTACACGAAGTAAAACTCTGTGTTCAGGATCCATTGTTGTATCCCAAAGCTGCACTGCGTCCATCTCTCCGAGACCTTTATAACGTTGAATTTTATTATTATTGTCTCTTCCTACTTCTGTAAGAATATTGTTTAGTTCTTCATCGCTGTATGCATACCACACTTTTTTATTTTTCTCTAACTTATAGAGTGGCGGCTGTGCAAGATATACATAACCTTGTTTGATTAATTCAGGCATAAAACGATATAAGAATGTCAATAATAAGGTACTGATATGAGCACCATCTACATCGGCATCAGTCATGATAATAATTTTATGATAGCGCAGTTTTGAAATATCAAAATCATCATGGATGCCTGTGCCAAATGCTGTAATCATTGCTTTAATTTCAGCATTTGCATAAATTTTATCTAATCTTGCTTTTTCTACATTTAGAATTTTACCACGGAGAGGCAGGATAGCCTGTGTTGCTCTATCTCTGGCTGTCTTTGCAGAGCCACCCGCAGAATCACCCTCTACAATGTAAATTTCACAGTTCGCAGGGTCTTTGTCAGAACAGTCTGCAAGTTTACCCGGAAGTGCCATTCCCTCTAATGCAGATTTTCTTCTTGTAAGTTCCCTTGCTTTTCTCGCCGCTTCTCTTGCTCTCTGCGCCATAACAGACTTTTCCACTGTCAGCTTTGCCACCGAAGGATTCTGCTCTAAGAAAATTTCAAGCTGGCTGCTTACAATGCTGTCAACCGCACCACGTGCTTCACTATTTCCTAATTTTTGTTTTGTCTGCCCTTCAAATTGAGGCTCACTAATTTTTATACTGATGATCGCAGCCAATCCTTCACGTATATCTTCTCCTGAAAGATTTGGCTCGTTATCTCTTAATAATTTATTCTTTCTTGCATATTCATTAAATGTCTTTGTTAAAGCATTTCTAAAACCTACAACGTGAGTACCACCTTCCGGTGTCGTAATGTTATTAACAAATCCATAAGTATTATCATTGTAAGAATCATTATGTTGCATTGCAACTTCTACAAGTACACCATCTTTTTCACCTTCACAGTAAATAATCTGTTCATATAAAGGTGTCTTACTCTTATTCAAATATTGCACAAATTCTTTAATTCCACCTTCATAATGGAATATTTTCTCAATTGGTTTTTCCGGACGTTCGTCCCTCAGAATAATCTTAAGATTTTTTGTAAGGAAAGCCATCTCTCTGAAACGTTGTTTTAATGTATCATAATCAAAAACTGTTTCTTCAAAAATTTCTTTATCCGGCAGGAACGTTACTTTTGTTCCGCTTTTTTCTGGTTCACACTCTCCTACTACCTGTAATTTATAGACTACTTTTCCTCTTTCGTAACGCTGTCTGTATATTTTTCCTTCACTGCAGATTTCAACTTCCAGCCATTCAGAAAGAGCATTTACAACGGATGCACCTACACCATGGAGACCACCAGATACTTTATATCCACCGCCGCCAAATTTACCACCGGCATGTAATACTGTAAATACAACTTCTACAGCCGGTAATCCTGCTTTATGATTAATTCCTACAGGAATACCACGGCCATTATCAATAACCATTACAGAATTGTCTTTATTAATAACAACCTGAATTGTATCACAATATCCTGCTAATGCTTCATCTACGGAATTGTCTACAATCTCATATACCAGGTGATGAAGTCCTCTGATTGAGGTGCTTCCAATATACATTCCCGGTCTTTTTCTTACTGCTTCTAATCCTTCCAGTATCTGAATCTGATCTGCACCATATTCTGCACTCATACAAATCCTCCTAATATTTTATAACATGTCCCTTTTCTACATGTAAGATATTATTTATAGAAAAACGGTGATTTACAAAATCATCTAATCCTGTACATGTAATTAACGTCTGTATATCACTAATACTATCCAATAAATAGTTTTGCCTATGTTTGTCAAGTTCAGACAATACATCATCTAACAACAAAATAGGCGTGTCTTTTATAGTCTGCTTTACAAGTTCTATCTCTGATAATTTTAAGGACAATGCCGATGTTCTTTGTTGTCCCTGTGACCCAAATCTGCGGATATCCAGTTCTCCTGCAATAAAACAAATGTCATCTCTGTGAGGACCGACAGAAGTATTTTTCATTTTTATATCTCTTTCTCTGTTTCTTTTAAGTACCTCACCAAAATCATGCTGTCCTTTTCCCGGCTCATAATAAATTTTTAATTTTTCTTTCCCACCGGTCAATTTGATATGAATATCCATTATAATTTCATTAATCTGTTCTATGAAAAGTTTTCTTCTTGACAGAATACGATTTCCATATTCAATTAACTGTAAATCCCATATATCAAGCGTTTCTAAAAGGTCATCTCTTTTAGTAATGTCCTTTAATAACCTATTTCTGTGATTAAGTATTCTGTTATAATTTGATAAATCGTTCAGATAAACTTTATCAAGCTGTGACAATTCCAAATCAATAAAACGTCTTCTCTCTGAAGGACCATTTTTTATAATATTCAAATCCTCCGGCGAAAAAAAGACAATATTTACAATTCCAAATAATTCGCTAGCTCTTTTAATTGGAATTTTATTAATGGCAATTCCTTTTGGACTATTTTTTTTTAGATGCATATCAATCTTAAAAGGAATCCCCTGTTTTTCTACTACTGTCTCTATATGAGCTTCTTCCTGCCCAAACTGAATGATATCGCGGTCCTTTGTCCCACGATGAGACTTCGTCGTTCCGGAGAGATAAACAGCTTCTAGTACGTTTGTCTTTCCCTGGGCATTATCCCCATAAAAAATATTAGTAGCATCGTCAAACTTTAAATCAAGAAAATCATAATTTCTAAAATTTTTTAATTTTATAGATTTAATTATCATTATTTTACAATTTTAATTTCTGTACCATCAAAAGAGACAACATCCCCTTCGTACAGTTTTTTTCCTCTTCTTGTTTCAACTTCTCCATTTACTAATACAAGTCCATCTAAAATTACATCTTTCGAATCAGCTCCTGATTCTGTAAGACCTGCAGCTTTCAAAGCCTGACCAAGTTTTATAAATTCATCTCTTAATTTTATAACTTCCATCTCTATACTCCCGCATTAAAATTAACAGGTAAAATCAAATACACATAACTTTCTTCATCATCTCTGATAAAACAAGGTGCTTTCGGATTAGTAAGATAAAGAGTGACCTCTTCATTATCAATAACACGAAGTGCATCTATTAAGAATTTTGGATTAAAGCCGATTAATAGATCTTTTCCCTCTTTCGTAATCATAATTTCTTCATTCATAGAACCAATCTCAGATTTAATTTTAAGTTCCATTATTTCATCCTGAATATTGATGATAATAGGTTTCTTGTCACCTTCTTTTACAAGAAGTGTTGCTCTGTCAATACAACTTAAAAATTCTTTTTTGTTAATCTTTAATTTTGTTTCATAATCACTTGATAACATTTGATCAATACGGAAATATTCCCCTTCGATTAGACGTGAAACAACAATTGTATTATCAAATTCAAATACAATATGATTATTCGTAAATGAAATACATACTGTACTTTCCGTTTCACCTGATAATATTTTGCTTATTTCAATCAGGGTCTTTCCAGGAACAACAACTTTTTTATCTTCATAAGATTCTTTTAACTCTGTGTTACGGATAGAAATTCTATGTCCATCTAATGATACTACCTTTAACATATCATCTTTAATCTGGAACAGTACTCCTGTCATTAATTTATTACTGTCATTATCTGCAATTGAAAAAATAGTCTGTCTAATCAATTCTTTTAAAGTAAATTGCGAAATAGTAATACTTTCTGCTTTTTCAATATAAGGCAGATAAGAAAAATCTTCTCCTGATTTTGCAGAAATACTGAATTTTGCTTTTTCACAGGTAATAATTGTCTGAAGATTATCATTAGATTCAATTATTACTTCATTGTCAGGAAGTTTTCTAACGATTTCTGAAAAAATCTTAGCATCAATTGCAATCACACCTTTTTGTAAAATATCACCTTCTACAATAGTTTCAATTCCTAATTCCATGTCATTAGCAGTGAACTTAATGATATCCGTTGTTGCATCAATAAGTATACATTCAAGAATAGGCATTGTTGTCTTTGAAGGTACTGCTTTAGATACAATACTAACTCCTTTTACAAGGTTCGATTTCGTACAAATGATTTTCATAATGTGAATAACTCCTTTCGGGTCGTTTTTATGTATATATTAATAAAACAATTAGTAGTCTTAGTAGTAGGGGCTGTGGAAAAGTGGAAAACCCTATTCAGACCTTAGAATATAAGGATTTTCAGGTTGGATAACCTTGTTGATAATTCATGGAAATTCAGTGGATAAAATATGGATAACTTTCCAAAAAAAATCATATTAAATTTTATCCACTTAATATCAACATATTATCCACAAGTTATCCACTTTAAGTGATATACTTATCCACAAAATGTATTTAATAGGAAAAAACCTAAATAGGATTAATTTTCTTCTTTATAATATCAACCGTGTTATTAAGTGCATCATCCTTCTTAAGATCTTTCGTAATCTTATCAATACCATAAATTATAGTAGAGTGATCACGTCCACCAAGTGTAATACCAATTGATTTTAATGGAGTATCGGTCATAGTATGGCACAGATACATAGCAATTTGTCTTGGAACTACAATGCTGGAATTACGTTTTCCACTCTTTAGATCATCGATTGTGATAGAAAAGTGTTCTGCAACTACCTCAAGTATAAGTTCCGGTGTAACTTGTCTGTTTTTATTAGGTGAAACAATATCTTTCAAAGCTTCAGCAGCAAGAGCAATATTGATTTTCGACTTTTTTAATTTGTGTAATGCAATTAGTTTAGTCAGAGAACCTTCCAGCTCACGAATGTTAGATGTTACATTTGTTGCAATATACTGCATTACTTCATCTGGTATTGCATAACGCTCTAATCCGTCTAATTCTTCTCTTTTTCGAAGAATTGCCATTCTTGTCTCATAATCAGGCGAAGAAATATCTGCAATTAGTCCCATTTCAAAACGGGTTCTTAATCTTTCTTCCAAGGTTTCGATATCCTTCGGAGGCTTATCACTCGAAATAACAATATGTTTACCTGATGCATGTAAATGATTAAAGGTATGGAAGAATTCTTCTTGTGTACTTTCTTTACCAATAAGGAATTGAACATCATCAATCAATAAAACGTCAATATTTCTATATTTTTCACGAAAGGCTGTCATAGCTAATTCATTGCCTCCGCTTATTTTACCACTTTTTAATGCCTCAATTAATTCATTGGTAAATGCTTCACTTGTAATATATAGAACTTTTTTAGATGGATCTTTTTCTAAAATAAAATGTCCGATTGAGTGCATTAAGTGAGTCTTACCAAGTCCTACACCCCCATAAAGAAAAAGCGGATTATAAATCTCTCCTGGTGATTCAGCTACAGCTAAAGATGCAGCGTGAGCAAAGTTGTTATTTCCACCCACTACAAATGTGTCAAACGTATATTTTTCATTTAAATTAGCTTGTTCAAATACACTCTTATGATTTCTTGATTTTTTTGAAGCTTCTTCCTGGGATTTTACTTCCATATTTTTAAAATCTTCCATCGCAACAAATTGTACTTCATATTCTTTTCCAATTGTCTCTGCAATACATACCTGAAAAGGAAGAAGATATTTCTGGGTAATATAGTCAACACTTGCTTTTAAAGGTACGATAATATAAACTGTGTCGTCAGACACTTCATAAACTTTTAATGGTTCAATCCATGTTCTGAAAGAAACATCAGAGAGTCCATGTTCAATTTTTAATTTATGGATAATTTCATCCCATTTTTCCGTCACAATATTCATTCCATATAACTCCTAATCTATACATTCTGATATCTATATCTAATAACGACAATATCTCCACTATATTTTACATCAAAATAAAAATATTCGCAATGGCTAATAAATGTGGAAAACTTTTTCAACAGCAAAAATTCAGTAAAAAAGGGAAAAAATAGAACTAAAAAATAGAAATCCACAAGTTTTCCACATATAATCCAAAAATTATCAACAAAATGTGGAAAACTTGTGGAAAACTTTCTGTATAAAATCCTTAGTTTTTCTTGACGTAAAAGATTTTTTTGACTATAATAAGAAACGGTGTTTAGTAAAAAATGCTTATATTAATCATATATAGGTTTATAATCAAGGAGGTGGATATCAATGAAAATGACATTCCAACCAAAAAAGAGATCTAGATCTAAAGTTCATGGATTTAGAGCAAGAATGAGTACAGCTGGTGGAAGAAAAGTTTTAGCAGCTAGAAGAGCAAAAGGAAGAAAACAGTTATCAGCGTAGGCCGCATATATGTGGCCTTTTCTTCTATAAAAAAATGGAGATTATAGGATGAAATTTTCTGAATCATTGAAAAAAAATAAAGATTTTCAAATTGTATATAGAAAAGGAAAATCTTATGCAAACAAGTATTTGGTGATGTACATATATCCTAATGATACATGTAATAACCATTTAGGGATTTCAGTAAGTAAGAAAGTTGGAAATAGTGTTATAAGACATAGACTGACGAGATTAATCAGAGAGAGTTATAGACTACAAGAAGAAAAATTCCAACATGGATTAGACATTGTGGTGATTGCAAGATCAGGTGCAAAAGATAAAACATATAAAGAGATTGAAGATGCACTAATCCATTTAGGAAAACTTCATAATGTTATAGATATTTAAATGGAGATGTAAAAATTGAAAAAAATATTTATAGGACTAATTATGTTTTATAGAAAATATTTATCCGGGCTTAAGACAACCCCTACCTGTAAGTATATACCAACTTGTTCTGAGTATGGTATAGAAGCAATAAAAAAATATGGTGTTTTAAAAGGAGGGGTACTTACAGTGTGGAGAATTTTACGTTGTAATCCTTTTTCTAAGGGTGGGTACGATCCGGTACCATAATTTAAAATATACGTTGGAGGAAAAGAGTATGGGAATTTTGTTAACACAAAGGGATGGATTCATTATTGGAAACATTGCCAAATTGTTCGGATTTATTATGAACGGAATTTTTGAAGTCTTAAATTCTATCGGAATTCAGAATATTGGTATATGTATTATCATATTTACCTTGATTGTTTATATATTAATGTTTCCATTGACAGTTAGACAGCAAAAATCTTCGAGAATGATGTCTGTTATGAATCCTGAACTTCAGAAGATTCAGAAAAAGTATGAGAATAAAAGAGATCAGGCATCTATGTTAAAGATGCAAGAAGAAACAAAACTTGTTTATGAAAAATACGGAACATCACCGACAGGAGGATGTCTTGGTTCGTTAATTCAACTGCCATTCCTATTTGCTTTGTGGCCGGTAGTTCAGAATATTCCGGCATATGTAAATGGTGTCAAAGAAGCTTATATGCCATTAGTAAAAGGAATTATGGAAACAGATGGTTTTCAAAAGATTATGGAAACTATTGGTAAAGCAAGTCCTATTTTAATTAATCCTGATAAATTTGATTATTCAAAGACAAATACATTAGTTGATGTCTTATATAAATTTCAGTCTGGTACATGGGACACATTGGCAGAAAAATTTCCTCATTTGGAAGATTTAGTATACTCTACACAAGAGAATATGTCACATTATAATAATTTTCTTGGTATTAATATTGCTGAAACACCTTGGTCTATGTTTAAAACAGCATTAGGTACTGCTTCAGTTTTAATGTTTGTAATAGCAATAATAATCCCAGCATTAGCCGGTATTACACAATGGTTAAATTTTAAGATTTTACAGAAAAGTACACATAATTCTAGTGATAACCAGATGGTAAACCAGATGAATAGTATGATGACAATGATGCCGTTAGTCTCTGTATTTATGTGTTTTACAATGCCTTCGGGTCTTGGTATTTACTGGATAACCAGTGCCGTTGTAAGAACTATTCAGCAGGTTATTGTTAATAAACAGCTTGATAAAAAACCTCTTGATGAATTAATCAAGGAAAATATGGAAAAAGCTGCAAAAAAACGTGAAAAAAAAGGTGCGGTAGCAGCAAGTACAATCAATGATCTGGCACAAAGAAATACAAAGAATATTGATAAGCCGGAGAGAAAAGTGACAAGTAGCAATAATATGGATTCTTACAGACAAAACGCGAAACCAGGAAGTTTAGCATCAAAGGCTAATATGGTTCGTGATTTTAACAAAGATAATAAGTAAAGCCATGTTTATTGTCCGAAAAATTGGGCAGAAACATAAAGGAGTGTTTAAGATGAACGAAATTACAGTATCAGCAAAAACGGTAAATGATGCAATTACAGAAGCAAGTATTCAATTAGGATCTGCAAGTACAGAGATTGAATATGAAGTGATTACAGAGGGAAAAGCGGGATTTTTAGGAATTGGTGCAAAACAGGCGGTAATTAAAGCTTGGAAAAAGGTTGAAAAAGTAGAAGAGAAAGTAAAACCTGAGAAAAAAGAAATTCAAAAAAAAGAAGCTATTAAGAAGGATGTTGTAAAGAAGGAAACAACTAAAAAAACACAGAAAGAGGAAAACAAGGAAGTTAAGTCTACTGTGGATGTAGTAACAGAAAAAGAAATTAAAGAAACAAAAAAAGATGAGAAGATTGTTGAAGTAACAGATGCTACAAAAGCTGCTTGTGAAAAATTTGTATTAGATGTTTTAAAAACAATGGGTATGGAAGTAGTAATCACTTCTACAATTGAAGAAGATGGTGTTTTATGTATTAATATGGAAGGTGAAAACATGGGTCTTCTAATTGGAAAACGTGGACAAACATTAGATTCCCTTCAGTATTTAACAAACCGAATTGCTAATAAAATGCAGGATGGTTATGTAAGAGTAAAATTAGATACAGAAAATTATCGTCAAAGAAGAAAAGAAACATTGGAAAATCTTGCAAAAAATATTGCTCATAAAGTTAAAAGAACAAAAAGACCAGTTTCTTTGGAACCAATGAATCCATATGAAAGAAGAATTATCCATTCGGCGCTTCAAGGCGACAGATATGTATCTACACATAGTGAGGGTGATGAACCCTACAGACGTGTCGTAGTAACATTAAACAGAAAATAAAAAAATAAGCAGCACTTCAGATTGAATGTGCTGCTTTTCTTATGTATAATAACTATTTAGAATAAGATATTCTTGTGTTGAAAATTAGGAGGAAAAACATGAGAACAGATACAATTGCAGCTATTGCTACCGCTATGACTAATTCAGGTATTGGAATTGTGAGAATAAGTGGAATGCAGTCACTTGAAATTATAGAAAAGATTTATAAGGGAAAAAAAGAAAAAGATTTTAAAAATGTCAATACACATACAATCCATTATGGATATATTGTCGACTGTGAAGAGACAATTGATGAAGTACTTGTTATGGTTATGAAAGGACCTCATAGTTTTACAGGAGAAGATACAGTTGAAATTAACTGTCATGGTGGAGTTTATGTTCTAAAGAGAGTTCTAGAGACAGTAATCAAGCATGGTGCAAGACCTGCTGAACCTGGTGAATTCACAAAACGCGCTTTTTTAAATGGAAAGATGGATTTATCACAGGCAGAGGCAGTAATTGATATAATAGGTTCAAAAAATGAATATGCTCTAAAAAGCTCCGTCAGTCAGCTAAAAGGAAATATTCAGAAAAAAATTAAAGAAATAAGAGAGGAGATTATCTATCATACTGCATTTATTGAGACAGCTTTAGATGATCCTGAACATATAAATGTAGATGGATATGGGGAAAAACTGAAGGTAACTGTGGATAACTTATTGGAAGAATTGGATAAGTTGTTAAAAAGTTCGGATAACGGACGAATTATAAAAGAAGGAATCAAAACTGTTATTGTAGGAAAGCCCAATGCAGGTAAGTCTTCTTTGTTAAATGTTTTAGTTGGGGAAGATCGTGCTATTGTAACAGATATTGAAGGAACAACACGTGATGTTCTGGAAGAATATATTCAGTTGCAGGGAATCAGTCTGAATATAATGGATACAGCCGGGATCCGTGATACGGAGGATGTTGTAGAAAAAATAGGTGTAGATAAAGCAAAATCACATGCGAACGAAGCAGATTTGATTATTTATGTTGTCGATTCTTCAAGAGAATTAGATGATAATGATTTTGAAATTATCGAAATGATTCGTGACAAAAAGGCAGTTATTTTATTAAATAAATCAGATCTTGCTACTGTTGTAACAAAAGATATGGTAAAATCTATTATTGAAAAACCAATACTAGCAATTTCTGCAAAAGAGGAAAGTGGAATACACGAATTGGAAGAAACTTTAAAAAATATGTTCTTTCATGGTGAAATTTCATTTAATGATGAAGTCTATATTACAAATATCCGTCATAAGACAGCAATAAGAGATGCTTACGACAGTTTGACAAAAGTAAATATGAGTATAGAAAATAATATGCCGGAGGACTTCTATTCAATTGATTTGTTAGATGCATATGAATTACTTGGAAGTATTACCGGAGAAACGATAGGAGAAGATTTGGTAAATGAAATATTCAGCAAATTCTGTATGGGTAAATAAAGATGGATATGATGTGGCAGTTATTGGGGCCGGACATGCCGGCTGTGAAGCTGCACTAGCAAGTGCACGACTTGGATTAAAGACTATCGTCTTTACAGTTAGTGTAGACAGTATTGCTCTTATGCCTTGTAATCCGAATATTGGAGGTAGTTCAAAGGGGCATTTGGTTCGTGAATTGGATGCACTTGGCGGTGAGATGGGAAAAGTTATTGACCGGACTTTTATTCAGTCAAAAATGCTGAATAAGTCGAAAGGTCCTGCTGTTCATTCACTTCGTGCACAGGCAGATAAAGCAAATTATACAAGGACCATGCGAAAAGTATTAGAAAATCAAGAAAATTTAGAAGTAAAACAGGCAGAAGTCACAGATATTATTGCAGAGGAAGGCAAGATTGTAGGAGTACAGACCTATTCAGGTGCAATTTATAAGTGTAAAGCAGTAATTCTCTGTACAGGAACATATTTAAAGGCAAGATGTATTTATGGTGAAATTAGTAATGCGACTGGTCCGAATGGTCTTCAAGCTGCTAATTATCTGACAGAATCCTTAAAAAATCTTGGAATTGAAATGTATCGTTTTAAGACAGGTACCCCAGCAAGAATTGACAAACGCTCTATTGATTTTTCAAAAATGGAAGAACAATATGGAGATGAAAAAGTTGTACCATTTTCATTTACAACGAACCCTGAAGATGTTCAGATTGATCAGGCTTCTTGCTGGTTGACGTATACAAATGAGAAAACACATGAGATTATCCGTGAAAATTTGGAACGTTCACCTTTGTTCTCAGGTATGATAGAAGGGACTGGACCGCGTTATTGCCCTTCTATTGAAGATAAAGTGGTAAAATTTGCAGATAAGAACAAGCATCAGGTATTTATTGAGCCAGAAGGGTTAGATACGAATGAAATGTATATTGGTGGTATGTCAAGTTCTCTTCCGGAAGATGTACAATATGCAATGTATCGTAGTGTAGTCGGTCTTGAAAATGCCAAAATTGTTCGAAATGCATATGCGATTGAATACGATTGCATTGATGCAAGACAGCTTTATCCTACTTTGGAATTTAAGAAAATTGAAGGATTATACAGTGGTGGACAATTTAATGGAAGTTCTGGTTATGAAGAAGCTGCAGCGCAGGGGTTGATTGCAGGTATTAATGCTGCCTTAAAAATATTAGGAAGAGAGCAGATTATAATTGATCGTTCCGAAGGATATATCGGTGTTTTAATTGATGATTTGGTTACAAAAGAAAGTCATGAACCATATCGCATGATGACTTCACGTGCAGAATATCGTCTTCTGCTTCGCCAGGATAATGCTGACCAGAGATTAACAAAAATTGGTCATGATATTGGCCTTATTTCGGATGAAAGATATCAGTATCTTTTAGATAAAATAGATATTATTACAACTGAGATAGAACGACTAGAACATACAAATATTGGAGCAAATAAAGAGGTACAGGAAATATTGGTAAAATATGGAAGTACACCTTTAAATTCTGGTACGACATTGGCAGAATTAATTCGTAGACCGGAATTATCTTATGAAGTATTGGAATCTATTGATAAAAACCGAGAGATTATTAAGAAGTGTGCAGAAAAATCTATAGATAATGTGGATAAATTGGTTGAAGAAGTTATTGAACAGATAAATATAAACATTAAATATGATGGTTATATTAAAAGGCAACAAAAACAGGTAGAACAATTTAAAAAATTAGAAACAAAACGAATCCCGGATGATATTGATTATGATGCAATAAAAAGTCTTCGTATAGAGGCAGTCCAGAAATTAAAACAATATCGCCCTATTTCTATTGGACAGGCATCCCGTATTTCAGGAGTTTCTCCTGCCGATATTTCGGTATTATTAGTATATATGGAACAATACGCACATAGATAATCAATGTTACAAATACAAATTGGAAGGAAATCATTATGAGTCAAATTTTTGAAAATAAATTGAATGCACTTGGTATCAGTTTGACTGAAAACCAGAAGCAACAATTTGATAAATTCTATGAACTTCTTGTTGAATGGAATAAGGTTATGAATTTAACGGGAATTACAGAATATGAAGAAGTAAACGAAAAGCATTTTCTTGATAGTTTGTCAATTGTAAAATTTTTGGACTTAAATAATGTTAAAACTGTGATTGATATAGGAACAGGTGCAGGTTTTCCAGGAATTCCATTAAAAATTGCTTTTCCTCACTTAGAGGTAGTATTACTTGATTCCTTAAATAAAAGGATAAATTTCTTAAACGCTGTAATTGATGAACTCGGATTGACTGATATTGAGACAATTCATGGAAGAGCTGAGGATTTTGCAAAACAGACAGAATACAGAGAGCAGTTTGATCTTTGTGTATCAAGGGCTGTGGCAAATTTATCCACACTCTCAGAGTATTGTATTCCATATATCAACAAAGGTGGTATGTTTGTACCATATAAGTCAGGAGAAATTGATGAGGAAGTACAGCACGCAAAAAAAGCAATCCATATACTAGGTGGAAAATTGGAAAATGTAATAAAATTTCATTTACCAGGTACAGAAATTGGTCGTTCTTTTGTTAAAATAAAAAAAGTACAGAATACATCAAAAAAATATCCACGGAAAGCCGGACTACCGGCAAAAGAACCAATAAGTTAATTAAAAAAATGTTTCACGTGAAACATTATATAAAAACTACAGCATTATGCTGCAGTGACTTTGCTTAAAAACTCAATAAGTATGTAATTTCTGTATTAACTAATGTCTGAAATGTAAGAATTATAAAAAAATAAATGTTTCACGTGAAACACTGTAGATTATAAAAAAAAAAAGTGGTATAATATCCACGAAAGCAATGAGCAGTGCGAGAAAATAAAAGCTCAGCCACGTCATGCTTGCATGTAAGTGGCTGAGCTTTTATTTTCTCATAGGGCGAAAGCCCGTGAACGAAAAACCAAAGGTTTTGAGTTCTGGGACTGCGAAAATAAAAAATGGATTGCATTTTGATAGGGCGAAAGCCCGTGAACGAAAAACCGGAGGTTTTGAGTTCGGGAACTGGGAAAATGTACAAAAGGGGTAGTTAGAAAATGGGAAGAATTATAGCCGTTGCTAACCAAAAAGGCGGCGTAGGAAAAACAACTACATCTATTAATTTATCATCCTGTCTGGCTGCATTAGGAAAAAAAGTATTAGCAATTGATATGGACCCACAGGGAAATATGACTAGTGGCCTCGGAATAGACAAAAACGGGGTGGAGAACACAGTTTATGATCTGATTATTGGTGAGACAAGTATTGAAGATGTCATTTACAAAGATACTTTGGAAAATTTAGATGTAATGCCGGCAAATGTTGACTTATCAGCCACAGAAATTGAATTAATTGGTGTAGAGGAAAAAGAATTCATCATTCACAATGAAGTGGAAAAAATTAGGAATAATTATGACTTTATTATCATTGATTGTCCACCTTCTTTGAATACACTTACAATTAATGCAATGACAACAGCTGACACAGTATTGGTTCCAATACAATGCGAATATTATGCGTTAGAAGGATTAAGCCAATTAATTCATACGATTGATTTAGTGAAAGAAAGATTAAATCCTAATTTGGAAATAGAAGGTGTCGTATTTACAATGTATGATGCGAGAACTAATTTATCACTACAGGTTGTTGAAAATGTAAAAGATAATTTACAGCAAACAATTTATAAGACAATCATTCCAAGAAATATTCGTCTTGCAGAAGCACCAAGTCATGGATTGCCTATTAATCTCTATGATCCAAAATCTACAGGTGCTGAAAGTTACATGTTATTAGCAGAAGAGGTAATCAGTAAAGGAGAAATAGAATAATGGCAAAACGTGGTGGACTTGGAAAAGGTCTTGATAGTCTTATTCCAGATAATAAAAGTACTAAAGCTGCTCCTAAATCAACACCGACTAAAGAAGTTGTTGAAAAAGTGGTAAAAAAAGTTGAAGAAATGGTAAAAATCAATCAGGTTGAGCCAAATCGTGAACAGCCGAGAAGAAATTTTGAAGAAGATGCATTATTGGAACTTGCAGATTCAATCAAACAGTTCGGAGTTCTCCAACCTTTGCTGGTTCAGAAAAAAGATGATTATTATGAAATTATTGCAGGTGAACGTCGTTGGCGTGCTGCAAAAATTGCAGGTTTGAAAGAAATTCCTGTAATCGTGAAAGATTATTCAAAGCAGGAAGCTGTAGAAATCTCTTTAATCGAAAATATTCAAAGAGAGAGCTTAAATCCTATTGAAGAAGCAATGGCATTCAAAAGATTACTTACGGAATTTTCCTTAAAACAAGATGAAGTAGCTGAAAGAGTATCAAAAAGCCGTACAGCAGTTACAAACTCTATGCGCCTTTTGAAACTAAATGAAAAAGTACAGGAAATGGTAATTGACGAGATGATTACGACTGGTCATGCTCGTGCTCTGCTTGCTATTGAAGATCAAGAGGAACAATATAATCTGGCAATGAGGATTTTTGATGAAAAGTTAAGTGTCCGCGAGACTGAAAAACTGATTCAAAGCTTAAAAAATCCAAAAACAGGGAAAAAAGAAAAGAAAATTGTGGAAAACTCTTTCATTTATCAGGATTTAGAGGAAAAAATGCGTTCAGTTATGGGAACTAAAGTCAATGTTAATCAGAAATCCAATGGGAAAGGGAAAATTGAGATTGAATATTATTCAAATGAGGAGTTCGAACGTATATTCGACCTAATTATGACAGTTTCTAATAATTAAGTAATGAAAAAGGGGAATAGTATAATATGGAAAGTAAAATCTTAGCAGCAATCGGTATCGATCCTGCAATTATTTTAATTGTTATGCTGATTTTAATTGCAGTATTATTTTATATATCCGTCAGTGCTATGATGAAGTATAATCGTTTAAAAGCAAGTTATGCATCATTTATGCGTGGAAAAGATGGCAAAAATTTAGAAGACAGCATTTTAGATAAATTTGATGAATTAGATGAGATTTCAAAAATTGTAAAGAAAAATCATGAAGGTCTCAAAGAAGTAAATAAAAACCTCACAGATAATTATCAAAAAGTAGGTATTTTAAAATATGATGCATTTAATGAGATGGGTGGCAAATTGAGTTTTGCGATTGCTTTATTAGATGGAAATAACAATGGTTTTATATTAAATTCAATGCATAGCCGTGAGGGTTGCTATAATTATGTGAAAGAGATTGTAAAGGGTGAAAGTTATATTGAACTTTCAGGCGAAGAATCTGAGGCATTAGACAGAGCAATCTATCAGGAAACAATAGGATTTGATTTAGAAAATATAAAGAAGTAGGAATGAGGAGAAAATAATATGTTAGACATTCGATTTTTAAGAGAAAATCCAGAGGCAGTAAAACAAAATATCAAAAATAAATTTCAAGACAGCAAATTACCACTGGTGGATGAAGTAATTGCATTAGATACAAAGAACAGAGAAATTAAGCAGGAAGTAGAAGCGTTAAGAGCAGAGAGAAATAAGATATCTAAAATGATTGGTGCATGTATGGCACAAGGTAAAAAAGAAGAAGCTGAAGAATACAAGAGGCAGGTAGCTGCAAATGCAGGGAGAGTAGAAGAACTTTCAAAAAAAGAAAAAGAAGTTGAAGAAAAAATTAAAACTATTATGATGACAATTCCAAATATCATTGATTCATCTGTACCAATTGGTAAAGACGACAGTGAAAATGTCGAATTAGAAAAATTTGGTGAGCCGGTTGTACCAGAGTTTGAAATTCCATATCACACAGAAATTATGGAAAAATTTAATGGGATTGATTTAGAAGCGGCTGGTAAAGTAGCGGGAAATGGTTTCTATTATCTGATGGGAGATATTGCAAGACTTCATTCAGCAGTAATTTCTTATGCACGTGATTTCATGATTGACCGTGGATTTACTTACTGTATTCCACCTTTCATGATTCGAAGCAATGTTGTAACCGGCGTTATGAGTTTTGCTGAAATGGATTCTATGATGTATAAAATCGAGGGCGAAGATTTATATCTGATTGGAACAAGTGAACATTCTATGATTGGTAAATTTATTGATACATTGATTGATGAAGAAAAGCTTCCACAGACATTGACATCATATTCTCCATGTTTCCGTAAAGAAAAAGGTGCACATGGTATTGAAGAACGTGGTGTTTACCGTATTCATCAGTTTGAAAAACAAGAGATGATTGTTGTATGTAAGCCAGAAGAAAGTATGGAATGGTATGAAAAAATGTGGAAAAATACTGTTGATTTATTCCGTTCTTTGGATATTCCGGTTCGTACTCTGGAATGTTGTTCTGGAGATTTAGCTGACCTGAAAGTAAAATCTTGTGACGTGGAAGCATGGTCACCAAGACAGAAAAAGTATTTTGAAGTTGGAAGCTGTTCTAATCTGGGAGATGCTCAGGCAAGAAGACTGGGTATCCGTGTAAAAGGTAAAGATGGAAAATACTTTGCTCATACCTTAAATAATACTGTGGTTGCTCCACCTAGAATGTTAATTGCATTCCTGGAAAATAATCTCCAGGCAGATGGAAGTATTAGAATTCCGGAAGCATTAAGATCATATATGGGTGGTAAAGAAGAAATTAGATAAAAACATAATTGACAAAACTACTCGTACAGAGTACAATTTAATAGATTTTTACAATGCCGCTTTAGTTAAATGGATATAACAAGCCTCTCCTAAGAGTTTGTTATAACAATCACCTTTGTGTCAAAAGCGATTGATAACGAGTTATTATATAATTGAATATTGTTATATATTTTTTAGAAGCCCCCTTAGTTAAATGGATATAATAAGCCCCTCCTAAGGGGGAACTAAGGTTATCACTTTCTGAAAAAACTTTTGAGTTCGAATCTAGTTAAGAAAAGTTAAAATTGACACAAAGGTGTTACCCTAATAGGGGAGTGCTTTGATGTTACCAACATGAAAAATAATAGTAATTAACAGCTTGAAAAAGCTGATAATTAAATAAAGGTTGCCATTACCGAAAGGCTGAAAAACCGCGTGTTTTCAAGGAAAAATGGCATTTTGTCTCGTTAGTTAAATGGATATAACAGGGTCCTCCTAAGACTCAATTATAGGTTCGATTCCTATACGAGACGCTGATACAAGCGTTCGACTGTTAGCAGAAATGTAAATAGTGGGACGCTTTTTTCTGAGAAATATTACTCTAAAAATAACATTCGAGAATGAAATCCAGCTAATACAATTCCAAAATGATTAGCTGGCAGCTAATAGAAAACCGTGTTTTGCAAACACACGAAATCGACATCTCAGCTAATAATTGGGGAAATATATGCTGTCACCCCTTGAAAGAGGATGTAAATCAGAGGTAATCAAAATAAAAAAAAGATTTTGATACCAGTATTGCAAACATTTGTTAGCTGAAAATGATATAGAATTATTAGCCACAGCTAATAGCAAACGATGTGCTCGTTTGGAACTGATTTGAAAAAAATCGGATCCAAGCGGGCATTTTTTATTGGATCTAGAAGGAGCTTCCTGTATACTTTAAAGAGTAAAAGGAATTGACCAAAAAGAATACCT
>CALBNS010000004.1 GCA_937896665.1 uncultured Clostridia bacterium
GAGACCGTTTCAAGTTTTGTGTAAACATCAAAAACTGATATAAGATTTGTGAATAGTTACGAATGGGCAGAGCCGAATTTCCGGTTTCTGCCCATATTTGCATTATACAAGAGTTTTAGGACATGTCAATAAGACCTGCCTGAAATAAGCTGGTTTTACAGGTTTCTTCCTGCCAAGCGGTCTTCAAAATATATCTCCAGTTGCGAACGAATCTGTCCCCAGTCCTGGCGATGACCTGTCCATTTTTTGGTGATATCCATAGCTGCCAAATATAGCATTTTTAAAAGACTGTCGTCAGACGGAAAAACAGTCTTGCTTTTTGTCACTTTCCGGAGCTGGCGATTGAATCCCTCAATCGCATTTGTGGTATAAATCAAGCGTCTTACAGCTTCTGGATACTTGAAATAGGTGGAAAGTGTTGCCCAGTTATCATGCCAGGATTTATAGATTTTTGGGTATTTGGAATCCCATTTGTCCTTAAACAATTCTAGTTCATTTATAGCTGTTTCCTCGGTTGGAGCAGCATACACAAGCTTTAAATCAGCCATCAGTTTTTTGATATCTTTGTAAGAAACAAATTTGGTTGAATTGCGGATCTGATGAATGATACACTGTTGTATCTCTGTTTTGGGATAAACAGCTTCTATTGCTTGAGGAAATCCGGTCAGTCCATCAACACATGCAATTAGGATATCTTCGACACCTCGATTTTTCAATCCATTCATGATGGAAAGCCAGAACTTCGCACTTTCATTTTCACCAACATACATTCCAAGAACATCTTTTTTTCCATTCATATCAATGCCAAGAGCGATGTAAACAGCACGCTTTACAATACGTCCTTCGCTACGGACATGATAATGTATGGCATCCATAAAAACAACAGCATAAACCTCTTCTAAAGGACGTTCCTGCCATTCTTTTACGATAGGCAGGATTTTGTCTGTAATCCGGCTAATGGTACTGTCAGAAATGTCAATGTCATACAGTTCGCGCATATGAGATTCGATATCTCCTGTAGTCATTCCTTTAGCATACATGGAAAGGATTTTTTCTTCCATGTCCTGAGTTACCGTATTCTGATATTTTTTGATAAGCTGAGGCTCATATTCACCATTACGGTCTCTTGGGATAGCTACGTCCATATCGCCATAACTGGTGTGCATAGTCTTGCTGGAATGTCCGTTCCTACTGTTATCTGTTTCTTTGTTCCGATAGTCATACTTGGAATATCCTAGCTCCTCGTCCAGTTCTTCATCCAGAGCACCTTCCAAGAGAACAGACATCATGTCGCGCAGGATACTGTTTACATCAGTGCCATCTTTGATGCTGATATCATTATTTTTCAGATAATCTCGCATCATTTCTCTCATTGCTGCTTTTTGTGGGCTGTCTTTTCTTCTTGCCATAA
>CALBNS010000005.1 GCA_937896665.1 uncultured Clostridia bacterium
CGTCGTTAAAAACGGCGCTTTAATTTTAAACTAGGGCGTCAGATTTGACGCTTACGTTACTAGAGCCGACAGAAGGAGAAATTTTTTTTGAGGGAAACAATATTCGAAAAATGCGGCAGGAGTTTCTAAAAGTTTTGGGATATATGCCGCAGCATTCCTGTCTTTATCCGGAGTTCAAAACATTGGAATACTTGTACTATGTAGGCTCGTTAAAGGGAATGAGGCGGGAACAGGTTTGCAGATCTGCGGAAAAACTGCTTCGTCAGACAGGGCTTTGGGAAGTAAAAGACCAAAAAATCAAGACACTTTCCGGGGGTATGCAGCAAAGGCTGATGTTTGCACAGGCACTTTTGGATAGCCCGCGGGTTGTAATTTTGGATGAACCGACTGCCGGACTAGATCCCAAAAGAAGGATTGAGATGAGAAATCTGATTTCTGAAACCGCAAAAGATAAAATCGTCCTGATAGCAACTCATGTAGTCAGCGATGTGGAGACAATCGCAGATAGGATTCTCCTTTTAAAACAGGGAAAACTGGCATCGACGGATTCAGTAGAGGGGCTTAGAACATGGCTCTATGAAACATATCCGTTGGAAGAAGATACCAAAATCTCCGATCTGGAAAGAGTATATTTGCATTATTTTGGAGAGGAAGAAGATGCATGATAAGATTGATATGGTATGAGTGGAAAAAATTGTGGAAGAATGCGTCTGTCCTAAAAGTTTTTTCTTTTTTCTGTTGCTTTCAAGTGTGGTTTTTTGGGGGACGTTAAAAGAAAGCAAAGAGTGGAATGCAAAGTATCTGGAAATCCACGCCAGGATTGACAACCTAGAGGTGCAGGAACGTGAGAAGTGGCTCAGTGATGCACAGAAAGATGAAATGGATTGGGAGAATCAAAAGGCATTATCGTATATTAATGAAGAGTCGGCTGCACTTGCCAACTATGACACATACCGGGAATCCATTCAAACACAGTATGAAAAGAGCCAGGGAATCTCTATTTTTTCTGATTCAAATGACAATTACATGAAGAAAATTGCGGACACCTATATGGATTTGCAGGTAGAAGCCCCAATGAAGCTGCAACCTTACATGGGCATTCAAAAATTTTTGGATTTCTATGCGGGAGATCTGATTGGGGTTGTGTTTTTAATTTATCTGGTGTGTGTTGTGTATTTGCAGGAAGAAAAATCTGGAAAGACTCCATTTGCACTCACGATGGTGAAAGGAAAGAAGCAGTTGTTTTTTGCGAAACTTCTGACAATCTGCGGAGGTTTTACCATATACACAGCTTTGATATTTTTCATTAATCTATTTTTGGAAATCACCATATTTGGCCGTATCTCTTTTGATGCAGCGGTACAGAGCATCCCCAGTTTGTATGCAGTGCCATACGCATGGACAATCGGCCGATATTTGGGAGTACTTTTGCTGGTGAAAATAATTGCGATAGCAATGCTTTCGGTAATAGCGGCAGCTCTTGCAAAATATTCAGGTTCAGAATCCTTTACCATTATTGGAATTATCGGGATTATTGGATTCGGCATATGGGCTAATGATGCTTTTACAGGAAATAGTCTGGCAGGCGGATTACGTTTGTGGAATATCTGGGCAATTTTGCGGGGGAATCCAATTATCCGTACATATGAAGTAATAAAGGTCGGCGATTTCCTGATTGAGGCAGTCTGGGGTGTTATCGTGCTTGCAGTCCTGATTGTTACATTGGGAGTATTTACAGGGAATTCAAAATACAGGGAAAGAAAGCAAAGAAAACGCAGACACACGGAAAAGAAATTTGTGCCGCATACGATGTTTTATTATGAAATGAAAAAACTGTGGATATATCAGGGTGCTGTCTGGTTGTTTCTGGTTTGTGTCCTGCTGCAGGGAATAACGGTTTTGCAGCATCGGGATTATATCGGTACAGATGAATATTATTATCAGTCCTATATTGATCGGTTTGGTGAAGGGATCACAGATGAGACAGAGGGACTTATTTCGAAGGAGGAAGAACGGCTACAGGAAATAGAAGAGAAGCTGGCAGTGGAAACGGATGCCTTAGTTATGGATTCCCTGGTACGTCAGTTAGAGTGTCGTGGTGGATTAGAAAAGTACAAAGGGAGAGTTTGCGGGTTGCAGGAAGAGGCAAAAGAAGAGATTTTATTAAAAGATGCGCAATATGACTTATTATTTGATTTTACAGAAGTATCCAGGATAATGGTAATCCTTCTTTGCGTTTCACTCGCATTTTTAATTCCTCCCGCATTTCAAAAGGAGAAGGAAACGCGGATGGAAATTTTGCAAAGAACGTCTTTCCGTGGGGGCAAAGAATTATGGAACGCAAAGATTGCGTCAATTCTCATTTATGTGGTGTTTCTCGTTCTAATATTTACAGGATTAGTGTTCCTGCATTCAACGAAGAGTTATGCATTAAATCTAACAGCTCCTGTAAACTGTCTGGAACAATATTGGAAAAGCAGTTTGGAATGTTCTGTGATCCTGTTTTATCTGGCAGGGGTTTTGATTCAAGCCGTGATGGCAGCGGCTGTCGCAATTCTCCTGTCTGCATGTGCAAAGTGCGTGAAAAATCAATATGTACTGACGGGAATGATTTTAGGAGGAAGCATCATTCCAACGTTATTATCGGCAGAACTTCCGCAAAAGTGGCTGCGTCTGGTCCATCATAGTTTTTTTGTATTTACCTCTGAGAACAGTATTTTTCAGATTGGAATTTGGATTGCGGCGGTTTTAGGTGCAATCGTTGTTATGAGAAAGGAGAGCAGAGTATGAAAAAAGGAGTGTTAATATTGTTCCTTGTCGGTATAATGCTGATTGGGTGCAGTAAGGGGCAGGAAACAGGGGAAACCGGCAATTTCCGAAGTGATGAGAAATATCTTTATTTAAGCAATATTGTGGCAGCAGATGATGGTGCCTACTTCATCGACAGGAAAGCAGGATATGATGTTTTGAAGTATGTGGACAAGGAATCGGGAAGAGCGGCTGTCCTGTGTCAAAATGTCAACTGCAGGCATGATTCTGATGAATGCCAGGCGGTCATAGAAGAACCAGCCATGATTTGTTGCATTGTTTATGCAGATGGATATTTATATTCTCTTGAAAATTCACCCCAAATGAAAATGGATGATGAGGGAAAACAGCCGATCTATCTGTACCGCAGAAATAAAGATGGTACCGGAAAAACATTACTGCATGAGTTTTGGGAGGGCATTAACCTTCCGAATGGCGGTGGGATTTATCGGGGAAAATTTATTATCTCCATCCAGGCAGTTGTGAATTATGAGGATGGAACGGGAACAACGGGTGGTGCTACATCTTTGATTTTATATGACATGAAAACAAAAGAAGAAACGAAAATTGTAGACGGATATGAATCTCCGAATCAGTTTTCACAGGCGTGTGGGGGGATTGACGATGCAATTTATTACTATGAATCGCCGTTTTCACTGAATGGTACCAACGGTACGGATGTGGACACGGAGCAATATGTGTTCCGAAAATATGATTTTGAAACTGAAACGGTCAGTGAGCTTTGGAGGGGAAAAGAGAGTGATGTTCAGTTAATTAAAAACGATGAGATGTACTTCAAGGCAGATGGAGAACAAAAGATAGAATTGCATCATTTCGATACGGATGAGCGGGAAACAGTTTTTGAGTGGAAAGAGGATGTGGACGATGCTTATATCGGAGAAGGATATATCCGGTTTGTAAGAGAAACAGAGCAGGACGGGGGAATCGTAAAAAGTTACAAATGGTATGACCTGGAAAGCGGAAAATTCCTGTTTGATGAGTACCTGCCGGACAGGACAATCAGAGTGAGAAAATTGGAGGGAATCGGTTACTGGATTGAAACGGAGTCGGAATGGTATCTTTACAGGCCCGAAACGGATACCAGAATAGATATAGAAGAATTATAATGAGAAACACATATACGTGCAGCATAAAGCCTTATGCTGCACGTATGTCAATAAGCTCTATTGTTTTATTTTGTCAGCACCTCAACTCCGGTGTCCGTAACCAGCACCATGTATTCAATCTGTGCAGACAGTCCGTCGTCCTCGGTATAAACAGTCCAGCCGTTATCTTCGTCTATAAAAAAGTCAGGACTGCCTTCATTGATCATTGGCTCAATGGTGAACATCATTCCCGGAACCAGTACCATCTCAGTACCCTTTGGAGCTACATAACAAACATAAGGTTCCTCATGGAACTCGAGACCAATTCCATGGCCGCCGATATCTTCCACAACAGAGTAACCATTTGCCTGAGCGTGGGAATTGATTGCGTCTGCAATGTCACCCAGATGTCCCCAAGGTTTCGCAGCCGCCAGACCAAGCTTTACACATTCTTCCGTAACCCGTAAAATCTTTTCTGCACGTTCAGAAATCTTTCCGATTGCAAACATACGGGATGCGTCGGAATAATAGCCGTTCAGAATAGTAGATACATCGACGTTGATGATATCGCCCTCCTGTAAAATAATATGTTCATCCGGGATGCCGTGGCAGACTTCATTATTAATTGAAGTACACACGCTTTTTGGGAAACCTTCATAGCCCAGTGGGGCCGGAATGCCGCCGTGTTCTGTTGTGTAATCATATACCAGCTTATCAATTTCGGCAGTGCTCATTCCCGCACGGATGTGTTTGGCAACGTGGTCTAAGACCGCTGTGTTCAGCTCGGCACTCTTTTTGATCTCTTCAATCTGTGCACATGTCTTCAGAAGGCTGCGGTCCGGTACAATATGACCCTCTGCTTCCAGAATCGCAAGACGTTCCTCAATCGGCAGGTGGCATTTTTTATATTTTTTTCCACTTCCGCACCAGCATGGTGCATTTCTGTCCATCATTTTCATATTCCTCATGCTCTTTCACTTCCACTAATTTTTCTCTCCATATAGTATAACGCATTTTTCTGTTGTTAGCACTAAAAAAATAGGATATAATGTACGTAAAGGACAAAAATGGGAATAATTATAAAATGAAAGGACGTGTAATTATGTTGAGAATCGGTATGCTGACAAGCGGCGGCGACTGCCAGGCGCTGAATGCGGCAATGCGTGGTGTGGTAAAAGGAATTACTTCAAAAGACAGAGAAGTAGAGATTTATGGCTTCAAAGATGGGTACAAGGGATTGATTTATTCTCGATTTGATATGTTGACATCAAGAGATTTTTCGGGAATCCTGACAGTCGGCGGAACTATTCTTGGAACTTCAAGACAGCCATTTAAATTGATGCGTGAACCAGATAAGAATGGTCTGGACAAAGTAGAAGCTATGAAGCACACATATCATAAGCTGAATTTAGACTGTCTGGTTATATTGGGCGGTAATGGAACACATAAGACAGCGAATCTATTGCGAGAAGAAGGATTGAATGTAATTACACTTCCAAAGACAATTGATAATGACCTTTGGGGAACAGACATGACATTTGGATTTCAGAGTGCGGTTGATATTGCAACGAATACGATTGACTATATCCATACCACAGCTTCTTCACACAGCCGTGTATTCGTAGTTGAAGTTATGGGACATAAAGTAGGTTGGGTAACACTCCATGCAGGTATAGCAGGCGGAGCAGACATTATCCTTCTTCCGGAGATTCCATATGATGTAGATGTTATTTCGAATGCGATTAAAAACAGAATGAATGCAGGAAAACACTTTACAATCATTGCAGTAGCAGAAGGTGCAATTTCAAAACAGGATGCAAAGCTTTCTAAGAAAGAATACAAGCAGAAAACAGAAAAGAGAAAAACACCATCGATTGCATATGAACTTGCAAAAGAGATTCAGGAGAAGACAGAACAGGAAGTTCGTGTCACAGTTCCGGGGCATATGCAGCGAGGCGGAACACCTTGTCCATACGATAGAGTACTTTCGACCCGACTTGGTGCAGCTGCAGCAGATTTGATCCTGAATAAAGAATACGGATATATGGTAGGTATTAAGAATGGTGAAACTGTGAAGGTTCCGTTAGAAGAAGTTGCTGGAAAACTTAAGATGGTAGATCCGGAATCTAAGATTATCAAAGAAGCGAAGCTGACAGGAATCAGTTTCGGTGTTAAATAAAAGTTTATTAAATTAACAATATCAGACGAAGGCCGTCTTTTAAAGGCGGCTTTGTCATGCGAAAACATGAAACGAGAAAGGCAGTGAAAGTATGTCATATACGGCTTTATATAGAAAGTTCCGTCCGGGAGAGTTTGAAGAAGTAAAAGGACAGGACCACATCACAACAACATTGAAAAACCAAATAAAGGCAGAACGTATTGGACATGCTTATCTTTTCTGCGGTACAAGGGGGACCGGAAAGACGACGATTGCAAAAATCTTTGCAAAAGCCGTAAATTGTGAACATCCGGTAGATGGAAGTCCATGTGGAACCTGTAAGATGTGTCAGGCCATTGCATCCGGCACATCTATGAATGTGATTGAGATTGATGCCGCATCGAATAATGGTGTGGATAATATTCGTGAAATCCGTGACGAAGTGGCGTATCGTCCGACGGAAGGGAAATATAAAGTTTATATTATAGATGAAGTGCATATGCTTTCTATTGGAGCATTTAATGCGCTGTTAAAGACATTGGAAGAGCCGCCGGAATATGTTATTTTTATTTTGGCAACAACAGAGGCACACAAGATACCGATCACGATTCTTTCCAGATGTCAAAGATATGATTTTAAGAGAATTACGATTGATACCATTGCTGGAAGGCTTACGGATCTAATGGAAAAAGAGCAGGTTGAAGTAGAAGAAAAAGCAATCCGCTACATTGCCAAAGCAGCAGACGGCTCGATGAGGGATGCACTTAGTCTTTTGGACCAGTGTATTGCATTTTATCTTGGACAGAAGCTGACGTATGAACATGTTCTAGAGGTGCTTGGCGCTGTCGATACGGAAGTGTTCAGTAAGCTCCTGAGAGAGCTTCTGCAAAGGGATGTATCGAAAGTTCTGAAAAGTTTAGATGAACTGATTATGCAGGGGAGAGAACTGACACAGCTTGCAGCAGATTTTACATGGTATTTAAGAAACTTGCTTCTGATAAAAAGTTCTGATAATATGGAAGATGTGCTTGATGTATCAGCAGAGAATCTTATGCAGTTAAAAGAAGAGGCACAGATGATTGAAAATGATACATTGATTCGTTACATCCGTATCTTTTCAGAATTGTCGAACCAGCTAAAGTACGCGACGCAGAAGAGAGTCATGCTGGAGGTTGCCATGATTAAGCTGTGTAAGCCGGCAATGGAAGTGAATCAGGACAGTCTTCTGGAGCGTATCCGCGCATTGGAGGAGCAGGTTGAAAAGGGAATCTCAGTTCCTGCAAAGGAAGTTGTATATGTGAATCACAGCGAACCTAAAGCGGAGGCTCTAAGACCGGTTCTGCCAAAGGCTATTCACGAAGATGTGAAGATGGTGGCAAAGAACTTCAAGGCGATTGCAAATCAGACGGCAGGACTGCTTCGCAGTTATCTGAAGCAGGCGAAACTGAGTGTAGGGAACCAGGATCAGCTTCTGGTAGTACTGCCGGATGAGATGAGCGCGGCAGTAGTCGGAACGGAGGAACACAAAAAAGAGATCGAACAGATTATTGAAGAGAAAATCGGCAAGACAGTCATCATTGAGGTGCGTCATGTGGAAGAAGGACGTAAATTTGAGGATAGTTTTGTAGATATAGAAAAAGTAATCAACATGGATATTACAGTGGAAGAATAGGAGGACATAACCCATGGCAAAACGTGGAGGATTTCCAGGCGGAGGAATGCCTGGCAATATGGCAAATTTAATGAAACAGGCTCAGAAGATGCAGCGTCAGATGGAAGAGCAGGCAAAAGAGATGGAGGCAAAGGAGTTTACTGCAACAGCAGGCGGCGGTGCAGTAGAGGTAGTTGTTTCCGGTAAAAGAGAAGTGATAAAGGTAAAACTACAGGAAGAAGTTGTAGATCCAGATGATATTGAAATGTTAGAGGATTTAATTATGGCTGCAACCAACGAAGCACTTCGTAAAGTAGATGAAGCTTCTTCTTCTGCAATGTCAAAGCTGACAGGCGGATTTGGCGCGGGTATGCCGTTTTAAAGATGGCGTGCACAAAGAAGCAGCGTTTAGAGTAGGAGTGTAAAAACAGATGGATTATTATAGCAGTCAGATTACCAAACTGATTGAAGAATTGTCGAGACTTCCGGGAATTGGAACAAAATCGGCACAGCGGCTGGCTTTTCATATTATCAATATGCCGAAAGAGCAGGTGGAACAGTTCGCAAAGGCGATGACAGATGCGAGAAATAATGTGCGTTATTGCAAACAGTGCCACACGTTAACAGATCAAGAGCTCTGTCCAATCTGCAGCAATCATAAACGTAACCAGAAAGTGATTATGGTGGTTGAGACAACGAGGGATTTGGCGGCATATGAAAAGACGGGAAAATACGAGGGAGTTTACCATGTGTTGCACGGAGCGATTTCACCGATGTTAGGGATAGGTCCTTCAGATATACGGTTAAAAGAATTGATGGAAAGACTTCAAGGCGATGTAGATGAAGTGATTATTGCAACGAATTCAAGTCTGGAAGGCGAGACGACTGCAATGTATATTAGTAAACTGATCAAACCGACCGGCATCAAGGTAACCAGAATTGCGAGCGGTGTGCCGGTCGGCGGTGATCTGGAATGCATTGACGAGGTAACTCTTTTACGTGCATTGGAAGGAAGAACACAGTTATAGACACGATTAACTGCTGTTTTTTGTCACAACCTGAAGGAATTTGGTGCATAAACTCGAAAATTTGCTTGCATATTTTTAATAGTAACAATATAATCTAGGTGTATGTATGCACAAAAAGAAATGGGAGGCAATTTCATGAATAAATTAGAATTAATGAAAATGGCTAATGAGATACGCAAAGGTGCAATGATTGGTGTTTATAATGCGAAGTCAGGACATCCGGGCGGTTCTTTATCGTCAGCAGAGATATATGCTTATTTGTTTTTTGAAGTGATGAACATTGATCCGAATGAACCGAAAAAGGCGGACAGAGATCGTTTTGTATTATCGAAAGGTCATGCGGCTCCGGGTTACTATGCAGCATTGGCGAATAAAGGATTTTTCCCTGTGGAAGATATGGCAACACTCCGTAAGGTTGGATCTTATCTGCAGGGACATCCGGATATGAAGTCTATTCCGGGTGTAGATATGTCAACAGGTTCCTTGGGACAAGGAATTTCGGCAGCAGTCGGAATGGCTATTTCGGCAAAGATTTCGAATCAGGACTATCGTGTCTATACATTGTTAGGCGATGGGGAGATTCAGGAAGGGCAGGTATGGGAAGCAGCAATGCTCGCAGGTTACAGAAAGCTGGACAACCTGGTTGTAATTGTAGATAACAATGGACTTCAGATTGATGGAGCTATTGAGGATGTATGTTCACCATATCCGATTGATAAAAAGTTTGAAGCATTTAATTTCCATGTAATCAACATTGATGGACATGATTTGGATGCAATTGATGCGGCATTTAAAGAAGCAAAGGCTACAAAAGGACAGCCGACAGCAATTATTGCAAAGACTGTAAAAGGAAAAGGCGTGTCATTTATGGAGAACTTAGCTTCATGGCATGGTGTTGCTCCGAATGCAGAGCAGTTTGCAGAAGCTATGAAAGAATTAGAGGAAACGGGGGAAGCATTATGTCAGATGTAAAGAAAATTGCTACACGTGAAGGATACGGTGATGCGTTAGTAGAATTGGGAAAACAATATGATAATGTAGTTGTATTAGATGCAGACCTTGCGGGCTCTACAAAGACAGCAAAGTTTGGAAAAGTATTTCCGGAACGTCATATCAACTGTGGTATTGCAGAAGGTAATATGATGTCAGTTGCAGCAGGTCTTGCAGCAACTGGAAAAGTTGTATTTGCAAGTTCATTTGCAATGTTTGCTTCTGGACGTGCGTTTGAACAGATTCGTAACTCCATTGCATATCCTGGATTGAATGTAAAGATTGGTGCCTCTCACGCAGGTATCTCTGTTGGCGAAGATGGTGCAACTCATCAATGTAACGAAGATATTGCAATTATGAGAGCGCTTCCGGGAATGGTAATTATTAACCCTTCGGATGATGTAGAAGCAAAGGCGGCAGTAAAAGCAGCATATGAACATGAAGGACCAGTATATCTTCGTTTTGGAAGACTAGCTGTACCTGTAATTAATGGTCATGACGGATATGAATTCCAGATTGGAAAGGGTGTTGTGCTGCGTGAAGGGAAAGACGTTACTTTGATTGCAACAGGACTTGAAGTTGCGGAGACGATTATTGCGGCTGAGAAATTGGCGGCAGATGGAATTGATGCAAAGGTAATTAACATGCACACAATCAAACCGTTAGACGAAGACCTGGTAGTAGCAGCGGCGAAAGAGACCGGAAAAGTGGTTACAATTGAAGAGCATTCTGTAATCGGCGGACTTGGAAGTGCAGTATGCGATACATTATCAGCAAAGGCACCGACAAAAGTACTAAAGATTGGTGTGAATGATGTATTTGGCGAATCAGGCCCTGCATTGGAACTGATTAAGAAATATGGATTAGATGCAGACAGCATTTATGAAAAAGTAAAAGCATTCGTGCAGGAATAGTAGATTGATGAAAGAGCATGCGAGAGCATGCTCTTTTTTGTCGATTTTTTTTTAGACACGGCTGACAGTATATGGCAAATTCGGCTTATCCACTGTGCTATGATTGGAAAAAATATGCAGATGAGGTGAGTAGAAATGAAAAGACAACTTCCAAAAAATATTCGACAAATAGGAAATGTAAGCGATAGCTCGAAAATTTACGTAGAAGATTATGTGGACACATTTTTCAATCAACTGTGTGATAAAGCCGAACAGATGCCGATAGGGGCATTTCTGGTTGGAGAAATAGTACGAGAGGAAGAAGAGGAATATATATACATATACGGTGCAATTAGAATGCAAGAAGTAACGATGAAAGGGAAAGATATACATATAGAAGATGGTGTGTGGAAAAATGCCTGCCAGATATGCAAAGAGTACTTCGGTAATGCAGAGATTTTGGGGTGGTTTCTGACAATTCCGGGACAGGCACTAGGGGTAAATCATAATCTGATGAAACTGCATCAGCGTCTGTTTTCGAGAGAACTGAGCATTTTCGTTATGAAGGACGCGGTGGAAAAAGAAGAACAATTTTACATATATAAATACCACGAGCTTATGGAATGTCCTGGACACTATGTTTACTATGAGAAAAATGAGGAAATGCAGAACTACATGATAGCAAGCCGGAAAAAGCTCGGGGTAACTCCCAGTGAGATTGTTGAAGATCGAATTACAAAGGATTTTCGTAATGTTGTAAGGGAGAAGATGAAAAAAAATACGCAGAAGGCGTCGCCTCGATTTGTATATGCGGCAAGTGCAGTTCTCGTCGTTCTTGTTCTTGGCATTGGAATTACCATGGTAAATAATTATGATCGAATGTCCGATGTACGTGAAACCCTGGGAAGTATGGTGCAAAATTTACGTCCGGGCAACAGAGCGGATGAGGACCAGGAAAAGAAGGACAAGCCAGAAATTGATAACGCACAGCAGGATAATAATACACAGCAGGCAGATAATACGCAACAGACGGATGATACGCAGCAGAAAGATAATGCACAACAGACAGATGGCACACAGCAGTCGGGTAGTGCACAGCAGAACGATGAAGCACAGAAGCCGGACGGCGATTTGCATAATTCAGGAAATGCAGGAAATGACGGGGATACCACCGAAGGGACGGAGAATAGTAAGCCTGTTTCAGGACCGATTGTCAATGAAAATGAGTATATTGTTGAAAAAGGAGATACACTTGCAACAATCAGTAGGAAAATCTATGGTGATATGGGACATATAGAGGAAATATGTAAGGCAAATGGTTTGGAAGACGGCAATCTTATCTTTATTGGACAAAAATTGCTGTTGCCTTAGGAAAAAGTGTGTTATACTCTTCGTATAAAGAGTATAAAGAGGTAAGGGAAACAGTATGGAGATAATACGAATGAATCGGGGCATTCGGGAGGTCCCTAAAGAGGTCTCGCCAGAGGATATTGATAGTAAGATAAAAAATTACAGGTTTAAACGCCGGAAAACGATCATTTTAGTTGTGGCATTTATTGCATTAATGGCACTTGGAGTATGTCTGGCGATATATTACCAAAGTTACCGGGCAGCCAATGTACTTAAAGTATATGAAACGGCAGATTTGAGCGACAGCATCTGCGTGCAGTATGGAAAAGGAATCGTGAGTTGCAGTGGCGACGGTGTCATTTACCTGGATCAGAAAGGACAGGAGATTTGGAATCAGCCGTGCCAGATTAAGAAGCCTGTCGTAGAGATATGCCAGAAGACAGTTATTGTGGGTGATAAAGGTGGAAGTGATATTCTGGTCTTTCAGGAAGACGGGTTAAAGGGAGAGATTCAAACGAGCCGTCCAATTGAGAAGCTGTCTGTTTCGGCGCAGGGAATCGTGGCAGCAGTTCTGAACGATGAGACAGCACCCCTTGTAATCTGTTATGATGCTATGGGGAATGTTCTTGTGGAACATCAGACATCGCTGATGAATACAGGTTATCCTATAGATATCAGTCTTTCGGACAATGGGAATGTGCTTTTAGTATCATATCTGATGGTGGAAGGTAATTCGGTGAAGACGAAAGTTGTATACTACTATTTTGGTGAATTTGATGAGAAAAAGACTGATTATGCGGTTCATCAATCAGAATTTTCTGATGCGATAGTGCCAACGGTCGCATTTCTGAACAAAGACAGGTCTGTTCTGGTTAGTGACCAGGGATTGTATTTCAATGAAGGCGTTGAAAAGCAGGAGACGCTTGCGAGTATAACGCTGAAAGACAAGATAGAGGCTGTTGCGTATGGAAAGGATAGAATTGCAATGATACAGGAACTAGAGCAGGAAGGATATTTGCTTACTGTCTATGATGCAAAAGGTAAAACGGTCATGACGCAGGAGATAGCCAATAAATACAACAATCTTAAAATCGTGGACAAGCACATAATTATGTATGAAGATAATAAGTGTGCAATCTATACGGAAGCAGGTGTCTGCAAATATGAGGGAGAGGTTTCGATGAACATCAAAGAGATCTTTCCGATTGCAGGGCTAAATAAATACATGGTGATAAGCGCAAGTGGATTACATGAGATTCAACTTGTGAAATAGGAGATTTGCATATGAATATATTATTGATAATAACTGGATTCATTTTTCTTGCATGTGTGATTGCAGGGTATGTAAGAGGGTTCGTGAGGATTGTAGCCTCGCTTGCAGCAACATTGGTGATTATGATAGTCGTTATGTTTGTGTCGCCATATGTGAGTAAAGTGATTTTGAAGACGATTCCGTTGGAGAGCACTATGCAGAAGAAGTGCATAGAACTTTTGATGGGGGAAGGTGCTGAACAGACGGCACTTGAGATAGAACTGCCGAGAGAACAGCAGATTAGCCTGATTGAGGATGCAAAGGTGCCGGAAATCTTCAAAGATTTATTGTTAGAGAATAATAACAGTGAGATTTATGAAAGCTTAGGCGTGACACATTTCTTTGAATATGTGGGAAGCTATATTGCAAAACTGATCGCAGATATGCTTGCGTTCCTTGTGACGTTTATCCTTGTGACAATTATTGTGCGTACGATATTATATGTGCTTGGAATTATTAGTGATCTTCCGTTAATCGGAGGCCTGAATAGAATTGCCGGTGCCGGTCTGGGGCTTGGCATAGGACTGATTATCGTGTGGGTGATGTTCGTTGTGGTCACACTGCTTTACGGTACGGAAATTGGTGCAAGGTGTCTGAAAGACATTGCAGACAGCCCGATTTTGACATTTTTATATGATAAGAATATATTGATGAATTTTATCACGAAGTTCAGATAAGCTGAAAAGTGAATGGTTGAATTGAGAACCACGGTGTATGAAAAATGATTTTCTATACCGTGGTTTTTCTATAGATGCAGCAAATATTTGCTAATGTGCAAAGGATATTTGCTTTACCAATACTATGATTTGTAGTGAAAAAATAGATACCCGGTACAATAAAAGATGTTTCCCTTACAAGAAATAGTAATACGGAAGCAACTTATAGATTTATTTACCATAAGATATTTAAATTTAATACCGGGGTTAACGCAAAAATTCAGGAAAACAAATTAATAGTATCAAAAGTATAGTTTGTTACTTATTATACTATACAGCTTCAATAGTGGAATAACCCCAATCAAAGATGTACCCAAGAATTACATATACGTCATATAAACCCAATAATAGGCGGAAAAAACAAAGTACAGAGACAGCTATATATTTTCTATGTTTGTAATGCATCCAAAACATTATAACAACAGGGATGATTACGTTTAAAAATCCAATCTGAGTAGATGCTGCAAGAATAACAACGAGGCAAAGTTGTTCGATTAATGCGTTGTTTTTTCTTCGGAAGAGGATTCTGCAACTATAGACTCATGCGTAGCTACGGAGTTTTCTGTTGATTCGATCCCAACTAGTTCATCTAAGGAGATTTGGTATAGCTTGCACAGTGTGATGAGTATTTCAACGGGTGGCTGCGTTTTTCCTGTTTCCCAATATGATACGGTCTGACGCGAAACACCCAATTCTTCGGCAAGAACATTTTGTGAGTAGTTATTCTGGTTTCTTAATTCTTTTAATTTTTCTCCAAGATTTATTGGTCTGTCGTTCATTAGTATCTCCCCTTCCTGGTTATATAGCATATAAAAGCTGTCTGACAAGGCATATTATAGCATATGCAACAAATATTTGCCAATATGCAAAGGATATTTGCTTGTTGATCTGGGTTATATTATATATAATTCATGTAAAGAGAATGTATTCTATCTTTATGGGAGGTGTTTGATAATGGGAATTCTGCTTGTGATGATTATTATGTGGATTATTATGCGCCGAATACCTTACTACTTGTATTATGAGAAGGTGAAAATTAGTAAGCGATGTGCATAAGATTTGAGAAGTTGCTAAAATTTTGTGTGCTTTTTGGTTCTTGAGTATTAAGGATTTAAATGTTTTATTTATTAGATTGGATAGATTCTTCAGCAACAACTATTTATGGGGTTAGATGAGAATAATTCAAATCAGTATACTGTTATGTGTCAAGCGGGTTATGGTCGGAAAGTGTCAACTCCGCGATTAGGAGATCTGCAAGGCATCAACGCTAAATATAATTAATAGTGAAAGTGAAGGTGAATAAAATGAAGAAAAAATATTGTTTGATTTTTATTGTGACTGTTTCTGTTTTGTGTTTGTGTGCTTGCAATAATCTTGGGACATCTGAGAAGAAAAGTGGTACTTTAATCACAAATGGGGAATTGAGTTACGATGCAAATCATTCGGAAAGTGTCACAAATGGAGTCAAAGAGAAAGAAATTGTGTATGAAATTACAACCAACAGTGACTACAATAAGTTGGCATTTAGTTTTGATGAATTGATTCGAGATGCCGATTTGATTATGAAAATATCTATTCAGGATACGGTAGCGTTTATCGGAAGTAACGGAATGATACAAACAGAAATAACTCCGGTTGTAAAAGAAATATATAAAGGTTCTTATCATAATGAAAAACTCTATGTAAATGGTGGCGAGATGCTTTACGAGGAGTTTTCTGAGAATGAAATTATTAAAAATGCTATTTCAGGACACGAAAATCCTAATGGTGATACAGATTTGAGTGGTAAGTATGTGAGGCAAATCGTTGACGAACAATATATTTTAAGTGCGGGAGAAGAATATATATTCTTTGCCCAAAAGAGAGAAGATACAAAACAATATTATTCGCTATATGCTTATCAAGGAACGTATAAAATAACAGAAGGAATGGTAGAAAATATTGCATTAAACAATGATGAACAATTAAAATGTGATTTAAATGCTATTTTTAGTAATTCATCTGAAACACCAGTAATTTCTGTGAATGAAAACAACGCTCTTATCACAACGGAAGACAATTTTGCGCAAAAGATTAAGGATTTCAATTAAATTTTATATCTAATTTTCGATTATCCTTATAAACACTACACTTTCAAGCACTTTGAAGTATAGAAAAACACTCATTTTACCACGAATGAATGAGCCTTGATATGACACTAAAAATAACATGGGAGATAGCACAAACATCTGTGTATCTCCCGTTTTTCATTCATGTAATATGATTACTTTACTCTGATTTCAAATTTCAAGATTGCTTTCATCATTTCTGTATGAATTTGACCTTTTAATTCTTCATCAACCTGCATAGTGATTTTACCGCTTTCAGAGTGGAAAAATGAATGCAAGCATAATGTACAAATATAAGTGTCATAAAACTTCAAAATTCCTCTTATGGCAGTTTGGTTTCCGGCAGATGCTTTACATATTACTTCTGGTGTAGGATAGCCATATTCTTTTCTCATTTGATACTTGAATTTTGTAATTCAAGACTTTACTGTGCATTTAATAACAGTTATCATCAAGGCATTAAATTGTATTCTAACGATATGCTCGAAAGAAGATGTGCCCATAATTTCACCTCCTTTCTGCAAAACGCTGGAATCATATACATAAGATAGTTTGCATTTAGTACATTCCACCCATTTATATCGTTTTATAAAACGCAGAAAAGAAGGCATGAAAAAAAGCTCGCACAAAACATGAAGTCTGTACGAGCTATGAAACTTGATTAAAAAAAACGGATTATATTTTTATTTAGTCAATGATTGTAAGTTATTTAAGTTCTGTATAAAATCCAAACAATAGGTTCGTCCACAAAAGGAAAATATCTCACGAAATATGTGATCGATGTCAAAACAGAAACCGTCGTAACGGAAGTGCGTATCTATGCAGATGAACAGGGATAATTCCATATCCGGGCACTGTACCACGGCGATGTTACCTATGGTGAGAATGTAAAGGCACTAGCAATCTCTCTTTACATCGAAGGGGTAATGGCAAATGACAGAATCGCAGCATTCCTAAACGCCGCAAGCGGGGATATCCTTGAACTTTCAGTCGGAAGTATTTATGGCTTCTGCAAAAAAAGTGGCTGGCGGATTTCGAAAGGAAAGCGGTCATCAGATGTATTGCTCCATACTGACCATCATTGAAACCCTGAAACGAAGAAATCTGGGTATCATCGAAAACATCAAACAGTTATTCATGGGTGCACCGGCTATTTTCT
>CALBNS010000006.1 GCA_937896665.1 uncultured Clostridia bacterium
GCGACTTTGTCACCTTCCATTACAACCGCCACGAAGATAATGCCTATGTGGAAGATACGCTTCCTGTTATGGCATTCATAGAACACCTGATCCGTCATATCCTGGAAAAACATTACAAAATGATCCGCTATGGCGGCATTTACGCCCGGCACCGGGAGGAACTCTTGTTCTTTTTTTCTATTCCTTAAAATCGGAATTTCCTATAAGGCTAGAAAGCGGCAGACACCACTCTACTAAGATGTGGTACTGCCGCCTCTATCACATCATGATGCTCCAGCATCTTGATGCATGGGATCAGCCATCTGAATTTACCCTGAGATAGTTGATTTTGGATGTAGCATAATCCTCTAAAAATTATACAATATATTTCCCTTTTGGCATAGCAACAGTTATGTCTTTTTTCCGTGTTTAATTTTCGTTATTTCGGATAATATATACTTTTCAACATTCAATCCAACGTTAGCTGGTCATAATCACTCAGGATTCCGAGAGATCATGTATTTCTATTTCTGTAATTTTTTCACATATTCATAAATCCGCTTTAACATTCCATCTTTATCTTCCCCTAATTCATCACAGATTTTATCGCCAAATCCCATATATGTATTGAATCCAAGCATATATACCGCCATTGCCATAGGCAACTCATTATTATTATCACCATATAATGATGCCACTTTTCTTAATTCATCAATAACAGTATCATATGGTATTTTAACACCACCTTCTTCATTTACGACTGCATTGATAACCTCTGGTAATGCCATACATATCTTATAAAATGCATCTTCTTCGCCAGTGAGAATTGCATAAAACTGATCCATACTCACACGACGAATTAATCTATGCTGCACATTTTTACCATCGACTTTTGTTGACCATTTTATATTCTGTGATTTTTTTGCAATAGCTTCAACTAATAGACATGCACAATCATCATCTTCTAGAATCTGCCCCTGCATTTTTATATATGTTTTTGCAGAAGATGCAGAATTCATAGTGTTATGTTTATTCTTCATTTCCACATATATGGTATGTACAATATCTCCATCTGGCATTTGTATTCCATCTGAATTTCTGTAAATAACATCCCACCCCGCCTGCGGAACCTCACAACCTTTAAAATAAGAAAAAATATTCTGATGAAAATATCCTATATCATTATTATTTGACTTATCTCTCTGTCGGAAAATTTCGTTATTTACAATTTCTTCCCAGCTTGTACGATATACCGATTTATCAAATATCAACTTGATTGGATCAATCAGATTGCTATTAAAGCGTTTCAAATCATACGATTCTAGTTTCTCCCCATATTTCATAATTGTTGCACGCACATGATTCTTAAAATCTTCTTCTGATATAAACCCTAAATTCCAGTTCAATTATTTTACCCCCTCTAAAGATTTATGTATCTCTAACCCTATTTCGTATGCTAAATTTACAGGAACTGCATTTCCAACTTGCTTATACTGAGATTGAACACTTCCGCTAAACTCCCATTCATCTGGAAACGTTTGACATCTCGCATTTTCCCGTACTGTAAATGGTCTTGCTTCTAATGGATGACATCTTTCTGTTTGTTTTTGAGAAGGAGAAGTCAAAACAGTTAAAGAAGGTTCATCCAAACCCATTCTTCTTAATATTCCAGTTCTTCCACCTTCCATATCCCAGCAACTCTTCATATATGCCTTTGCGATTTCCGGATCAATATCTCTCCAATATCCACCGGGTGGAACCAACTCAAATATTTTTCTTTTATTTTCTCCATAAGGAACTCCTGCTCCTTTAGGACAATCAAGTAAAACATCTCTTAAAACAGGCTTATATTCATGCTCCTTCGGAAATGAAAATGAAGTTTTTTCAACCAAATCATTTCTTATTCCAATAGTAATTAATCTTTCTCTTTTCTGTGGAACACCAAAATCCCATGCATTTAAAACCTTCTTTTGTATCGTATAACCGGTCTGTTCAAAAATATTTGTAATTGTTGCATATGTTCTTCCTTTATCGTGCGTCAATAACCCTTTGACATTTTCAAACAAAAACATTTTAGGCTGCAGTTTTTGTAAAAATGTAGCATAATGATAAAAAAGTGTTCCTCTAGCATCTTCTAATCCCAATCTTTTTCCCGCATAAGAAAAGGCCTGACAAGGTGCTCCCCCGGACAAAAGATCTAGTTTGCCTTTTTTTATTCCAAAACACTCTTCTAGATTTAAACATGATATATTAGCGATATCATCATGAATAACTCTCCAATTTGGTCTATTGATTTTCAAGGATGCTGCTGCATCCTTATCAAATTCTATTAATCCTAACGTTTCAAATCCTGCTTTTTCTATTCCTAAAGCTAATCCTCCTGCCCCAGCAAACAGTTCAATCGTAGAAAATGAATTATCATCGATTGGCACTATTTCTTCTTTTTGTATTTCTACAACATCTTCTATATTACAATTCAGTGTGAAGCATATTTTTTCTATTGATTCGAACGAAACGGGTTCATTTTTCCCCAATCGAGCTAAAACATTAAAACTAATTCCTGATGCTTCTTTCAGTTCGGTACGGTTCATTTTTTTATCTATCAGTAATTTCCATAATTTGTCATAACAAATAGCCATTATTTTTCCTCCATGCTTATAGTTTCCGTGATTTACATCATATCATATCACGCGAACCCAAACAAGTGTTTTCTCACTATATCATTAGATTTTCTCTTGCACTTTTGGAAACCTTTTTTGCTTCTTATCTTCTTTGTGAACTTCAAGATTTTTTCCGCCTAAATCTCTGTCACCGCCGTGGCTGTGGAACATTTCTCTTTTATTCCTCTGTTTTTTTTCCTCTACTTCCCCTATATTTAAGAAGTTCATTATCTCCTCATAAGACCGTCCACTTTTTACGATTTCTGACACGATTTCTTCATTGTTTGTGTCAAGTAAACGTTGGCAGCTTTTTCTTTGTTTTTCTCTCAAATGTTTTTGCCTATTTTGTGGGTCAACAAATAAACCCTGTTGGGTCAAAAAGTTTCTCTAACAAAAAACTCTCTTAAATGCCTTTCTTGATGCTGTTTGCATCGCTTCCAGCAGTGGAATATGTGCACTGACTACATCTACATGGTAAATACTTTCATTTCCTGCTTTTTCATCTTTTTGTGGTGCTCATCCTGCATGTTGAGCCATACTCCATCCATTTCTTCAAAAAGCACCGGGATTTCCCTTTGCCCCTCTGACTGGTCTGCATTCATCTGCTTTACCTTATTCAGCAATCCGGATTTTGCACCGGAGGAATACCATGTCAACGAAGGTCATTCTGCAAAAGGGTTTTACAGCATGCACTTGAATGCCTTTTATAATCTGCAAAAACATACTTATTCAGATGCAATAATTCAGCCTGTTCATCACAAAGACGAATTTTCTGCGTTCTGTGAGATGGTTGACCGCCATCAGCTGATTGATGGTCTAAAAGATGTTTTTATAGGCGACCGAGGTTACTGTTCCTATAACAACATGGCTCATGTCCTTGAAAAAGGCCAATATTTTCTTTTCCGCACAAAAGATATCCATTCCAAAGGTTTGGTTAAAAATTTTGACTTTCCATCAGAAGATTCCTTTGATATCAGGGTAAATGTCACCCTTGTACGCAGCCATAAAAAGAAAATCGTAATCAAGGATGGATTTTACAGACGCTACGTGGATGCAAATGCAACCTTTGATTATCTTACATATGGGTCAACGGATACTTACGATTTATCTTTCCGGATCATAAGATTTCCTATATCAAAAGATACTTTTGAGTGTATCGTTACCAATCTTCCGGAGGATGAATTTCCAATGGAGCAAATATAACTGATTTATTTTGCAAGATGGTCTATAGAAGGTTCTTTTCGAAAACTGAAATATACCATTGGACTCAGTAATTTTCACGCTTACAAACCTGAGTATATCAAACAGGAGATATGGGCAAAACTGATTGCCTATAACATAACAGAAACACTGATCAATCATACCGTTGTAAAACATGGTACAACAAAACACGAATACAAGGTAAATTTCAGTGTTGCAGCTCATGTTTGCAGAGTCTTTCTCCGTCTGACGACAGAGAAAGACTCTATAGATGTGATGAATCTGCTCTGTAAAGAATTAATTCCTATACGGAATGACCGTCAATACCCAAGATTGCAGACAGCACATTTCCGAAGACCAAGATATTTTATATATCGGGCAGCATAGGAAAACATTTTCATCAATATCTATAATACCTTTTATGAAAACAGGTGTAAACCTGTTTATTTGTCATGCAATTTTTTTCTTTAAAAATATAACAAAACCATTTTGATTTTTGTTGTCCATCAGAATATTCATTCAAACACACAAATCCTGCATCATCCCCATAGTGTTTTAAAGTATTTCAAATTTAACTAAATGACATTGGAGGATGAAATCATACGCATTTATGGAAAACGCTGGGATATAGAGGTTTTCTTCAAAGTCTGCAAAAGCTATCTGCGA
>CALBNS010000007.1 GCA_937896665.1 uncultured Clostridia bacterium
CAAAAATCTTTCATAATGGAGTTAGTGTTGTAGCCTTTTACTACGACTCGAAACTTGAATATTCCGATGCAAATGAGCACTCTTTTCGGAAATTCAGAGCACCCCTTTCCGGAAGTAAGTGCAATGAGTATCGTTAATTAGTATTCAGGTGGAATATCTATTCCATGTTGTTCAAGTACAGCCTGTAACTGTTCAATATAATTACGCAGATGTTGGATTTCAATCCAGTTTCCGTGACACAGTTCATCGGCTTCCTCTAGTTCCTTACGGGTGATTTGATAATCCGCCCATTTGATACATTTATTGTTTTTATTGAATGCACAATAATTAGTCATTGGCAGCTCCTTTCCGGGAAGCATTTATGCCATGACGTTCCCTCATAGATACACGACCGTCAATCATCACTTCGTAAGAATTATGAATAATACGGTCAATGATTGCTTCACAGATGGTAGCATCACATTCATTTCCAATGCGGCTGTACCATCCTCTGGGTTCAAACTGTGTGCAAAAGATTACAGACCCTTTTGTGCTGCGGGCTTCAATGATTTCCAGAAGTTCTCTGGCCTGATCGCTGGATACCGGGCTTAAAAGAAATTCATCCAAAATCAGCAGATCAATCCTCTGATAGGCTTTAATAACCTTTTCAAAGGTACCATCTCCATGGGCAACTGCAAGTTCGTTCAAAAGATCAGGAAGCCTTACATAACGAACCTTAATAAAGTTTCTACATGCCGCAATACCTAAAGCACAGGCGATGTAGGTTTTACCGTTGCCGGAAGCACCCTTCAGAATGATATGATGGTCATCAGAGATATATCTGCAGGTTGAGAATTCTATCATCTGTCCTTTATCCAGATTTCTGTCTGCATGATATTCAATGTTTTCCATGCAGGCATTAGGATACCGGAAACCGGCAGAATGTATCAGTTTCTGGAGATTTGTACTTCGACGTTTGTCCCATTCTTTGTCAACCAGCATTCCAAAACGATCTTCGAAAGACAGACCCTCATATGTAGCAGGATCTGCACACTGATTTTCGAATGCGTCTGACATTGCTGAAAGTCGCATATCATGTAATTTATCAATGGTTGATTGGCGTATCATTAGCAGTCACTGTTTTTTGCAAGTCCTTTTTGCAGAAAATTGCAAAATAAAAATGTAGGTTGTTGCAAAACGATTTTGTAGGTTGTTGCACCTACATTTTGTAGGTTATTGCAAAGGACTATGGCGGCCGGTTATGACCGGCACATCCAATGCTGACATACGGTTTACAGGTTGCTTTTTTTGCAGTTAGAACGAGCTGTATGAGTCATCCTCTGAAAGTTCAATGAAATCATCCGTTTCTGAGGCTGGATTATCATCTGTCCAACCCATATATTCCATAAGATAGGCTTTTTGCTCTGCTTCACTCATCCCCTTCATATCACGCCGTATTTCCTTATCCATACGGTAGACATCGAGGAAATCGTAGGGTTCAGAGCCTGTCAAGCAAAGATGCTTTGAGCCTGTGTTCTCACGTGGGCTGTGTCCGGACATAACCCACTTACGTAATAGCTTCTTCTCGTAGTAAGTCATCGGGACTTCCCGCTCATACCGCTCCAGCTCCATCGCGTTATAATAAGCGATGTCCTCCGGTGTGAATACATATCCTTCCGGATCAGCTTCAAATGCTTCGAAATCGAAGTAGTTTACTACGATTATGGAGGATTCTATTATGGCAAAAAATCAAGGTCCACGCCGTT
>CALBNS010000008.1 GCA_937896665.1 uncultured Clostridia bacterium
ATTACTACGATGAGGAGACGGGATTCTATTATGTATCCTCAAGGTATTATGATCCTGAGGTTGGTAGGTTTATAAGTCCTGATACTACAGACATCTTAGGTGTCGACAGTGATATGTATGACAAGAATTTATATGCTTATTGTGATAATAATCCGGTTATTAGAAAAGATGCAGGAGGAGAATTTTGGACAATAGCATCCGGTGCATTGATTGGAGCTGTAATAAGTGCAGGAATAGAGTTTGGTATGCAATTGGCAACAGGTGGAAATCTAGACGTGGGAGGTATTGCATTAGCTGCGCTAGGAGGTGCGGCAGGCGGCGCATTGGCAGCTACAAGTTTGGGATATATTGGACAGGTTGTAGGAAATGCTATGATAAGTGGAGCGTCAGAAGCAATAGCACAATACAGAAGTGGAAATAGAGACTTAGGAAGCATAGCAGTAGAATCTGGGAAAATGGCCGCAGTTGGTGCGATAAGTGTTTATTGGGGCGGAAAAGGTATTAAAGCTAAAGGAACGCCATATAGAAAGAGTATCGACAATTTAAAGAGTGTACAAGGTAATGTTTCAAAAGCGATTTCCAATCCAAAAGGATATCGACATCAAATTAATCGAGCCATAAAAACACATCAAGTGACAACTAGGACAGCGGTAAAATCTACATCAAAATCATTTGCAAAAGCTTCGTTCTTTTCAAATTTTGTGGGAAAAGTGAAAAGCTTTTTTGGTTGGTAAATAAAAGGAGATGATTCACATGATAACATTTGTTGAAATATTGCTTGTAATGTTTCTTTTCTCAAAACAGTATGTTGCAGTTTCATTGTGGGTAATGTCGATTATATTATTTCAAATGTCATATGAAAGAGGAAATGAACATATTTATTTGGAGGTAATAGAGGATTATCCGACTAAAGACTGTGTAAAACCAAAACAATTTAAGTTGTGGTATAAAAAACTTAATAGGTTATCAATTAAAGATATTCCAAAAGAAATGTATTATTGTGAAACTATCAGGATATATGGATTTATAATGTATTCCTTGGCTTTGGTTGGGCTGATTTTTTATGATCAATATATAGCAAGTCTAATAGGAGTTGTATATATAAGTGTGAGTGGCCTGTTAGCTCTAGTAAGTGCATTTATGATGGTAAGGAAGAGATTTATTGCGAGATATAAAATGCTTAACAGATATAACATAAGATATTTATTTGTTTCAAATAATGAACCGTATCCGAAAAAAGTTGGAAGATGTCACATAATAGCGACAACTAAAATGTTTAACAAAACTTATGTAACAGTAAGAGTAGTAGAGACAGGAGAAATAAAAGAACGAGTTTTGTTACAGGGTAAAAATAGGCAAGGGGACAATCTTGTATATAACATGTACGAGATTTGCAAAGTATATTATGTTGTCTAATGAGAGGTACAATATAAAGGTTCCAGGAATTCCTGACAAGTGTAGTTGTAGCTCATGGCTAGCCAAATACGTTGCTTGCTGGAATAGTGTACATTTTTGGGACTAAAGATTTCACAAAAAATTCATAAAAATTAGGGTTGAAAAATGGCTTTTAAGTGAGGAAACAGTTGAAGAGGTTTTTGTATCTTTTCAACTGTTTTTTCTCACTTAAAGGAGGTCGAAATGAAGAAACCTAAGTTGATTATTCAAGAAAGATTTAATGGAAAACAATCGTTGGAAGAAGTTTTTACGTCAGCATTTTTATCCGAATGCTACCAGTTGCTACATGGGAATGCATCGGTTATAATGAATGTGGCCGAACAATCTCAGGATCCATTTGATTCCGGAAAGGAATTAAAAGATGGAACAGATGAGTAATGAAATTTATAACGCAGCATTGCACTGTAGATTGAGTAAAGATGATGAACAGGTAGGGGAAAGTGTCAGCATCGGAACACAGAAATTGATACTGGAAAAGCACTGTGAAGAGCATGGTTTTTACATGTTTGATGTCTATGTGGACGATGGTTTTTCGGGTTTGAACTTCGAAAGACCAGAGTTTCAACGCATGTTAAAGGACATCGAAGATGGGAAAATCAACCTTGTAATCACTAAGGATTTGAGCCGATTGGGACTAGATTATATCCAGACTGGATACTATACGGAAGTATATTTTGCACAGAAAAGAGTGAGATATATCGCTGTGAATGATGGAATCGATACCAATCATGATAACAATGATATCACTCCATTCAAGAATATACTAAACGATATGTATGCAAAAGACTTATCCAGAAAGGTCAAAGTAGCCAAGAGACAGCGTGCATACAAAGGTTTTTTTATCAGTTCCCAGACCACCATATGGATACAAAATCAATCCAAAGGATAAGAATCGTTTAGTGGTGGACGAGGAAGTTTCTGATGTGGTAGAAGAGATTTTCAGCCTTGCATTAGCAGGAAAAAGTCTGGTGCAGATCAGCAGAATCTTAACTGAACGAGAGATTTTAACACCTGGTTCTTACAAGGCATTGCAGGGAGATACACGTTTTGAACGTTATCTAAAAGACGGAAATACTTCTTTCAGCTGGTGCTATCAGACAGTAGGAGCCATTCTGAAAGACAGGGTTTACACAGGAGATATGGTGAATCATCGGTATGAAATCTCTAACTACAAGACAAAAGAGTATCCGTACCTGCCGAAAAGCAGATCATTGTGGCTGACAGACATGAAGCTTTGGTATCGAAAGCAGATTTTGAACGGGTTCAACAGCTGATAAAACTTCGTCATAGACCGAAGAAGCATGAGTGTGGAAATATTTTCAACAAACTGACATTCTGTGCAGAGTGTGGGAATCATATGACTTTGATGATGAAACCATTAAAAAGTGGAACTTATCCTTTGATTCGATGCACGAATCACTTTCGCAATCCAGAGGAATGAACCCGCCATCATCAGATTTATTATGAAGATTTACACACAGAAGTGTTGGAAAGGATTCAAAGAATTGCAACACAAGTTGAAAGCGGAGAGCTGTTAAAACGCATTCAGAAACAGAAGAAATCCAAGAAGAATCTTACAAAACTGGAACAGGAAAAAGTGAAAATCCAAAAGCGATTACTGGCTTTAAAGAAGATTATCCGTAAACTTTACGAGGATTATGCAGAAGATTTACTGGATGCAGACAGTTATCAGGAGCTGCTGGGAGAATACACGAAGGAACAGAAGAAGCTGACAGCAAGACTGAATGTATTAGATGTAGAACTGAACAGTCAGGATGATTCAGAAAAGAACGTAGAGAAGTTAAAAAGCGTTTTAGACGCATATCTGACCATAGAACAGTTAACGGATCCTATGCTCAATCAATTGATCGAGAGAATCGAGATAGGACATTCACGGAAAGTGAATGGAGTGAGACAACAAGAGATAACAATCGTATATCGCTTTGTTGGAAAAGTAGAAGATTAGATTAAAATAATTAGGAATTAAAGTGAGAAAGATACCTGACAGTTGGAAATGACTGTCGGGATACATATATAAATCCAGCCGAGACGGGATTCTATTATCTGAACAGCAGGTATTATGATCCTGAGATTGGAAGGTTTTTGAATGCAGACGCAGCGATAGGCCAGATTGGAAATATTCAAAGTCATAATATGTATTCTTATGCTTTCAATAATCCAGTTATGTACTCTGATCCAGATGGTAATTGGCCTAAATTGAGTACTATTCTTACAGGAATAGCAGTAGGAACCACAGTTGTTGCGGTGGGTGCTCTTTGTGTGGCAACAGGAGGTCTGGCGTCTGTTGCAATTGCTGGAGGCGGTTCGATGCTGATGGCAACAGCAACTACGACAGCGGCGTTAGGAGTGGCAGGAGCGGCTGTAAAAGTGGCGGCTGTATCAGCTGGTGCGGCCGCAGTGTCTAAAGTAGCAGAAAAATCATCTAGTAGGAAAAATACAAAAAGTCATACGGTATATGGATTACAAGATGGATCGGGGAAAATACATTATGTTGGAAGAACCACGGATGTAGGAAAACGAAGAGATGCACATGGTGCAAATCCTGCTAGAGCAGGGTTAACAATGACGATACTGGCTGATAATTTGAGTTATGAGGCTGCAAGAGGTGTTGAACAGACATACATGTTGTATCATCATACGATAAACACTCAAAATAGAATGAATAATCAAATAAATGGAATAAGTCCTAAAAATAAAAATTTAGGAATATATATGGAAGCTGCAAGGGGAGCACTTGGATATACTTGGAATCAAGTGTCTAATGAAGTGTTATATTGGACAGGTAATTAAGGTGGTGACATAAATGGGAACATGGGGACCTAAATTATATCAAGATGATTTTGCTGAAGAAATACGTGATATTTATAAAGAACAATTGAAAAGAGGTAAAGAAGGAGAACAAATTACAAAAGAGTTATTGGAGGAATATAAGACAGTATTATTAGATTCCGATGATGCTTCGATTTTTTGGTTTGCTTTGGCTGATACTCAATGGGAATTAGGTCGCTTAGAAGATGGGGTAAAGCAGAATGCTTTATATCATATACAAGATGGAAGTGATTTGAAACGTTGGGAATTGGAAAATTCTCGAGAAGTTAAGAAGAGAGCAAAAGCATTGACAGAATTAAAAGAAAAACTTTTAACACCTCAGCCGGCAAAAAAGAAAGTGTCTTTGAACAAACTATATCAGTGTGAATGGAAAGTTGGTGATATATATGCTTATCCATTAGAAAGTAGGCTTGCAGAAGAAAAAGGAATTAATGGTAGATATTTTCTTTTTCATAAAGTGGGAGAAGCTATGTATTATCCAGGACATATTGTTCCGGTTGTAAGGGTGAAGATTACAAATAATCATGAATTGCCTCAGAATATAGATGAACTTAATGATTTAGAATATGTTCAAACCTCAGTAACTAAATGTGACGGAACCATTTCCCAAATTAGAGGAAAAAGTTTTGTGAATGGAATACTTGTTGATGAATACGTCACAGATGAATTCGGATTTTTACCAACATACAGATTGGAATTAATTAATACATCTAAAAGGGTTATTCCTAAAAATCTTCTATATGTGGGGAATTATAAGGATGTTCGTCCGCCACAGTTGGAATTTGTTCCAGAGGATATAAGTATTCCTGGATTTGTGTGGAAATTTTTCGACAATATCATGGTCGAACGATATTGTGGATATAATCTCGGACAATATGAAATTTATGCTAAGAAAAAATAGTCATAAAAAAGGTTTCAGGAATCCCTGATAAGTGTATTTGTAGCTTGTGGTTTGCTAAATACGATGCTTGCTGGTATGGTGTACATTTTTTGACCTGAAAATTTTACAAAAAATTTATAAAGATAGGGCTGAAAAATGGCTTCTAAATGAGAAAACAGTTGAAGAGATTTTTATTCAACTGTTTTTCTCACTTAAAGGTCATAGTGATAAGACCTAAGTTGATTACTAACGAAAGATTTAATGGAAAACAATCGCTGGAGGATGTTTTGCGTCAGCATTTTTATCCGAATCTATTCAGTTGCGATGGGATAAAATGTCGAGTATAATAAGCTCATCCGAACAATCCATTGATCTATTATAATGGAAAATCCTATATCATGACATGGACGGAAGGGAGAAAACTCCGGACTGTCACGGTGGATGGAGGCAGCACATCCTATGAATATGGGTATAACGGACTCCGGTCAAGGAAAAACAATGGA
>CALBNS010000009.1 GCA_937896665.1 uncultured Clostridia bacterium
CCTTTTTCATAATTACCGCCCATTTATGACCGCCTCCTTACTGATTTCTGATAAGAACATCTTACCAGAAATGCAGTAAAAAAGCGAATTTGACAATTGGGGTTATTCGTCAAAATGACGGTGGATAACTTGTACTGAAATTCAGAAAAAGTATATAAGCCGGGACAAAAATGATGTTTTGGAGTGAATTTTCCAAAAAGTTATGCACAGTTGAATTATCAGAAACAGACTCATTCACAATTAATGAGAAAAGTGCTTGTAAATGTGGACAAATCAATCATTCGCTTTATAAAAAAATCAGCATTTTGCCAACGATTTTTTTATTCAGTTCAGCTGGAAGGCTGAACTGTTACATGTAAATAAAGAAAAAGATATCATTCAAACAAATCTCGTTGTCATTGAGGATGCTCATATAAGACAGTCTAGATGTGCTTATTTTGGCGAATCACAGCACATGGATGCTTTCAGAGCAGCTTACTATGAATACTTACATAGTGAAGTCCCTGAAAATGAACAAACGAATTGCAGATGAGTTTGAAAAAAATGCCTACAGAATTGCCAGACAAAGGATATTCAAGAATCAGAGATGTTTTTGAGCATTATCACGACATCGATGTTAACAACAAACGTATATTGCGTATTTGTCGTAGACTAGACATAAAATCAATCGTTAAATATGCGAATGACGGTTGTACAAGTCAGGCTGCAAGTGCTCAAGATATAGCTGTTTTTCCCCCAATAGCGAGTGTTTTTATAACCAAAATTCTTGAAAGCTTTTTTACCACAAAAAACCGTGGCCAAATGACCACGGTTTTAACATACAACAGTGAATTATTTTAATTCTACACTAGCGCCTTCAGCTTCTAATTTAGCTTTGATTTCCTCAGCTTCTGCTTTAGTAACACCTTCTTTGATTACCTTTGGAGCACCATCTACTACTTCTTTAGCTTCTTTTAATCCAAGTCCTGTGATTTCACGAACAACTTTGATTACTTTAACTTTTGAAGCACCTGCAGATACTAATTCTACATTGAATTCATCTTTTTCTTCAGCTGCTGCTGCTTCACCTGCACCTGTTGCTGCAACTACTACGCCTGCTGCTGCAGATACACCAAATTCTTCTTCACATGCTTTTACTAATTCATTTAATTCTAATACTGATAATTCTTTGATTGCCTCAATCATTTCAGCTGTTGTTAATTTTGCCATTTTATTTACCTCCGTAAAATTTCTTTTTTAATTCATGGGATTATATCCCTTTTTATTACATTACTAATTATTCAGCAACTACTTCTGCTGCTGCAACTTCACCGTCTTTTTCAGCGATTTGCTTAATAACACGAGCAAAGTTTGCAATTGGTGACTGCATACTTCCAAGTAATCTTGAAAGTAATTCTTCTCTTGAAGGAATCTTTGATAATTCTACAACACCTGCCATATCATATACTTTACCTTCAACTACGCCAGCTTTTACTTCCAATTTTTCTGCTGTCTTAGCGAACTTGCAAAGAATTCTTGCTGGAGCTGTTGCATCATCTTTAGAGATTGCAATAGCGCTTGGTCCCTCTAAATATTCGTCTAATGCTGCAAAATCAGTTCCCTCAAATGCTCTTTTCATCATTGTGTTCTTGCAAACTTTGTAGATGATACCGGCTTCTCTTAATTGTTTACGTAATTCTGTGTCCTCAGCTACAGTTAAACCACGGTAATCAACTAATACAACTGACTGTGCGTCTTTTACGTCTTCAGCGATTGCTGCAACGACTGGTTGTTTTAATTCAACTTTTGCCACGAATGGTGCACCTCCTTATATTATTTTAAATAATTGGCACCGCCGATTGATATATAACGCAGATATCTGCATTATAAAAACCTCTTTGCACAAAGACAAAGAGGTTTTGTAAATTCTAACTATGAATTCAATCTCCTCGGTAGGCGTTTTGAACCTTATGCTTTACAGCACCTACTGTCTTCGGCAGTTAATTTCCTTTGCTATTATAGCAAGGTATATATTTGATGTCAACAAATTTTTAAGATAATTTTGCTGGGTTAATCTTAACACCAGGTCCCATTGTAGAAGTAAGTGTCACACTCTTTAAGTATTGACCTTTTACTGCTGCTGGTTTTGCTTTGTTGATTGCATCGATAAGCGTCTGGAAGTTGTCCGCCAATTGTTCTTCTGTGAAAGAAGCTTTACCCACTGGCACATGGATAATGTTTGTTTTATCTAATCTGTACTCAATCTTACCAGCCTTGATATCATTGATAGCTTTTGTAACGTCCATTGTTACTGTACCTGCTTTTGGGTTTGGCATTAAACCTTTTGGTCCAAGTACACGGCCAAGACGTCCTACAACACCCATCATGTCTGGTGTAGCAACTACAACGTCAAATTCAAACCATCCTTCATTTTGGATTCTTGGGATTAAGTCCTCTGCTCCTACATAATCTGCTCCTGCTGCCTTAGCTTCTTCTGCTTTTGCATCTTTTGCAAATACTAAGATACGAACTTTTTTACCTGTTCCGTGTGGTAATACAACAGCACCACGGATCTGCTGGTCAGCATGACGTCCGTCACAACCTGTTCTGATATGAGCTTCGATTGTTTCATCGAATTTTGCTACGGCTGATTTTTTAACTAATGAAATTGCCTCTGCTTTATCGTAAAGATTTCCTCTTTCAATTAACTTGGCAGCTTCTAAATATTTCTTTCCTCTTTTCATATTCAATAACCTCCTAGTGGTAATATCGGGAGCGAGCCCTCCCACGTTAATTTACAATAAGATAGTTACACTCAACTAACACGTCGCTTCGCGCCGCTAAGTCTCGGTAACGGCTTTCGCACTAACCTCATCTGTGATTCGTTAAATGCTCAATGCCTATTCTTCTACTTTAACACCCATACTACGGCATGTTCCTGCGATCATACTCATAGCTGCTTCTACAGATGCTGCATTTAAATCTGGCATTTTAATCTTAGCGATTTCCTCTAACTGAGCCTTTGTAATTGTTGCTACTTTTGTTTTGTTAGGAACACCTGAACCTGATTTTAAACCGCAAGCCTTTTTAACTAATACTGCTGCAGGTGGTGTCTTTGTAATGAAGCTGAAGCTTCTGTCATTGTAAACTGTGATAACAACAGGGATAATCATTCCATCCTGATCTGCTGTCTTAGCATTGAATTGTTTTGTAAACTCAACAATGTTTACACCATGCTGTCCAAGCGCAGGACCAACCGGTGGTGCTGGAGTTGCCTTTCCAGCTGGGATTTGTAATTTAATATAACCTGAAACTTTCTTTGCCATTTTGTGTACCTCCTTGTGGTATTCGCGGGGATTTCCCTCCCACTATTATTTGTTACATTTTTTTCACTTCTGAGAAACTTATTTCTACTGGTGTTTCACGACCAAACAGCTCTACATTGATTGTCAAACTTTGTTTCTGTGGATTTACTTCTTTAATCATTCCGACTGTATCTTTCCAAGCCCCCGAAGTAACTACTATTGTTTCACCAAGCTCAAAATTAACAACCACCTCGGCATCCATAATTCCAAGAGCATCAATTTCTGCTTCTGTCAATGGAACCGGTTTTGAGCCAGGACCCACGAAACCTGTAACACCTCTGGTATTTCTAACGACATACCATGTATCATCATTCATAATCATGTGAATCATCACATAACCAGGGAACATCTTCTTCTGTGATGCTTTCTGTGTTCCGTTCTTTAACTCCACTACTTCCTGCATTGGAACTCTGACTTCTAAAATCTGATCTCCAAGGTGTCTGTTTTCAATAGTCTTATCAATATTAGCTTTTACTTTGTTCTCATACCCAGAATAAGTATGAACTACATACCATTTTGCTTCTGACATAAAATCACCTTTCATTAATTCAGCAGTCTGCTATCTTACTAAAAAGTCGATACCGTACTGAAGCACTGCATCAACCATAGCAATAATGACGCCCAATGCAATTGAACATACCGTAACTGCTACCGTTTGCTTAGCAAGTGTTTTTTTGTCTGGCCATATAATCTTCTTATATTCTGCTTTCAGACCTTTGAACCAGCTTTTCTTTTTGGTTTTTTCTGTGTTTGTTCCAGCCATACCATTCACTTCCTTCCAACGATATTATTTCGTTTCTTTGTGCAATGTGTGTGATTTACAGAACTTACAGTATTTCTTTGTTTCCATACGTTCAGGATGAGTTTTCTTATCCTTCGTCATGTCGTAGTTACGTTGTTTACATTCTGTACATGCCAATGTTATTCTTGTGCGCACAACTTCCACCTCACTTTATATTTTCTTTTACGTGTTACATGACAGCTTGCGAGGCTGTCGGTTTTTAGGCATAAAAAAAAGACCTACTTCCATTCGCCAGTATATCTTACCATACGAATAGTTAGACGTCAACATATTTTTCTTTTCACTACACAACATTTTCAATTGTCACTTCCAAAATTGGGGATATATAAAAATCGAACTACAGACACCCAATAAACAGGGCACCGGATTTCCGGTGCCCATATTATGTCCATCACTTTATTCTAGAAGCTTTTTCTTCTTTTCAATACAAGCACTACACCTGCACATACCATCAACATTACCCACATCATAACTGGGGCTGTATCACCTGTTGTCACATTACTATCATTATCTACAACTGGTGGTTTTGGTTCTTGTGTTGCACCAGACCCTTGTGGTGTGTTAGTATCTTCTGGTTTTTCGCCATCTACTTTCACTAACTTCTCAGTAGCTGCTGCAACTGCATCAATCTTAGCCTGTAATTCTTCCACTGTGATCTCTTTATCAGTAAGCGCTTCTTTCAATGCTGCCATTGCTTTTGCATATGCACTCCAGCTTTCTACTGTATAATTGCTTTGTTTATAATAAGCAATACACTCTTCATAATACTGTTTTGCTTCTGTCTTATCAATTTCAGGTTTCGCTTCTTCCCCACCCGGCTGCTTCAGTCCTGCAATCGCCGCTTCTAACGTTGCTTTGCACGCTTTCACATCTTTCGGATTTTGACGTTGTTTTGCATCTGCTGCAATCATTGTTTCAGCCGCCTTAATTGCCTCTGTCAACTTAGCAAAAGTATCTTCTATATAATCTGATTCTTTGTAAAGCTCCTTTGCATCAGTTGTTAAAACTTTCAGTTCCTCAATCGAACCAACTTCATAAACAAGTTGTGCTACAGCTTCACTGATTTCGTCAAGAATAGCATCTATATCCTTCTGAGAAATTTCTGCATTTTCTTTAGCAACATCTGCCTTCGCCATACTTTCTGCATATAATTTCCATGTTTTTGTAGTGTAATCTTTGTCTTCCTGCACATCTTTTACAAGATTAGCCAACTGTGTCTCAAACGCTGCCATGTCCGGTTTCACAACCTTACCATCTACCGCTGCTTTTAAACCAGCTAACGCAGATCTCACACTATTAGGTGTTGCATATGCATTACCCAATACATATTCTGCTGTATTAATTGCATCTTCGAAAGCTTTTTTACTGTTCGGTGTCCATGCACTAGCATCTGTACCTTTTACAGAATTATAGTATTCACGTAATTCAGCCTTATCAGCTTCTCCTGTAGGTGTACTAGATGTGATGATTTCATGAATCTCTGGTATACTACCTTCATCCCAAGCTACTGTCATAGACAATACATGGTCGAATTTCGCTGTACTAAACTCATTCAAGCTACTCATTAAGCGCCCAAGTTCGATCGTCTTTATTACTTCGTTTTCGATTACTTCTACTGATACCCGCGCCTTAGAAATCGTCGCAGGACTCTGTAAGATTGTAATCTTTTTAATTTCTGTATTTTCCGAAATCGAATATGTAAATGAACCAGCCTTATCACTTGATGATTTAAATGTTGTAGAAACTTCACCATCAATCATGTTAGATGCCACATTCCCATATGACTCTTTACCATTTGTAACGATTGTCGGGTCATTTTCACTTGGCAGATACATATTACCGCCATTTAATTCAATTTCTCTGATTCTTACCCATTTATCAGCACCGGCCTTATCTCTTGTGATTTCAAATTTAATGAAACGTACTTCCTGATTAATGCCTGTTTTTGACAATGTGTAATATGAAATCTCGTGATCCGGGAACAACTCAGAGATATTATCAGTATTTTCTTCTTCCCCCGGATTATTGGAATCCTGACTTCCAATCAGTAATACCTCTGTCCAGCTATCTCCATCTTTGGATACAGACACTTTCGCATGGCGAGGATAGTCTGTTGTGCCATCATGAAGAACAACTTTCAATGATTCTAAGTCAATTACTTGTCCTAAATCATATGTGATATACTTACCTGCATTCTGGCTTCCTTGCAATACAGCTTCTGTTGTTCGATCATGATCAAATGCATTCAGGTGTGTGCTTTCTTGACGAAAATTTGTAGCCTCTACAGAAATCGGATAAACTTCATGCGACTTCACTTCCAGCTTGCTTAATGTGAATGTAACGTCCGAAGCTGTGTTATTCATGAGACGAATGTATCTTGCATCATCAAAATTATCTCCGGATACTGCTGTCCATACAACGTTATTCTTTGAAGTTTCCAATGTCAATACACTTTCTGCCGTAACCGTAATATCTGTAATGTCTTTAATTCTGTCTAATTCAATACCAATATATTCGGCAGGAGCTAATGTAATCTCTTTCGAGCCAGCGAGTGTCGCTGTATCAGCATTCATCGAAATACTAAATCCGGTTAAACCGGTCTTATTTGTAAAAATTGCATCGTTTCTGATAATCTGTTCTCCAACACTGAACTCATATACTTTAGTCCAGTTTTTATAGTCGGCCTGATTATAAATTCTTACATAACGAGCTGTGATATCTTCAGAGCTTACATCAATATCCAGTGTAGAACCTGTGTATGAGTTATACTTTGTATATGTTTGTCCATCTAACGAATACTCCAGATCGTAGTTTGTCCAACAATCCCCAGAATCCATTAAAACGTAAATCTCGCCTAATTTTATACTCTTTCCCAAGTCCAGACCGATGTAATCACCAACCTGCGCACCTCTCGAATACCAGATGAATGTGCTTTCGTCACCATCAACGATTTTATCTAATGAACCTTGGTAAATACTTGTATTACTATGGAAGGCGTTCACATTCGCTTCCATTTCAGATGCACCTACAGAAAATTCATAAATTCTCCACCAGACAGCTTTGTCTTGTCCATTTACAAGGCGAATTGCTTTCGCCTGCACCGGTGTAAATTCCTCTGCGAATACTTCACCAATTTCTGTATATGTATCAATTACTGTCCACTGATCTTGTTCATTGAGATACTCTAATCTACCAGTATCAATGTGGTCTCCGGAGCCCTGTACAACGTTAACAGAACTTACAGTTTCCACTTTTTCAAATTCAAGTCCTACCCATGCATCAGCAAGAGTATAGTCCTTCCTATCAACAGCATCCGTAGCACCATGTGCAAAACCTGCATAATCAGACATGCTGCCATCTGTAAACATTCCCAGATTTCCGTTACGGATGACCATGTTCTCCTCATTGAAAATACCAGTTCCTGTAATTGTTGCCGGTTCATCCGGTTTTTCCACAGCTGCTGCATTTACAATGATGTCTTTACAGCCAAGCCACATATTCTCTTTATCCCGAGTAGAGATGATACGGACACCTTTCACTTCAATGTCAAGTCCCTCTGCTTTTACTTCATTAATTCTGGAGGTAAATTCTGTGCCTCCAATATCTATCCACTCTTTACCATCTACTGTATATTGAAGTTTACCTGCATCAAATGTATCTCTATCATTGGCAGACTGTCCCATCTTAAATGTAACGTTATTTAATGTGATTGGTCTGCTGTAGGTTAATCCAATATATGTACCTGCTGTTGTATTAGTAGGTGTTTTCCAGATAACCTCTGTGCTTTCTTTATTATCTGTTAATTTTTCCAATGCACCATCCGGTGTATCTGTTCTATTCGTGATTAACGTAACAATCTGTTTCGAATCATCAATCATAAAATTTACAGTCGGAGACAACTGAGCATTCAAAGTTGTCAGGAATGGTGTAATGTGTTTTGAACCAGGCAAAGCAGCCTTCGTTCCGTTCAATGTTGTTCTGTCATAATTCTTGCTTGAAGTAAGCAAAGCTGACGCCTGTGAATAGTTGCTCCATACTTCCGAAACATTGCCTGCATCAATTGCAGCCTTTGTATTAATAAATGCAATCGCTGCCAATGCCTGATCCCTCAAAGAATTCGTAAATGGCAATAATTCTTCTTTTAACTTTTCATTTTGGGATTTTCTATGGAAAGCATCACAAGCCTCTGCAATCTTTCTAAACTCTGCAATCATTGCACCATGATCTTCTGCTGTAAGGCTTCCATTTTCCAGTTTCGTCTTGTATGCGTCAAGCATCGGCAATAAAGCTTCACTCTCTGCCAGTACCAATCCATGTCCATTTGGAGAAGGGTCTGACATATGTTTTGCTAAAGTATATAACTCTTCTGAAGCATTTGGATCGATATACTTAAAGCTGTCTTCCCAGCTCTGATCGTCATCAAAATCTTTTACATTCCATGTATAATCTGCCACCGCAAACAATGCTACTTTTGAAGCCTCTGCATCCTGCATTGGGTTTGTCACAACACCAACAAGGTCTTCAATTGTAATATCTGTGTGAAGCAAGCTACCTTTACCCATCATTAAACGGCTCATATTAATATCATTAACAGGCCAGTTTAACCAGAATAATGGTGCTCTTCTTGAGCCATTAGCCGCATTTTGATTTCTAAAGTGATCTAATGTTTTCTGTTCCACCGGCCGACATACTGCTTCGCCTGTCCAGAAAATCTGTACATCTTCTGGGAATCCGGCATCATACTGATTCAATTCTGAGTAATCGCCCTGCCATGAATGGTTGTAACCTGCAGGACAGAATACAGAATCATATACATCGCCTTTTTCCTTTGCCCATTCAGAAACAGCTGTCATTACTCGAATAACTACATTACGGTTCAAGCTTCCAACGTCATCTCCAAGTACACCAAACTGACGCACGCCAACACTATAGAGCTGCTCAAACTTGTTTAATAATGCTTGAATCTCACCATCTACGTCATTTGAATTAAATCCTCCCATGAATGGGTGAGCTGTCCAAACGAATTTACATTTTGCAGCATTACCAACTGCTACCATCTCTGCAATTGCTGCAATCTCTTTGTCCGGATATAAATCTCTCCATTTTGAAGTATGGTACGGGTCATCCTTTGGTGCAAATACATATGATGTCATTTTGAACTCGCCACCGAATTTCATTAACGACATACGATCCGCATTAGACCAAGGTATACCATAATAACCCTCGATAAATCCACGGATACTAGTGTCTGCATAATCTTTAATTGTAAAGTGACGGATAGTAGACCCCTCCATCTGATTAAAGATATGCTTTAATGATGTAATTCCGTAAAATGCAGCATCTGTGTCTGCACCTAATACGACAATCTCATTATTTGAAGAAATCACATAGTGTCCTCCAAATTTTTCAAATATGCTTGTGTCAATTGTGTATTTATCTGACACATATTTGTCTACATATTCATCAGAACCATAAATTCCGACTAAAATATTAGTCTTTCCATCTTGTCTTGCTTCTGATACTGAAACTTTTTTGTCTTTGATAGCAAGAACCTCTTCCATACGGTTCTTAGTTGCCTGATCAATTCCAGAATCATAAACAACGTTTACATCAGAACGGACAATAAACTCTCCATCCTGATATGTCATCTCATGTGGTGTAGGATAAATCTCATATTCAGTCGCATCTGACGCCTGAACAACACCAATCCCCTGAGGTAACATTGAAACTACCATTGCCACTGCTGCGACAATTGCAAGGAATCTTTTTCCTAATCGTTTCATCTTTCTTCCACCCTTTCTTCTCTTCTTTTTTTTCTTTTTTAGACATAAAGTCAGTGATTCATCATATTATACCATCAAGGGATGAATATTGCTAGTATTTATATGCATTTTTTACAACTATATTTTTTTATGGCGTTCCTTTAAGACTGCTACATTCGCTTCTACTTTACGTCTTCCCAAAGGATAGATGAACATAAGCGCCAGACCAACTCCGATATAAAGTATGCCGGGAATCACGGTTGCAATATTATAGATTCCCTCCGCAACCTCAGCAGTCTGCACCTGCACCTTGGAGTCATAGCCAATTAAACCAAGCGCAATACCACCGACTCCCCCAGCCAATGCCTGCCCGACTTTCCTTGCAAACGAGTATATTGCATAGATTGTACCGTCTTCCCGCTGACCGGTTTTGACCTCCCAATCATCAATAACATCCGTTATAATCGCCCAGATAACCAAATTGAAGAATCCAAATCCAATATATCCAATTGTCGATATTGCAATATAGGTTACTACTGACTCTACCTGTGCCCAGAAAAGCAGCAGCATCGCAGCACCTCCTACAATACAACCAACCGCGCTTATTTCTTTTTTACCATATTTTCTAGCCACGTGACCAATAAATGGCACAAGCAGTAAGGATGGCAAGAGGCCGCAGATACTCATAACAGACACTGCTTCGCGACTCTTAAAATAATCAATAAACACATATTGGTTGACAGACTGCGACAGTAGGGAGGCCAAGAGCAGAAGGACTGATGCCACAATAACCCCAAGGAGTGCCCTGTTTTTTAAAAGCGCCGCCAGCTCCCTCATGGTTCCCTCTTCTGTCCTCTCCTGTGGTTCAATTATGACACGTTCTGTCGTCATAAAATAACATAACAAATAGCAAATAATAGCGGCCACAGAGAAAACCCCTGCAATAATGGTAAATCGTTTCCCATCTACTACCTGATTGCCAAAAGAATCTGTCGTATACAAAAGTAACGGCGCTCCCACTCCGATAATCAGATTCGCAAGTGTTGCACCAATACCCCGAAATGTGGACAGTGCTGCCCTATCATTTGCATCCGGACTGAGTACCGAGGCCATAGAGCCATATGGAATATTGATTGCTGTATAAAAAATACTTCCCCATAAAATGTAAGTCACATACATATAGACAACTTTCACTGCCATCGATGCACCCGCCAATGCCGACTGATACATTAGGAAACTTGCCAATGCAACGGGACCGCAGATATAACGAATCCACGGACGAAACCGGCCGTCTTTTCCCGGACGCAGCTTGTCCACGATTCTCCCCATCGTCACATCCGTAAATGCATCTACGAAACGGGCAACTAAAAATAATGTTCCAACCATTTCTGCACTGATGCCCAATACTTTTGTGTAAAAAATCATCAGGAAGCTGCTTGCAAAGACAAAGGTAAAATCATTTCCAAAATCGCCAAACATATATCCGAGCTTATCACTCCAGCCAAATGGCCTTGTTTTCTTCTCTATCATCATTGTATGTTCTCCTCGCTTTTGATTTCTTAAATTACTATTTGTCAAATACACGAAAAACATACATAAAAAATGGAAACAACAGATGCAGCTGTCCTTTCCATTTATTTCAAATTATTTCAAAATTATCTAATTAGCCTTACTTCCGGTATACCATGGCCTTGCGTCAATCCCCGCTTGGCCAGCTTGTCTGCCTCCTCATTATAATAATCTCCGGTATGGGCAGCAATCTTCTTATAGGAAATCTGAATATCTTTCTCATGCTCCTGCATATATGCTGCATATTTTTGCGTTAAATCCATCTTCGCTCGCCATGCACCTGTCGCCCATTTTTCAATTCCTTCATAATCATATCTGATTTCTATAGAAGGGTAATGATTCATCATTGCCCACCGTACCGCATACATGGCTCCAAGCATTTCCCCTGCTACATTTCTGATGGCAAGCAAGTCCGGGTTATCTCCATTCCCAAATTCTTCAATCGTATTGCCTTCTGGTGTCAGGAACACACAGCCAAAAGAATATTTGCCCATTGAAAGGTCAAAGCTTCCATCTACGTACGCTATGAGATGCTCTCTCATAATCCCTTCTTGGTTGTGGGGATTCTTTGAAATCACAACCTGTTCTCCCAGGTATTTCATTGCTTCTTCCATTATCAAAAAACTTTTGTACTCTGCACCCGGATATCCATCTACTGACGCTTTGCAAGCCTCCCATGTCTGGAAAATCCCAATCTCTTTTCCTTTTTTCACTGCATATACTTTCCTTTTTGCCATGCTGCCTCCATTGTTAATTCACATTCAACACAATCCCTAAAAACACAATAACCTTCTAAAATCGAAGGTTATTGCGAGGTAAATCTTAACTTTATAAAATCTGTACTATTTTGTAGCAAGATAAGCTGCTCTTCCTTCTTCGTAGAGATTCTTTCCTTCGCTGTCAATAATAACAACTAATGGCATATCTTCTACATAAAGTTTACGAAGTGCTTCTGCTCCAAGATCTTCATAAGCAATCAGTTCTGCTTTTTTGATACATTTTGCAAGTAATGCACCTGCGCCACCAATTGCGCCGAAGTAAACCCCTGAGTATTTCTTCATGGCATCTACTACTTCAGGAAGACGAGCACCTTTTCCAATCATGCCCCTTGCTCCTACACTCATCATTGTTGGTGCATAAGCATCCATACGTCCACTTGTTGTCGGTCCTGCTGAACCGATTACCTGGCCAGGTTTTGCCGGTGTTGGCCCTACATAGTAAATTGTAGCATCCTTCGGATCAAATGGAATCTTTTCGCCTCTTGCAAGTGCTTCACACATACGTTTGTGACCTGCGTCACGAGATGTGTAAATTGTACCTGTAACGTATACAGAATCTCCTGCATGAAGAGTCTTTGCTAATTCTTCTGTTAAAGGTAATGTAATATGTCTTTCCATCCTAAATCACCTCCGATTTGTGACGTGTTACATGGCAGTTGATATTGATTGCACATGGCATCCCTGCAATGTGAGTCGGTAATGTTTCAATGTTAAGACCGATTGCTGTAGTCTTTCCGCCAAAACCTTGTGGTCCAATTCCTAATTGGTTAATTTTTTCAAGCATTTCTGCTTCCAAATCAGCATAGAATGGATCCGGATTTGAAGAATCAATTGGTCTCATTAGCGCTTTTTTCGCTAACAAGGCTGCTTTATCGAATGTTCCGCCGATACCAACGCCAACTACCATTGGTGGACATGGATTTGGGCCGGCTGTTTCTACTGTCTCGATGATAAAATCTTTGATTCCCTGAAGACCTGCTGATGGCTTAAACATGCGGATTGCACTCATGTTTTCACTTCCGAAACCTTTTGGTCCAACAGTAACTTTGACTTGATCACCATCTACGATTTCTGTATAAAGCATAGCAGGTGTGTTGTCTCCTGTATTGCCGCGGCGTACAGGATCTTTTACAACTGATTTACGAAGATATCCTTTGTCGTATCCACGACGCACACCTTCATTAACCGCTTCTGCAAGGCTACCGCCCACAAAATGTACATCCTGACCAATTTCAAGAAATACACATGCCATACCTGTATCCTGACAAATAGGCACACACTGTTCATCTGCAATTTCAAAATTTTCGATAATCTTATCCAAAACACCTTGAGCGATATCCCAATCCTCGCATGCTCTGCAATTCTTAATCGCACACTTTACATCCTCAGGCAGATGCTGATTTGCTTCAATACAAAGCTTTTCAACTACATCTGTAATCTGGCTTACGTTAATTTCACGCATTACGCTTTACCTCCGTTTAAAACTATATTCATCATGTATGTAACTATTCAGCCATGCATTTCAACCTGGCCGGGTAATTATAATAATATTCCTAAAAATTGACTTGATAATACAACCATTACCAATGCAATTGGATATGTAGCCGCGTACGCAGAAGCTACATCATCTGTTTTTGTAACACTGATTAGTGTTCCAAGAGCCGGCGTACTTGTCATACCGCCACAAATTGAACCAAGTGTGTTAAATACACTGAGCTTAAGCACTTTTGCTGCAAAGAAATATCCCAAAAACATCGGAACTAATGTCATAACAGCTCCGTATACGAAAAGCATTGGACCCTGCTCTGCAAGTACTTCTACAAAGCCTGCGCCTGCACCTGTACCAGCTCCAAGCAAGAATAACATCAGACCAAATTCACGCATCGTTTCCAAGATACGTTTTTCGATTTTAATGTTGATTCTTCCTACATGACCAAAATGTCCTAATATCAGACCTGCAATAAGTGGTCCACCTGATGTACCAAGTGCAAACTCTCCGCCTCCCGGAAGAGGAATTGTAATCTTCGCCAGAACAATACCCAGAACAATTGCAAGACCAAATGCAAAGAATCCCATTTCATCAATATCAATTCTCTTTTTTTTCGGCTGTTTATCCTCCACTACAACACCAGAAGCGGCTGCAAACATTGCACGTTCAGCATCCATATCCGTTTTCAAAATCTTTGGAATAAGCTGTACAAACAGAACAACACCAATTACTCCAAATGGGTATGCAATACCATATCCCACAGCAGCCAAGTCTGAAGTCGCTTCTTTTGCTGCCGCCAAACCAGGTGTACTCGTGAGTGAACCCGAAAGCATTCCCACACCGATATCCACCGGAATATCAAATAACTTGATCAGTCCTGCACATGTAAGTGCTCCTGAAAGAATAATAATAAATCCAAGCAAAATGTACGACTTGGCATTTACTTTAAAGTTCCTAAAAAATTTCGGTCCTGCAATATATCCAACAGACGTTACGAAACATATAAGTCCGAGATCCTGAACTACTTTTGGTATTTCAATCCCAAAATGACCAAATACCAACGCTACCAATAATACACCGGCAGTTCCTAATTCAAGACCGCACACTCTGATTCTTCCAATCAAATAACCAATCACGGCAATCGTAAAAACCAGCATTAAGGTGTTCGCCCAGACTTCATTCTGAAACCACGTTCCTATACTTCCTAAAAGTTCCACTTTTTCATCCTCCTAAATTTATATACCAAATCCAACGGCACATTCATGCCGTTGGATTGGTTATAATTATTAGTTTAATCTTGTTACACCTTCTGGTCTATAGTCTGGTAATAACTTCGGAGACACTACCTGTGGCTCAATACCAGCATCGCTTAACATCTTAGAGAAGTCATCTACATGAGAAAGTGTTAATTCCTTCAATTCAACTTCTTTGCATTTAGCGCCTGCCTGCTGTCCGGCATTGCGTCCAAATACGATGATGTCAAGAAGTGAGTTACCCATAAGTCTGTTTCTTCCATGGATTCCTCCAATTGCTTCACCTGCTACATAGAGGTTTTCAACCTCTGACATACCATTTACACCAACTTTGATACCACCATTCTGGTAGTGAAGTGTTGGATAGATTACGATAGGTACTTTTCTCATATCGATACCACATCTTAAGTACATACGAAGCATACCTGGTAATCTTTTTTCAAGTGTTCCCTCACCATGAATCATATCGATCATAGGAGTATCAAGCCAAATACCATCAGCTACAGGTGTATGAACACCTTTTCCTCTCTCCTTGCACTCTCTGATGATTCCTGATGCAGCAACGTCTCTTGTCTCAAGTGGATGCATAAATACTTCACCGTCTACGTTTACGAACATTGCGCCCATAGAACGAACTTTCTCTGTTACTAACGCACCGTAAATCTGAGATGGGAATGCAACACCTGTTGGGTGATACTGTAAAGTATCCTGATATAACAATGGAGCACCTGCACGGTATGCAAGAACAAGACCGTCAGCTGTAGCACCGTAGTGATTTGATGTAGGGAATCCCTGATAATGCATACGTCCGGCACCACCTGTAGCAATAATAACCGTTTTTGCTCTGGCAATTAGAATTTCATTTGTTTCCATGTTCATAAGTACAGCACCTGCCGCCTTACCATCTGTGTCTTTGATGATTTCGATAGCAGCTGTGAAATCTACAACAGGAATACCTCTATTGATAACTTCATCTCTTAATACTCTCATGATTTCTGCACCTGAATAGTCTGCAGCAGCATGCATTCTCTTACGAGATGTACCACCACCATGAGTAGTAATCATTCTTCCATCTTCATCTTTATCAAATAATACACCTAACTTATCAAGCCAGTTGATTGCGATTGGACCATCACATACAAGTTTTTCAACAAGCTCTGGTACGTTTGCATAATGTCCGCCACCCATTACATCTAAGTAATGCTGTGCAGGTGAGTCGTTCTCTTTATCAGCAGCCTGAATACCACCTTCTGCCATCATAGTATTGGCATCACCGATACGAAGTTTTGTAACGATCATTACGTTTGCACCAGCTTCGTTTGCTTCGATAGCTGCTGAAGAACCAGCACCGCCGCCACCGATAACTAATACATCTACATCATAATCCGGATTAGATAAATCTAAGTCCATTCCCTTGATTCTGCTTTCGCCCTGAAGAATTTCTACCAATTCCTTAGGAGCTTTCTGTCCTGCGTTTGGACCAACTTTAATTTCATCAAAACTATCGAGATTGTAATCTGGATGGAAAGCTTCAAGAAGAGCTGTCTTTTCATCAGCTGTCATACGTCTTGGCTCGAATCCAATACGTGCGGCTCTACCTGCTTCAACCTTTTTAATAGATTCCATCATCTCGGCTGTATATGGTAAACTCATATTTTTCTCCTCCCTATTTTTCAATCTCTCTTGTGTTATACATTTCCTTTAATTCTTCTAAAGGTTTTGCCATAATTGCTTCAATCATTGCTTTGCAATCACCATTTTCGATTTCTTCCACTCTCTTTGTCAAGTGCTTAGCTTCCGGTCTTAAGTATTTACCTGTAAGTCTTCTTGCAAGAAGAGCAACCTGTGGATGAGAAATACCAGCAGGGCAACGTGATGAACAAACACCACACATTACACAGTCGAATGAAAGTTCTGCACATTCTTCAAACTCTCCCCTTTGAGCATGAGCAATGTACTGCATAACATTCAGATCTTGTGTACAAGCTTTTGTACAGGCATTACATCCGATACATGAATAAATTTCCGGATAAAGCTGCATCATAATCTGAGTTGTCGGCTTAATCTCTGTAATATCATAAACTTTCTTCTCTAACGGGAAGAATGGTAATGTAGCCACACACATGTTATCTTCAACTTTTGTTGAACATGCCAAACAGCCGTTTAATTCATTTTGTCCTTTGATTCTGTAGATTGTTGCACAAGCACCGCAGAAGCCATTTCTACATCCACAGCCACGAACCAACTGGTATCCGGCATATTCAAAAGCTTCCATAATTGTTAAATTAGCCGGAACTTCATATTTCTTACCATATAAATATATGTTAATCATATCTGCCATTTTAATTTTTCCTTTCCATTGTAATCCTAGTATTCATTCGGTAATTCGTCAATTTCATCAAAACGGAATACCGGACCATCTTTACAAACATATTTTGAACCAATATTGCATCGTCCACATTTGCCGATACCGCATTTCATACGAAGTTCAAATGTAGTATAAATCTGTTCATCCTGGAAACCAAGTTCTTTCAGTCCTGCCAATACGAATTTAATCATAATCGGAGGTCCACAGATTAAAGCTACTTTGTTTGTATCAAGGTTCAGTTCCTTTACATAAGCAGGTACAAATCCTACATGTCCATCCCAGCCTTCCTGTGGACGGTCAATTGTCAGATGTACATTAATGCCTTCTGTTTTCATCCATACTTCCTGAATCTCTTTTAACTGAACTAAATCGTCTGCTGAACGAGAACCATAAACAATATCTACCGTTCCATAGTTTTCACGGTTATCAATTACATAATTAATAACAGAACGAAGTGGTGCCAGACCAATACCACCTGCGATAAATAACAGGTTTTTACCTTTTAATTCTGTCTCTACCGGAAAATTATTTCCGTATGGACCACGTACTGTAATCTGGGAACCAACTTCAAGGCTGTGAAGATAATCTGTAAGCTCACCACATTTTTTAATACTGAATTCCTGGTATTCTTTGTTTGTCGGTGAAGAAGTAATAGAGAACATTGCCTCACTTACACCAGGTGCACATAACATTGCACACTGTCCAGGCATGTGTTCGAACAACTTCCCGCCTTCTGGAGCATTTACACGAAATGTCTTAACATCCGGTGTCTCCTGACGGATATCTGTAATGATACCCACCTTCGGAATTAAAGTATCTAATGTATAATTGTCATGACAATGGCATTCGCACATTAGTTTTCACCTCCCTGTTCCTGAAAAGCCTTAATGACTTTTACAATATTCAATGATGCAGGACATTTTTCTACACAACGGCCACATCCTACACACGAATACATTCCATCGTTATTTGCCGGATAATATACAAGTTTATGCATGAATCTCTGACGGAAACGCTGCAACTGGCTTGTACGGTTGTTACCGTGAGCCATCATTGTAAAGTCAGAATACATACATGAATCCCAACAACGATAACGTTTGATATCATGTCCTGTATTATAGTCTTTGATATCATAACACTGACAAGTCGGACATACAAATGTACATGTTCCACATGCCAGACATGGTTTATATAATTCCTCCCAGATTGGCGAATTGAATTTTTCCATAAGAACATCGCCATTCCAGCCTTCTAATGAAAGGTTAGAATATGGAAGTTTTTCTACAATCGCACGGATTGCTGTTTTTTCCGCTTCTACTTTTTCTTCTTCAGCATCCGCGTTCTCTAAAAGACTCTCTACTACTTTTGTAAGAGCTTCACCTTTTTCTGTTAAAGCCTTCCAGTATAAGTTTCCTTCTACCATCCATGTAGCAACATCAGCTACAGGCTCTGCACAATCAACACCGAAAACTTTACAGAAACATGTCTCTTCCGGCTCATGACAAGCCATAGCTACGATTGTTCCGTGCGCACGTCTCGCTGCGTAGAAACTATCTACCGGATCAGCCAAAAATACTTTATCAAGTACTTCTACACCTTTTACATCACATGCTTTCATACCAAATACAACAAAGTTCTGGTTTTTCAAAGCTTCCGGCTCGATAGAAATTTTCTTTCCATCTGTTATACAAGTATATAAATTTTCGCTCTGTGGAAAGAATGCATCTTTTGGAGATTTTACAGACTTTAATGTATCTAAATCAACCTCTACACCTTCGCTCCATGCTGCGAAGTTCACCTGTCCACTTGTCTTCACAGGCAGATATAATTCTTGATTTCCGGCAATTAACTGGAATAATGCCGACAGATTTTCTTTTGCTATCTTATACATACATTATCCCCTTTCTGTTACGATACTTGGTTCAGCATCGTCAAATGTAAAGTTTGTGAGTGGTCCTCTTGAGTCTGTGTCTGCTCCTGCCTGATAGTCACCGTATAATTCATTGATGTCTTTGATAAATTTACGGTTAAATAAGTGAAGCGGAATGCCCTGCGGACATACTCTGCTGCATTCTCCACAGTCTGTACATCTTCCAGCCACGTGGAACGCACGGATTACATGGAACATCTTTTCTTCAAATGAGTCAACATTTGCTTTCTGTGCACTGTCAAACTTTGTACTGTCAAATACACATTTACGGCAGCTACATGCAGGACATACGTTACGGCACGCATTGCAACGGATACATTTGCTTAATTCACTCTGGAAAAATGCAAATTTTTCTTCCGGGCTCATAGCCTCGATTTTCTCGATTTCTGCAAAACGTTCTGCATCTTTTGTGTCCTTTGATTCACCGATTATTTCATCGTAAATCACATGCTCTTTGCCTTTACATACATGGCATCTTTCTAACATTATGTCAGCATATGCACATGTCTTTTCACCATAAATAGTCTGGAATGTCAGTGTATCACACTCATCTGTCAATTCTGCACCAGAAACACTTTCAATTCCTTTAATTCCTGCTTTTTTCGCTTTTTCAATATCCAGTTTTCCTTTACATCCGACACCAACAATGTATGCTTTTTCTCTGTCTACGCGGTGCTCTTTGATTAACTGGTTAAAGCTGTATGTATCACATGGTTTTAAGCAAACCATTGTTTTTCCTTCTAACTTAGAAGCTTCAATCATGTATTTGCTTAAGTTCGCACCACAGAATCCATTATATACGAAATCCTTCAAATCTTCTGCTTTGTCGAAGTAAGCTGGTTCTGGATTGTATGGCAGATCGCCGGCTTTCCAGCCGAGAACACGCGCTACTGTTCCGTTTTCCAGCAGTTCTTTCGCACGGTTAATTAATTCCTGCATCTCAAATCCCCCAATCTCACATTCTTGCCAAGAGAATTGATTTTCTCAACAAATTCATTCATTGTCTGAGAGAATTTTACACCCTCAGCAGCAGATACCCATTCTACACGGGTACGTCCATTTTCTACACCGATATAATCCAGCATAGAGAACAGAAGTGTCATACGTCTTCTTGCATAGTAGTTACCTGTGCTATAGTGACAGTCCCCTGGGTGACATCCACATAAGATAACTCCATCTGCTCCTTTTTCAAATGCTCTTAAGATAAACATTGGGTTTACACGGCAAGAGCAAGGAACACGTATAATTTTTACATCAGCAGGATATGCCAGACGGCTGCTTCCTGCTAAATCTGCGCCTGCATAACTACACCAGTTACAGCAGAACGCTACAATTTTCGGTCTGAATTCTTGATTTACTTCTATCGACATATTGCATCTACCTCCGCTATAATCTGTCTGTTAGAGAATCCTTGTAAGTCCATAGCACCTGAAGGACATGCTACCGTACATGCTCCACAACCCTGACACAGTGCATTGTTAACAACTGCAACACGGCGTGTTTCACGGATACCATGGTCATTTACTTCTTTATCCTCGTATGTGATTGCACCATAAGGACATACATTTGCACATGTAGAACATCCGTTACACAGAAGTTCATCTGAACGTGCTGTACATGGGTTTGTCATCAATTTGTCCTTAGCCAATAAGCCAATCGCTTTTACTGCTGCTGCACCTGCCTGGGCAACTGTTTCAGGAATATCTTTTGGTCCCTGACATACACCTGATAAGAATACACCTGCTGTTGGTGATTCTACAGGACGAAGTTTCGCATGAGATTCTGTCAGGAAGTTATTAGTATCAATACTTGCCGTCAACATAGTAGCAATCTTTCTTACGTCTGGGTTTGGCTCAATAGCAGTTGCAAGAACAACCATATCCGCCTCTTTTAAGATTTGTTTGTTGTCTAACAAATCAACACCCTGTACTAATAATTTTCCATCTGGCTGAGGAATAACTTTTCCTACCTGTCCTTTGATATAATTTACGCCATAATCTTCTACTGCTCTTCTATAGAACTCGTCGAAGTTCTTACCTGGTGTACGAACATCGATGTAGAATACTGTTACGTTCACATCCGGATATTTATCACGGATTAACATTGCATGTTTTGCTGTGTACATACAACAAATCTTAGAGCAGTAACTCTTTCCTCTGTTATCTGCGCAACGGCTTCCTACACATTGGATAAATACCATTTCCTTTGGATGCTTTCCGTCTGAGAGACGTTCTAAGTGTCCCTTTGTCGGTCCTGCTGCATTCATAACACGTTCCAGCTCAAGAGATGTGATAACGTCTTTGCTCTGGTTGTATGCGTACTCATCATAGTTATCAAGCTTGATTGTATCAAAACCTGTTGCAACTACAATTGCACCGTATTTTTCTGTAACGATTTCATCCTGCTGTGCATAATCAATAGCGCCTGCCTGACATACTTTTTCACAGATACCACATTTTCCTGTTTTAAATTTAATACAAGCATCACGGTCGATTACAGGTACATTTGGAATAGCCTGTGCAAACGGTGTGTAAATAGCGCTTCTCGTGTTCAAGCCACGGTTGAATTCGCTCAACGATTTCTTAGATGGACATTTTTCCTGACAAACGCCACAGCCTGTACATTTGTCCATATTTACACTTCTTGCTTTCTTTCTGATATCTACAGTGAAATCACCTACGAAACCAGATACTTTATCTACTTCACTATATGTATAGATTGTGATTTTTTCATGAGCTGCAGCCTCTACCATCTTTGGTGTAAGGATACATGCCGAACAGTCAAGTGTTGGGAAAGTTTTGTCTAATTGAGACATTCTTCCACCGATACTTGGTGTCTTTTCAACGATGTCTACTTCATATCCTGCATCTGCAATATCAAGCGCAGTCTGGATACCGGCGATACCGCCGCCGATTACTAACGCACGTTTTGTTACGCGGCTTTCGCCCGGTTTTAATGGTGCGTTCAAGTTTACTTTCGCAATCGCTGCTCTTGCAAGGATTACGGCTTTCTTTGTGGCCTCTTCCATGTCTTTGTGAATCCATGAACAGTGTTCACGAATGTTTGCGATTTCTACCATGTATGGATTCAGTCCGGCTCTTTCAGCTGCTGTTCTGAATGTAGTTTCATGCATACGTGGTGAACAAGAACATACAACGATTCCTGTCAGGTTTTTTTCTTGAATTGCTGCTGCAATTCTGGCTTGTCCAGCTTCTGAGCACATATACTGGTAGTCTTCTGCATGAACAACGCCTGGCTCTAAAAGAGCCATCTCAGCTACTTTTTTAACGTCTACCGTAGCGGCAATGTTACTTCCGCAATGACAGACAAATACTCCTATTCTCTGCATGCGACTTACCTCCTGTATCTTCTAAATGCACTAACCAAGAGCTGTTGTGGAAGTTCTGGATCTAACAATTCCGGAACCTCATCCGGTGACAGGTAAGTCTGACCTTTTTCACGGACAACAAGCTGTCTTGCCGCATCAATTAATTTTCCTGGTTTTACATCTCTTGGACAACGTTCTACACATGCAAAGCATGAAAGACATTTCCAAAGTGATTTTGAATTTACCAGACTTTCAATATCTCCGTTCTGTACGTAAGATACGAACTGGTGTGGTTTGATATCCATCTCGTTAAAAGATGGGCAGGAAGCAGAACATTTTCCGCATTTCATACATTTCAAAGGATTCACGCCGCTGATTTCTTTAATACGTTCAGCCTGATTTTTTGCGGTACTCATTATTTTGCTACCTCCTCTTTTACGCCGAGTGCTTCTGCAAGAAGTTCCGTGAAATAGTATACAGGAATCTTGCCTTCTGTACTCTTATTCAGATTGTACATACATAACGGACAAGCTGTGATTAACATCTCAGCGCCAAAACCTTCGGCACTGTCTACAATCTTGTCACACATGTTTTTTGCCATATCTTTTTCTTTCAAAGAAATGTATCCACCGCAACATTCGTTGCGATATGGATATACAACCGGTGTTGCTCCAATGGCACGGATAAAATCTTCAATAATTGACGGATTCTCAGGATTATCAAATCCAAGAATCTTTCCAGGGCGAAGAAGCAGGCACCCGTAATAAGCGCCGATTTTCTTATCCTTCAGTGGATTAACCACTTTTTCTTTCAGCTTATCGAAACCAACTTTGTCACGAAGTACTTCCAGAAAATGTAATACTTCTGTTTCGCCTGCATATGGTTCCTCAAGCTGCATATAGTTGTTAGCTCTGGTACGAATGTCGTCTACATTCTTCATGTCATCATTCACGCGTTTAATTACGTGATGACATGCAGAACAAAGTGTTACCAAGCTCTGGCCTTTTTCTTTGGCCTCATTGAGAGCACGAACGGAAGAAAGCTTTGTTGCAATCTCATCAGTACCGAGCGGATAAACTCCGCCGCAGCACTGCCAGTTTTCAATTTCTTCCAGTTCAAATCCCAGTGCCCTTGCAGAAGCTCTGGCATATTCGTCCAGATCTTTTGCTTTTGTTCTCAGGGTACACCCTGGATAATAGCTGTACTTCATAATGAATCATTCTCCTCTTTATTTGAAGGTTATATTAGAGTTATATTAAAGTTCAATCTGTGCGATAATAGATTTCAATGTATCTGCACTCTTCTTAAGCAATTCTACTTCTTCTTCTGTTAATTCAACATGAACTTTACCACGGTTTCCTTGTGGTCCTACCAATGATAATGTACTTAAGCACACATCATCAATGCCGTATTCACCGTGCATCATTGTAGATACTGTAGCTATAGAATCTGATGCTGCAAGAAGGATACCACATAACTTACAAACAGATGCTGCAATTGCATAGAATGTTGCACCTTTATTTGCAATAATCTTTCCGCCTGATTTTTGTACATACTGTAACATAGCATCTTTATCTACAGCATGCATCTCTTCGCCTCTGATTTTCATAGATGTTGGGTATTCATCTACCGGGATTGCTGAAATACGCGCAAGGCTCCATGGAATAAATGAGCTGTCTCCGTGTTCACCGAATACATAAGCATGTACATTCTTTTGTGCAACCTTAAAGTGTTCTGAAAGTCCACAACGAAGTCTTGCTGAGTCTAATACTGTACCAGAACCAATAATCTGTTCTTCCGGCAATCCTGAAATCTTAGTAAATACATATGTCATGATATCAATTGGATTACTTACAATAACATATTTAGCATTTGGTGCTGCCTTTACGATTTCTGGTGTAATAGCCTTTAAAATATTAACGTTTGTCTGTGTAAGTTCAAGTCTTGTCTGACCTGGTTTACGTGCGATTCCTGATGTGATAATTACGATATCAGAATCTTTAGCATCTTCATATTCCCCTGCTTTAATTGAAATTGGGTCTCTAAAGTATGTGCCCTGGATAATATCCAACGCTTCCCCTTCTGCTTTGTCTTTGTTGATATCAATCATCACGATTTCAGATGCGATATCCTCGTTTGCCAGGGTATATGCGATGGTTGATCCTACGCTACCTGCTCCAATAATAGTGATTTTACTGCTCATAGCCTTTCCCTCCTATTTTCATTGTTTAATTTTTAACAATACTAACTTAAAAAACTTGAGTTTTACTCAACATTCTCATAGTATAATATCATATTCGACCTTATGAAACAATCTTTTTTTGTCTTTTTTCATCAATCTTAATCTGCAATTCACTTTTTAACATTTGTGCCGTCTAAAAGTTCCTCCAGCTCTTTCTTCGCCTGTTCATAATTTCGAAACTGGATTGCATAGAATCCTGTCTTTTTTGCGCCTTCTACATTTTCTTCTCTATCATCAAAAAATACACATTCTGCAGGATTAAGCTGATAGGTATCGCATAAATGTTGATAGATTGCAGCATCCGGCTTAATCATCTTACACTGGAACGAAAATACAGCCCCATCCATATAAGGAAGGTATGTCATCTCCATTTTCGTGCGTTCATAAGTGTATTCACCATAATTCGAAATGATATAAAGATGATACCCTCTGGCCTTCAATTCCTCTAGCCATTCAATTGTATACGGCATTACACGTATTGCACCTTCTACGGTAGTAAATGCACAGCGGATCTGTTCTTCATACTCCGGGGCATTTGCAATAAATCCTTCCAATAACTGTTCGGTTGTCTGAATCCCCCGATCACACTCCTCCCATAAGGGATGCTGAAACATTGCCGCGTTAACTGCCACCTGCGTCTTTGTATCAAAACCCAGTGTTTCCATATATTTATCCGGGTCATACTCTACAAGCACTTTTCCCACATCAAATACGATATTTTTAATCATCACACACTCTCCTCCACACTTTTTTTCCATTATACAATACTTTCAACGGCAAAAAAAGTATATTGCTTTCCAAATTTATGTGTGCCATTCTAGTCCATTGAAGATGACTTAGAGCTATCAAAAGTTACGATGAAATCTTTTTTACGAAAGAAGGGTATATATATGGAACATTTGATTTTTAGCAATCCGGCGTTGTAATGTTGACTACGATGTTTAGCGCCTTTACACTGACGGCATGGCTCTATGTATTAAGGAGTCTGGGATTTATTTAACGCCCATGGCACACAACCTAAAAAAGATGAGTCCTGTCGAACTCATCTTTTTTATATTAATCTGTAAAGTTATCAAAGTAACCTTGTACTAATACAACCGGCGTTCCTTTATCACCAGAACCACTTGTAAGGTCACATAATGAACCAATCAGGTCTGTGAGTTGTCTAGGTGTTGTTCCCTGAGAAGCCATATTGCCTACCAGATTTCCGTCTTTTTCTTTGATACTCTTAGAAATAGCTGCTTTTAATTCTTCACCACTTAAATCCTTGAAATCATTGTCAGCCAAGTATTTTAATTTCAACTCATTTGGAGTTCCAACAAGCCCGCTTGTAAATGCAGGTGAGACTACCGGGTCAGCAAGTTCCCAGATTTTTCCTTGTGGGTCTTTGAATGCACCGTCACCGTAAACCATAACTTCTACATTCTTTCCTGTCAGTTTTTTAATCTGTGCCTGAACATCTTCTACTAAATCCTGACATTCTCTTGGGAATAATTTAATCTGTCCTTCTGTTGATTTATTAGAACCTAACAAGCCATATCTTGCATTATAACCACTTCCATTGATTGGAGCTGTCATAATGTCATCCAAACCGCAAACTACTTTTGCGCCTGCTGCTTTCAGAATACGCTTTGTTCTAGCTCTCGTGTGAATATCACAGTTAATGATGCAATTTGTATAATCTAAGATTGTCTTTGCCTGATTTGCAAATACAATTTCTACTTCCGCACCAGCTTCTTTGATAATCTGTGAATAATAATCTACATAATCCACACCTGTGAATTCATGTTTATTCTCGCCAAATAACTCTCTATATCTTTCTAATGATAAAACATCACTATATGGATTAATTCCTGCATCATCTAATTGGTCATATGTCAATAATGCATTCCCTACCTCATCACTTGGGTAGCTTAACATCAAAACAACTTTTTTTGCACCCATTGCAATACCTTTTAAACAGATTGCAAAACGGTTTCTTGATAAAATAGGGAAAATAACACCTACTGTTTCCCCACCTAATTTAGCTTTTACATCATCAGCTATGTCCTGAACTGTAACATAGTTTCCCTGTGATCTTGCCACGATAGATTCTGTCATTGAAATTACGTCTTTATCACGTAATTCAAAACCTTCACTCTCTGATGCTTCCATAACACTTTTTACAATGATATCTGCCAGATTGTCTCCTTCTCTGATAATCGGACATCGAATCCCTCTTGAAATAGTACCAACTCTACGTTCCATGGTTTTCCTCCTTTTAGCAATTACAAACGACGTCTATATTTGTCATTATTGCTTTCTAAATACAATGTCATCCTCACTCATCGACTCTATGATTGCCAGAGACTCAAGCTGAATGCCTTTTCCACGAATGATCTCTCCACCTCTCTGGAAACCTTTCTCGATGGCAATACCAATTCCTTCTACTGAAGCGCCGGCTGATTCCACCAATTCTAAAAGTCCCATTAATGCACATCCGTTCGCAAGAAAATCATCGATAATCAACACGTGATCCTCAGAGCCCAGAAATTTCTTAGATACAATTACATCATAGGTTCTGCCGTGTGTGAACGACTCAATCTTTGTACAATAATTATCATGATCCAGATTGATACTCATAGACTTCTTTGCAAATACAACAGGTACACCAAATTCTCTGGCAACAATCGCCGCGATTCCAATACCACTCGCTTCAATCGTTAAAATCTTATTAATTGGCTTGCCTTCAAAAAGATGCTTCCATTCTTTTGCCATTTCTTCAAACAAGGCAATATCCATCTGATGATTGATGAAGCTGTCTACTTTAAGCACATTTCCCTGACGTATCACACCATCTTTGCAGATTCTTTCCTCTAATAGTTTCATGCGCTGATTCTCCTTCCCTTTCTTACCTTATATATATTATTAAAAAATTGCAGGGTTGTAAATAGAAAATTGCAAATCACAGCCCTGTTTCTAGAATTTTTTTTAATTTTTCCAAATCTTCTCGTGTATCTACATCATATAATTCATACTTATTAAAGGCCGGAACTGTACGCACATGTTCCGGATATTTCTTTGTCAGATAGGAACCTCCACACTTTTCAGGCAGAGAGCATAGTTCAGGAAAATAAGATTTTCCAAACAAAACCGGAGCGCCCTGTTTTTCTCCATATGACAAACGCAGGATTTCCGCGTCGTCCAACATACTCTTGGTAAACATTCTTAGCAGACTTTCCCTCTTTAACAGTGGCTGGTCACAAGGACAGAACATGCAGCTATCCATTGCTTTCATGCATTCTACTCCAAGCCGCACCGTATCATTGCGGTTGGGAAAATCATGTAAAACAAACTGAACCCCCTGATTTCTGCAGAATTCTGCCACCTCAGCACTTCTGGTAACTACAACTCTCCGTTCAAACAGGCCTTCCGTGCATTCTAACGTCCATTGCAACATGGGTTTCCCTGAAAAATCCGCTAAAACTTTGTTTTGTCCAAAACGTCTCCCCATACCGGAAGCCATAATCACACAGCCTGTACGAATCCCTCTGTCATCTAAATCCATAACAAACACATCATTCCGGTTCTTTAATTCATTAATAAATGGGAGATCCTGTTTGCGCAAAACCGCAAGGACTTGTTTTTTTTCAAACACTTCCAAAAGCATCCTCTGAAATTCTAACTCCTCACTTTCCAGATAGCCGATTTCATCAATTGTAAACCACGCACTTCTATCTGCCAAAGCCCTTTTCAAAGCTGAAATTCCAAGCATTCGGAAACCTTCGTGCACCGGAACCATCGCATTAGATTTCTCTCTCTGCCCAAGGCAATATCTTCCAATGACCATTTCCTTGTCTGTGCTATTTTCCCGCAGCACTACACATTCCTTGGGAACTGCGTAAGTAGTAATACCCGGGATTCTCTCTTCCGTTCCCGAAATTTGATTCACCAGTTTGTGAAACAATGTAGTCTTCCCTATACCTCTCGTACCAGTTATAAGCAGATGACGTTTTCTACTCTTCCGAAAAGATTTCAGAATAAATTCTGCTGTTTGCCTCATAACATGCCTCCCGGTATGCCTCATACTTTTCTAGAAATATCTTTGCCTCTAACGTCAGACGACTTCCACCGCCACCTTTTCCGCCTATTACTTTTTCAGTCATAGAAAAACCAAGTATGTTCTCCGCCCTTGTTATCATCGTCAGTGCCTTGCTGTAAGACAGTTTCATCTGCATTGCTGCCGCACGCAAAGAACCCGTTTCTTCCACTCCCCGCAATAGGCGGCACGGACCTTCTCCAAAAAAACGTTGTTCCCCTTCATATATGTACACATTCGTTACTGCTCTCATTCTTCTTCCTCCCACAGCAATGTCAGATGACGTTTCCCTCGTTTGTCCATACATCTCACCAATGATACATTTCCGTAAATCTGCTGCAATGCCATTTCCATATCTTCTATCGCATCATTGTCAGGCTGCAGAATCCTAATACACTTCCCGTCTTTTATTAATATCAACTGCCGGCAGAATTGTAATGCCAATGCAGGATCATGCAGACAAAGCAATCCTGCCTTTTCTCCCAAAAGTATCATTTGTCTCAGTTGTTTTAAAATCAGATAGCGATTTTGAAAATCGAGGGCACTGTCCGGTTCATCTAATAGCAATAACGAAGTGTCTTCAATCAAAGTTCTTGCCAGAAATACCAATTGCTTCTGTCCCTCGCTCAAAGTCAGATAATCTTCCCCTTCATAACCTTGTAATCCCACCGCCCTCAACGCCTCTTTCGCAAACATTTTCTGCTTTTTCGACGGGCGTTCTAATAACTTCAGGACTGGGTTAACCCCCATGAGTACCACATCCAGAACCGGAAGTGAAATCGTCAGTCCACTCTTTTGGGGAATATAGCTAATCTTTCTTGCAAGCTGTCTCACCGTCTGGTCTTCCAACCTCTCCCCATTCAGATAACAGTTACCATCATGCTCAAGCTGTCCTGAAATACTTCGAAGGAGTGTTGTTTTCCCACTTCCATTTGCACCAAGAAGCCCGGTTAAGGTATGTGGCTGCAATGAAAATGTAACTCCATGAAGAATCTCTTTGCCACCATATCCTGCCGAAATGCCTTCCGCACGAAAAAAGATATCCCGCTCCATCACTTCGCCCCCTTCTTCAATAGTAAGAATAATAAGAACGGTGCTCCCAACAAAGAGGTAAATACGCTTACCGGAAGTTCACTGGAAGCCACACTCCTCGCCAGCATATCCGCAAGACAAAGTAAAACGCTTCCCATTAATCCACTCAAGGCAAGCGTATGCAAGCGATTATTCTTTGTCATCAGCCTTGCACTGTGCGGCGCCAGCAGCCCGACAAAACTAATCAGTCCCGTCACACTGACAATCGCCGCCACTACCAACGTAGCAAGCATCAATATGAAAAGACGCATTCTGCCAACCGGAACTCCAAGCAGTGTCGCTTCTTCATCCTCCACCGAAAGAATCAGTACCTGCCTGTATAAAAGAAACAAGCCCGCCATGCACAGAGCACAGACAACCACTGCTCCCGGAAACTTTTGCAATGTCATTGCGTTTAGACTTCCCATAATCCAGTATTCTATTGAGGCGAGCTCCCGTTCCGGATCTGCCGTTAGTTTTAAAATCATCAAAAAAGTCTGTGCCAGAGAATGCACTGCAATCCCCGACAATACAATAGAGGCATGATTCTTCCCTGGTGCCAGCGAGGCAAGTCCCAGTGCCGCCACGACCGCTAAAAGGCTTCCTATAAATGCACTAACCGTTGTATATAGAGAAGCCTGTGGCAGGAATAAAATCGCAAACGCTGCTCCCGCACTGGCTCCCGATGATACACCGATAATATCCGGTGAAGCCAATGGATTGTGAAAAACGGTCTGATAAATCATACCAGACACTCCAAGCCCAAAACCTCCCAGAACCGCCATACAGGTTCTAGGAAGGCGCAAAGTAAAAAATACTCGCAGAGACTGTTCGTCTCCCGCAAGCATTTTTTCTATAGAAAGCGGGTATTTGCCCAAAAACAATGACCCTATAAATTCAGCTATTAAAACGACACATACAAGCATCATTAGTTTTTTTACCGAAATTCTCTTTCTCATATAAATTCCTTACTTTTTCTCAGGTGTAAACCCATAAAATGTCTCATAAAAATCTGTAACTGCCTGTTCATACTGTCCTACAGGATATTGTTCCGGATGTAAAACTGAGGCAAGCCATAAGTTTCCCAATGTGCTGCCCGGAACCGGTGAATCCCAGGACTCAATATTGCTTGGGAACTGATATACCCGTCCATTCACAACGGCATCACATTCTGCAAGATTTTGATCTGCAAGTACTGATTCTACTGTGTAATCCGCATCTGCAGCCAAAACAATGTACTCAGGATTCCATGTCAGAAGCTGCTCATAGGAAATCTCAGCCCAATAATTGTCCGTCAAATCCCTTGCCACATTCTCGCCTCCGGCATTCACAATCAGGCTATTCTGATACATTGCCGGACCGGCTGTTGATAAGAAAGAACTATTTCCTGCCATATATACCTTAGGTCTACTCACACCATTCAAAGCTTTTTCAAGCTTCTCCATGTTTGTATCAATGTATTGCAGCAACTCATCTGCCCTTTTTTCACTGTCTGTCGCTTTTCCAAGAAATTCGACTGCTTCCTCTAAAAGGTCCTGATCTTCCGGTTTCACCGCAAGTACTGTAATTCCAAGCTGTTCCAGAGATGGAATTACATCTTTTAATTTTGCCGGCAAAATAACCAGATCAGGATTCAATTCCGCACAGCCTTCCAAATCAAACTCTTTGGCAGTTCCCACATTTGGAAGCTGCATAATTTCCGGTGCACTCAGACTATAAATCGGACGGCTTCCCGCCTTCGCTTCCACACCTACTAATTTGTCCTTCTGCCCTAAAGCAATCAGAAGGCTGGTGGAAATATAATAGCCGCTTACAATCGTCTCAGGCTTTTCTTCAATCACTACTTCTCTTCCCAACTGATCCTTTACTGTTATCGGGTACACAACAGCTTGCTCCTGCTGTTCCTGTCCTTGTTTGTCTGTCTCTTTATTCCCTGTGTTACTACATGCAGTCGTTACTGCCATGACCAATGCCAATACAAGCAATAAAAGTTTCTTTTTCATCATACAATCTCCTCTTTTCGTTATATTTTTAAAACAATAACGATAATAACAGATTTATGGAAATTTATAAAGTCTTTTTTGCAATTCCTTTTAAAATTTTCTCCGGTGTAATCGGAAGTTCTCTAACCCAAACTCCTGTCGCATTATAAACTGCATGAGCAATTGCCGGAGATGGTGTATTGATTACAACCTCACCGATGGATTTCGCACCAAACGGTCCTGTCGGTTCATAGCTTGATTCAAATTCCACACGAATTCTTCCTACGTCCTGACGGGTCGGAATCTTATACTGCATTAAAGAGCGTTCACGAATATTTCCATGTTTTCCATAGGTAATATCTTCAAACAATGCCATACCAATTCCCTGGGCAATACCACCTTCCGTCTGCACTCTGGCAAGATTAGGATTGATTGGCGTTCCACAATCTACTGTTGCCTCGTAGTTCAGGACTTTTGTTTCACCTGTTTCTTTATCAATCTCAATCTCAGCCATCCCGACCATAAAAGGCGGAGGTGAAACCGGTGAGGATGTTGTTGAAGTAAACTGTGTCTCATACGTATTATTTACCATCGAAGCTGTCGCAATATCTTTCAGCGAAACTTGGTTCAAGGCGCCTTCCTTTTCTTTCAAACGATGAACGCTCTGTCCGTCAAATCCCGTTTCTTCCTCACTGCATCCCAAAATCGAAGCACCGATTTTCTGAATACTTGCACGAAGCTTTGTACACACATCTGCTACTGCAAGTCCTGTCAGATATGTGGTGGAAGATGCATAGGAACCCGAATCATATGGAGAACTGTCTGTGTCTGCACCATAGACAATGATGTTATCATAATCACATTCCATTACTTCCGCTGCAATCTGCGACAGAACCGTATCACATCCCGTTCCCATATCTGCCGCACCGATTGTAAGTGCATAGAAACCGTCATCATTTAATTTTATAGTTGCACCTCCAATGTCACAGTTCGAAATACTTGAGCCCTGCATAGACATTGCAACACCCACACTTCGGATTTTTCCATTTCCCATATCCCTACATGGATATTTGTCATTCCACTTCATTCGGTCTGCTGTTGCTTTCAGGCAACGGTCCAATGCACATGCATTACACTGTTCGTTATAGTATGCCGGCATCACGTCGCCTTCTCTTACAATATTCATCTCACGAAGCACAACCGGGTCCATATGAAGCTCAACTGCAAGCTCGTTTACGATACTTTCTACAGCAAACAGCCCCTGTGTTGCACCATATCCACGGTATGCACCTGCTGCCTGCACATTCGTATATACTACATCATAACTAAATCGATACGCCTTCTGATAGCGATTATATAAAGGAATGGATTTATGTCCCGATAGGCCAACTGTTGTCGGTCCGTGTTCGCCATAAGCGCCTGTATTCGACAACGTGTGCAAATCAATTCCACAAATCTTTCCATCCTTCATTGCACCGATACGGACATGCATTTCCATCTCATGACGGGGACTTCCTGCAGTCTGGCTTTCCTCTCTGCTAAACACGAGATACGCAGGTTTACCGGTCTTCCATGTGACAAATGCAGGAAATACTTCTGTTACGCTGGTCTGTTTTGCGCCGAACCCACCTCCAATACGAGGCTTGGTTACACGAATTTTTGATTTCGGAACATCAAGTGCATGTGCAATAATTCTACGCAAATGAAATACAATCTGTGTAGAACTGAGAACATTTAACCTGCCATAAGTATCCATATAAGTATAGGTACGAAATGTTTCCATCATCGCCTGACTGTTCGCCTTCGTGTGGTATACTCTGTCAAGTACCACATCACATTCTGCAAGCACAGCTTCAATATCTCCATATTCATCACTTGCCTGTGCACACAGATTGCGCTTATTATCTGCGCCAACCGGACAATTTGCAATCCAATTATCCTCTGGATGTACCAGTACCGGGTTATCTTTTGCTGTACGAAAATCACTGACTGCCGAAAGCACCTGATATTTCACTTTCACTAGTTTCAATGCACGGTCAACCGCTTTCTCATTTTCTCCTGCCACGATTGCAACGGCATCTCCATGGAAACGTACATGCCTGTCAAGAATAAGTCTGTCATACGGACTTGGTTCCGGATATGTCTGCCCTGCCATGGTAAATCGTTTCTGAGGCACATCTTTATATGTATAAATTGCTTCAATGCCCGGCACTTTCATTGCAACCGATGTATTAATCTCATCAATCATCGCATTTGCATGGGGACTATGTAAGATCTTAACCACCAATGCATTTTTGTCGACCAGATCCCCTGTGTATACCGGTTTTCCTGTCACCAATGCCATCGCATCCTTCTTTCGGAAAGACTGATTTACGCTACGCATCTTGTACACCTCCCTTTTGAGCATCTTTAAACGCGAGATAGTTTTGAATACCTCGAAGCTGTCCCTCATAACCGGAGCAACGGCAAAGATTTCCCGCTAAATAAGATAAAATCTCCTCCTCACTTGGATATGGATTTTCACGGAACATGGCAATTGCATTCATCATAAGTCCCGGATTGCAGAAACCACATTGCTCCGCACCCTGATCTGCAATAAACGCACCAAAATCTGCTGCTTCCTGCTGAAGTCCTTCCAAAGTCGTCACACGCTGGCCCTCTGCTCTCGCTGCAAGAACGGAACAAGACAATACCGGCTTATCATTTATAAACACTGTGCAGAGTCCACAGTTTGATGATTCACATCCTCTCTTTACACTCAGGCAGCCCAAGTTTCTGACTACATCAATCAGCAGACTATCTGCCTCGATTTCTGTCGTAACCTTCTTGCCATTTAAGGTAAATTTCAATTCCATATTATTGTTTCCTTTCTGCCAATATTATTGCTCTCTTCACAAGCACCGGAGCAATCTGTCTCCGATAATCCGCACTGGCTCTCATGTTCGTACCAAACACCAGCTGGTCGGCCACATATTTTCCAAAGTTCTCTGCTTCCTCAAGGGTCACATTCCCTTTCCCCACAAGCAGACCTTTCTCGTCCATTACCATCTGTGCCTTGGCCGGTCTTGCACCTATAATTGCACGCCATACACCATCCATACAGCTTACTGCACACGTCAGAATCGGAAAATCTGTTCTCGCATGCCGCTGTGCCAGATATGCAATCCGAATCGGTTTTTTCTTCACTACTAATTTTACAAGAATATCCCTGTCGGCCTTTTGCTTGGCATATTCATGCAATGCAACCCCTCCGGCTTTGTGACAGACTACTTCCGTATCCATCGCGATAAGCACCGTCAACACATCGGAAAATCCATACCTTCCGTAAACGGAGCCACCCACAGTTGCAGTATTCCGAAACTGCACACCTACAATGTCTTTCACTGCCTCTCTGACTGCCCCACATGCGTACCGGTTCAGACCTTCATGAAGCTCCAACTGTCTCAATGTTACCATGCAGCCAATTTCAAACGCGTCTTCCGTCTCTACAATTTCATCAAGTCCAAGCCCCGACAAATCAATTGCCGTTCCTGTCATCTTTGAAGTCATCTTCAACCAGTGCATACCGCCGAGGACGACATTACTTTTCTTCTGATTCAGTTCATATGCTTCATCAAGACTCTTTACCTTCACATACTGCTTAATCTGCAACAATCTCTTTCCCTCCAAAATACTATTTTCATTTATTTTCATTTTACTAATTTTCAACAAATTTGTCTACAGAAAGCTGGTTTATACAAACTTTCGCCCAAAAAAGAGAGAGCCTTTAAAGACTCTCCCTGCATTTCTATGCTTGCTTTTCTTTCGGTAATAATATATTCATTAAAATCGCAACTACGGCTGCCGGAACAATGCCGGAACCTCCAAAAATCAACTGTACACTCTGTGGCAATGCATTTAAAATTGCTGTATTTGCTCCGATGCCATATCCAAGTCCTAACGAAACCGAAACAATCGAAATGTTCCTTGCCGTCATCGGATGTTTCGTAATCAGTTGAATACCACTTACCACAATTGATGAAAACATCATAACTGCTGCACCACCGAGCACTGACTGCGGCATAATCGAGATCAATGCGCCTACTTTTGGGAACAAACCACAGATAATTAGAAACACACCGCCAATTGCAAGTGCATAACGGTTTACAATCTTTGTCATTGTCACAAGTCCCACGTTCTGCGAGAAAGATGTATTCGGAAGAACACCGAACAATGACGCAAAGGCTGAACCAAGTCCGTCACAAATCACGCCCCCTGATAGTTCTTTATCCGTTGCTTCTCTGCCCATTCCACCTTCCATAACACCGGAAATATCGCCGACTGTCTCAACAGCAGTCACAATAAACATAATTCCAATTGGAAGAATTGCACGCATATCAAACTCAAGTGGTACCGGCATGAACTTTGGTACTTCAAACCATGCTGCCTGAGCAACCTTATCCCAATTCAGCACCCACGCCTTTGTGTATTCAACTCCGTCGGCTGTCATCCCTGTCGTTTCAAGCACAACGCCCATAATCATTGCCACTATGTATCCCGCAATAATACCAAATAAAATTGCTGCTGTGGATGTAATTCCTTTTGTACAGTGTTTTAATACAATAATTACAACCAATACAAATAATCCTAGAAATAAGTTTTCCAAAGAACCATAATCCTTCGCGCTGTTTCCGCCTCCAAATGTGCCAATGCCTACTCCTATCAGGGAAAGACCAATGGTCAACACAACTGTACCCGTGACAACCGGTGGAAAAAATCTGCGAAGTGGTTTCAGCAGGAAACCAAGCACCGCCTCAAAGAGTCCGCCGATTAGGGAAGCACCCATAATTGCACCGTATGAGAATATGCCACCACCAAGAACCGCTGCCACCGAGTTAAACACTCCAATAAATCCGGAACTTGTGCCCATGATAATTGGCACTTTACCGCCACACGGACCAATTGAAAACAACTGTACCAAAGTAACGATTCCGGCAATAAGCATTGCATTCTGCAACAGAGAAACCTGAAGTGCAGAACCTGCTGCAATTCCAGCCGCACCACTGATAATCAGAATCGGAGTCAAATTTCCAACAAACATTGCCAGCACGTGCTGAAGACCCATCGGAACTGCCTGCTTTAATGGAAGCCGTCCTTCAAACTCATACGGACTTGAATAAACCTTTTCTTTTTTCATCGTGTATCCCCCCAAGATTAGATTCCTGCCACACCACTCTTGCGTGCCGCTTCTGCAACTGCTGCTGCAACTGCATCTTTTACACGCTCATCAAATGCTGCCGGAAGAATATAGTCTGCATGCAACTCTTCGTCTGAAACAAGACCTGCGATTGCAACTGCTGCCGCAACCTTCATTTCATCATTGATATCAGACGCGCGTACATCTAATGCACCACGGAAAATTCCAGGGAATGCAAGCACGTTATTTACCTGATTCGGATAATCACTGCGTCCTGTAGATACAACTGCTGCTCCGCCTGCTTTTGCGTCCTCTGGGAAAATCTCCGGTGTTGGATTCGCACATGCAAAAATAATTGCATCCTTATTCATTGTTTCAACCATTTCCCTTGTCACTGTGCCTGGTGCTGATACTCCGATAAATACATCTGCACCTTTAATTACATCTTTCAAAGAACCTTGTTCTTTGTTCAGGTTTGTAATCTTAGCAATTTCACTCTTCACTGCATTCAGACCTTCACGTCCTTCATAAATTGCCCCCTTGCGGTCACACATTACAACGTTTTTAAGACCCATGCTCATAAGAAGTTTGACGATTGCTGTTCCGGCTGCGCCTGCACCTGAAGTAACAATCTTTACCTCATCCAATTTCTTTCCAACTAATTTCAAGGCATTAATGAGACCTGCAAGTGTGATGACTGCTGTACCATGCTGATCATCATGGAAAATAGGAATATCACAACGTTCTTTTAGTTTCTTTTCAATTTCAAAACAACGTGGCGCTGAGATATCCTCAAGGTTAACACCGCCAAAAGAACCTGCCAATAATGCTACTGTATTTACAATTTCATCAACATCCTTGCTACGAACACAAAGTGGAATTGCATCTACATCACCAAAGGCTTTAAATAATACACATTTTCCTTCCATAACCGGCATACCGGCTTCTGGTCCGATATCTCCAAGTCCCAATACTGCTGTTCCATCTGTTACAACTGCAACTGTATTCCAACGGCGTGTCAAATCGTAGCTTTTATCCACATCTTTTTGAATTTCAAGACAAGGCTGGGCTACACCAGGTGTATATGCTAAAGATAAAGCATCCTTATTATCTACTGCTGCACGTGCTGTAACTTCTAATTTTCCTTTCCATTCATAGTGTTTCTTCAAAGATTCTGCTGCATAATCCATGACTCTTCCTCCTCTTTTCCTTATTATGTTATGTATCATTTTATATTTTCACTGTCTACGAGTATAGCAGATTTTCCATATATACGCAACGAGGGTATAACAAATTTCGACCTCAGATTTAGATATCCAAGCCACCTAGTTTTAACAGTAGTAACAAATCCCGCTGAGGCCCAAGCCATGCTTCCTCCGGCACAAACCACTCCTGTAATATGTATTCCCCCTTCTCTGCCTCCATGTCCTACTAAATTCCGCAATTTTACCAATCGCTCTTCCCATAGCATGAATCGGATTCGGCAATTCAAAGTCTGAAAAGCTGTGGCCTCCACCAAATGTTCTTGCCCCAAGGTAAAAGGGGAATATCCAATTAACTACTCTTCTTGATTTTCATAAATGACTTCCCCGTCTATGATTGTATATAGCGTTTTTGTAAACACTTCGAGCGGATTTCCCGAAAAAATTGCTATATCCGCATCCTTACCACTCTCAAGACTTCCCACTCTGTGTGCCACCCGGCATATATGTGCCGCATTGATCGTAATGGCTTTTAAGCCTTCTTCCATTGGCAATCCGTTTTTCACGGCAATCCCTGCACAGAGAGGAAGATATTGAATCAATGCTACAGGATGGTCTGTGGTGACGGCAAATAAAACACCTGCCTCCTGCAGGATTTTATTGGTCTTAAAATTCATATTTTGTATTTCAAGTTTGGATCTGGATGTGAGATCCGTTCCTACAATTACCGGAAATCCGGCAGCCTTTACCTCATCCACAATCAAGTGACTCTCTGTTCCATGGTCAATCGTAATGTCTACCTGAAATTCTTTTGCAATCCGTATGGCAGTAAGAATATCATCTGCCCTGTGTGCATGTGACTTTAGTGGAATTTCCCTACTGAGAACCGGAAGCCACGGTTCCATCTCAAAGTCTGCTTTTTCTAGTCTGCCTTCTTCCTTATCTTTTTTGTATTGCACAGCCTCATGCAAAGTTTTTCGAAGCAATGCAGCCGTTCCCATCCTTGTAGATGGGTATTGATTCTTGTCGCCATATGTCGTCTTTGGATTTTCTCCAAATGCCACCTTCATGGCCGCCGGATTTTTTACGATCATATGATCTACACACCTGCCCTGTGTTTTCATAAATACAAACTGGCCACCAGCTACATTGGCACTGCCCGGTCCTGTCATAACCGACGTGATTCCTGCTGCAATTGCATCGTGAAAAGCAGGATCCATGGGATTTATTCCGTCTATGGCACGAAGCGCGGCTGTCACAGGGGCTGTTTCCTCATTACAGTCATCTCCTACTGGTCCCCATTTTTCTTCTATAATTCCAATATGGGCATGAGATTCAATGAGCCCGGGCAAAACCCAGGCTCCATCAACATCCAATATTTTTTCATCTTTTTCACTTTTAAACGCAGACATAGAACCGACTTGATCAATTAACGTTCCTTTCGTGCGCACATAACCACATTCTATATTGTTTCCTGTCATAGTGAATATTTTACCATTTATAATTACCATGTTATCATTTCTCCATTTCTAAGAATTCATGTTTAATATTCCCTCAAACAGAAATTTTTATTACAATTAGAACTAGAGTACTCCGATAAGGAACTTGACCGTGGCTCAATCCTTTTACTTAATATCCTTCCTGCAATACCGAATATATGCCATGACAATCCCAAGAAAGCCATACAACATTCCAAGCAAAACAAGTTTTCCATCCAGACAACCATTTGTTACAATATCAGCCCCTTCACAATATCCGAAAGGCGTAATGTATTTGAGAAATTCCACACTCTCGGAAATGTTGGCAATCAAGTTTAGAAAATACATCAACGCTGTAATGCCAAGACCAATTCCAATGCTTCCTCTTCTTAAAAAAGCAGAAATCCCAAAACAGATTCCGGCCAGTTCCATTTGCAAAAGAAAATATGCAAGATGCATCAGGCTCACTTCTTTCCATGGTATCTCTTCTCCGATTATCGTCATGGATCCTATAGATAACCAAAAAACAAGCAGGTTCATAAGAATAATCTGCATCATTACTGCACACAGCTTTTCTGTAAGAATCCGAGCACGGCTAACCGGATGTGTAAGCAGGAATTCCGCAGTCCGTTCCTTTTCCTCTTTTGCAAGTGTAGACGCTGCTATAAGTGATGCAAAAAATGCACCGCCAAGTCCCAATACGTTACCGCACTCAACCGCATAAAACCCTATCAAAGTTCCAAAATTCAGTCTGTCCATGCCGAAGGCAGCCGTAAAACTTCCCATAGAGGCAAATATGTCACTGACCCCTTCCATTTCTCCCTTCATTTCAGGGAACAGAAAGATACAAGTTACTAGCAAAAAGGCAATTGATAATGTCCAAATGGCAAATGCATTTCTACCCTGCCTTAATTCATGTTTCACCAGTGTCATTATTTATTCCCTCCCTCCTCGTAGTAGTGAAGGAAGATTTCTTCTAAATCCGGCTCCGAAAGGGACAAATCCTCTATATCGCCCTCTGACAGCCTATGTAGTAAAGCATTCATCTCGCCGCTGTAAAGAAAATTCACACTATCACCTTCCCTCTTCAAATCGCGAATGCCTGCCAGATTCGACAACTCCACTTTTCCGTGCACCACAGCCCTTTTTGCATTGGTCTTTGCCAGTGCTTCCACACTGTCGCAGGCAATTACCTTTCCTTCCCGGATGATGGCAGCTCTGCTGCAGTTGTGTTGTATCTCAGAGAGCACATGGGAAGAAAGAAAAACCGTTGTCCCGGCTTTATTTCGCTCCTGAAGAATATCAAAAAATTCTTTTTGCATCAGGGGGTCCAACCCACTAGTCGGCTCATCTAACACCAAGACCTTCGGCTGATGCTGGAGTGCGCAGATAATCGCAACCTTTTTTCGATTTCCAAAAGAGAGTTCGTCTACTTTTCTGCTTACATCCAATTGCAATCTTTCACATAACTCCTCAGCCGACTTCCTGCAATTCATTTTTCGTAGGTCTGCAGAAAGCTTTAATACATCCCGTACCCGCATCCCAGGATAAAATACTGCCTCCGACGGAAGATAGCCGACGGATTTCAAAATATTCTCTTTTTCTTTGATAATATCCATTTCAAGAATTGTAGCTGTACCACCAGTAGGCTTGATGAGTCCCAATAAAGTGCGTATGGTCGTACTCTTTCCCGCTCCATTCGGACCTATGAAGCCGAAGAATTCTCCCTCAGAAATGGTTAGGTTCAGTTCTGTGATTCCTCTGGACTTTCCATAAAATTTTGTCAGATTAATCGTCTTAATTGCATCCATAATTATCCCTCTCTATTTGTCCCCACTTTCTCTCTGTAGCGTGAAAAAAGATCAATGATTTCCACAATGATGTGATCCACAGCCATGTGATCCACAATGATGTTCTCCACCTGCATGCTCATGGTCATGATGATTACAGCGGACATCCGGATCAAATGACAGATTTCCGGAAATCAGAGCTTGCACAGCCTGTTCTGCCGAACCAGACACACCGCCATAAAGTTTTATATCTGCAGCCGCTAAGGCAGCCTGAGCCCCACCGCCGATACCGCCACAAACCAGAATATCTACCTGCAGTTCCGTCAGAACACCAGCTAATGCACCGTGTCCACTTCCATTGGTATCCACCACCTCGGAAGAAATAATTTTCCCATCCTCCACATCGTAAATCTTAAACTGTTCTGTGTGTCCAAAATGTTGATAAATCTCTCCATTTTCATAAGTAACTGCAATTCTCATAATCTAATCTCCTTTTCTTATCTTATTCTCCAATATCATTTTGGTATAATCTATACTACACCTCCAAGGCCTCGTTTTACAATGTCTTCCCATGCTTCCTTATCAAACTCTCTGTCTTTATAGTAGAACCTGCGATCATCATCGGTAATTTTACGAATGACTCTGCATGGATTTCCTGCGGCAACTGACCATTCTGGAATATCCTTTGTAACAACACTTCCAGCACCGATAACCACATGATCTCCAATATGTACCCCTGGACAAATAACCGTATTTCCTCCAATCCAGCAATTATCCCCGATAATTACTTTTCCCACTTCAAGGATTGTACAATTATAATTAGCAAAGAAGTTCTTTGTAAATACAATTTGTATTTTGAAGCAAAAATCTGTGTTTCATTTTCAGGTAACATATACTTAACTACAGACTCACTTTTATCTGCACATAATACGATACCAATCGGCGGATTGTCTCCTTCATTCATAAGTTCCGGATCATAATAATGAACATACATCTGCATCTGCCCTAAGTCCTGATGTGTTAAGTCCCCAACTTTTAAATCTATCAGAACAAAACATTTTAAAATATAATTATAAAATACAAGGTCAATTCTAAAATGACGTCCATATAATTTGTACTCTGATGCATAAATATTAGCATCTTTGGGCAAAGTAATCTCAACTTGTCCACCTTCAAATCAACCAACACATAACAACGAAGCAAATTTCATAAAAACTACGTCCAGCTTCATTTTCTATGCGCATTAACTGCAAATAATGCGACCACGAAACGATAAAAGATGGCTCTTTTTCAAAAAAGCTAAACACTGTTTCACTTTTTTTCAATTGCGAAAAGGCTAAACACTGTTTCGCTTATTCGCTCTTTATAGGTCAAATAAAATTTTCTTGCATTCTTTAATGTATCCTCTGAAAAACCTTTACCAAACTCTTCCTGAAGTTTTTCTGATAGTGTTTTAATAACCTTACTCCCGTACTTTGCTCTCTTTTCTCCCATTTGTTGTGTTTCCACAATCCATCTGCCTAATGAATAGTAAGTCATTATTTGCACTATATTTACATGCTTCACAACAATATTTCTTGCATAATTTATTAATTCCACTGAATCAACACATAATTTTCCGAGGTCAGCATCATTCTGCATAACTTCTGTAAAGAAGTATTCCAATGTCTCCACAAACATATTATGTTCAAACAATTCCTTAATTTGCTCACGGTTCAGCCAAGCAACCATAATATCATTATAAATCTTACCATCTATGATTTTACGTGTTTTTGTAAAAAGAACCTGTCCATTTTCCGGATTCAAATCAACTCCAACTTCTTCCTTTGTGTCTCTAATTACTCCCTGCAAGCTATCCTCGCCTTTCACAACCGGACCGCCTACACACTCCCACATTAAAGGATATGTCGGTCTGTTTGCAGGGCGCTGTGAAATCAGATACTCTCCCTTGGAATTGCTTTTGTCATTGTATTGGGAGCAATTTCTGCCTTTTTACGCAAATCTGATTTGCTCATTTCTTTATCCACTTATAATTTCCATAATCTTTTATATGATACAGCCATAATAGTATCTCCTATTTTATTTTTTATTCCGGTTATCCTACCAACTTGTCCAGCATTTCTATAATCTTTTCTCTTTCGCCACTGCCATTTGTTTTAAATCTCAGCAATGGAATTTCATACAGTTCCATTATATGATTTTTCATCAAATCTCTTGAAGCCTGCACAGTATCCTCTTTATGGTATTCATATCCGTCAACTTCAATCGCCAACACCGGCTTTTTACCAATTCTGTTATATATCAGAAAATCCAAATGTGTTTCCGGGTTCATTGCATACTGGCATTCATGCTCATTTAATAATTCCGGATTCTTAATCAACATATTCAACGGAAAATGGCAAACAATATCTAAGCTTGAATACTTATTATCAGTGATAATTTCCTCTATCAACGAATACATCAGATTCTCCGAATCATAGTCTGATATCTTTTTGTGCTTCTGCAGATATGCCATTCTTTCCTCGGTATACTGCTTGTAAAGATAATCAAAAATGGAATAGATTTTACTCTCTGCCACCTCAAAATTGTTATATTGGATGTAATCTATTAAATCTGTTATATTGCGCTCTTTTGATTGCTCATTTCCAGTTACAACCAACATCAATTTCTTCTTCGCTCGTGATACAGCAACATTGATTAAATATGGATCATCTGCAAAATCAGATATTTCATCATCCACAGTAGATATAATAATATTCTCTTTTTCCTTACCCTGGAACTTATGCACTGTAGCAGCATCAATATCTGTTATTTCTATACTCAATGCTTCTACCTGATTTTTGTATGGTGCGATAATACCTGTCTCTTCCGGATTGGAAACATATTTAGGTATAATCTCATTTTTAATAACATCTATCTGACGCTGACTATAATGATTACGCTCGTGATTTCCTGCGACTGTTTTTACCACCGACAAGACATCTTCTTCACCCTTATCCGTTGTCATTATAATTAATTCACCACGATAAAATTTCTGATTGCAGAAATTAATTATTTTAGGATGGCATCTATAATGCTCCCGCAATAATGTTTGCGTTACATTTGGCATAACATCCAAAATGGATTGCAGAAAACTCTTTGTATACTGATAGCCTTCATTCACATTAAATGTATCGAATATAGCTTTTGCTTTGACTTTTATATCATCTGTAACTACATTAGGAAGCTGCTTGGTATCTCCCACGATAACAACATTCCTTGCACAAGAAAGAGCCAAGGCACCACTTGCAATATCTACCTGCGATGCCTCATCCATGATAAGATAATCGTATACAACATCTGAATTTAAGCTATTTCTTGATGAAAATGTTGTACTTAATATAACCGGATACTCAGCCAGAACTTCATATGGTTCCTTCCACAAATTATCCTCGCCAAATATCTTTCTACTGCGTTTACCTTCATATTTTCTTGCCAGTTTATCTTTTAGTATAATCATTGACTGATTGCACAAATCATCAAGCAAATTCTTATTCACATTATTTAAATTCTTTTCATTTTCTGTAATCTCGGCAGACAATTCAGTCTGCTTTGCCTCATAATACATAGTTTGAAATGTAGTAATTATTTTTGAAATATCTTGCTTATAAAATTTCCAATCAATTACTCCATATTTAAATAAAGCTTTTATCTTAAACCAAAATCCTATTGTCTTTTTCTCTTCCGAAATTAACTGGCACTCCTGCCATAATTCCATCCAATATTTTGAAGATAGTTTTTTCTTAAACTTTATAGTATCTATATTAACATCTAATTCTTCGACATATTGATTGAAATATTTCTGTTCTGTAACCAATTGTGAAAGTTCCTGTCTTAAACTTGCCAGTTTCTCCTGCCTGTCAAAAACAGTTTTTAACTGACTGGATTGCTCTGCTATTCTTTTCTGCAAATCATAAGAATCTTCATTTGTTTTCCAAAGAGAAAAGTCCGGGTAATTTGTATCCTGATTCTCAACAAATGTTTTCTTGTTCTTCGAACTTCCTAATGTTGCAGCAACAAAACCCAAATTGTACTTGGGTGATGATAATTTTTCATATACATTTTCTGTTGCCGAATTATTATTGGATACTATCTGTACCGTTTTTCCCTGCATCAATATATTTGCAATAATATTTAATATCGTTTGTGTCTTGCCTGTTCCAGGAGGTCCCTGTATAACACTAATTTGATTCTCCATGGCATTTTTCACAGCTATGTACTGACTGTTATTGCATCCGAACGGGAAAATCGGAATGTATTCGCGCCCTGCTCTTTTTCCTTGCAACGATGGTGGATTCAAATACTTTGCTAAAGCTACATCGCTACCTACAAAAGAAATTTTATCAAATCTTTTAGACAATAATTTTTCGTTAGTCTCTTGATTCTTAATGTCACTCAAACCAGCAATCTGCTTTACATATTCAAATACATTTGCAGCCTGACTTTGACTAAGACATGACTCAATAATATGCAAATCGCTCCGACGATAATCTCTTTCGCTACCATCACCAAAACAAATATGCCAATAAGACTCGTTCGTACTTCTAAATACATATATTGCTTTAATGTCAAAGAACTCCCGTCCATCTCTGCTAATACGATACATATTAGGATTTAAAACATCTGGTTCAGCTAATTTTTCCACATTGAAATATGCATACGAGTACATTTTTCCAGTATTAAATTTTACATCCCATTTCTTGGTATTTCTATTGTACACACATGACATTACTTCAGAGGTCTTTATTTTACCCTTAATAATAACCATATAATATCTTGTATTCATCTATTCCTCACTACTTCTTATCCACACGCTGATTGCACCATACCAGTTCTTCGATAGTCTCCATGTGTTACTACATTTTCTACAAATGCGTATGGACAGATATTTCTTGTGAGATTCGGAATAATCACCCATACACAAGACGCTACAATTTTCCCATCAACTTCACAGACGATAAGATGATGATTTTTATCATTAATTATGCTGTCCCATGTATTCCGTAGTTGCTCTGATTCTTGTGGCACACTCTTTTCATGTAGATATAGATACAAATTTGATATTTCATCTAAATCATTTTTATTTGCTTCTTTAATCATTTCATCACCATTCCAACTTGCCCGAAAACTCCTCTATCTCAGCAAAACATAACAATCCATAGGATTCCTCACCCGTTTCATTCACGCAATTTTTTCCTGTGACGGAATATACACACAGGGGTTTAATATCAAACTTTACAGCCCCCGTTTCTTCCTGCAACCCTCTCTTTGCCGTTTCTATGATATCCTCACCCACTTTACGATGACCCCCTGGTACTTCATATTAAACCAATTAATTCTATGTCTAACTGCTCTAGTCGACTTTTCATTGCAGATAATTTTGCTGGATTACCGGTTCCATACAATAACTTCATTCCTTTTTTATCCCTTTCTTACTCTATAGTTCACATCACAATCTCACTATCAAAATACTGTTCCTCTCCATCCGGTGCCATAATCCCTTCCACATAACCATAATTTATTGGATAATACATATCCTTGTGTTCAGGATGGTAACTCCCTAATGGTCTGTCAACCGTTACGGTTACTGTTCTGCCAATAACAGAATTTATTTCTGATTGCACTTTCCCAAAGTTTTTCTCCAAATCATCCGCACCATTCAAAACAATCTGCTTGCACTGTAACAATTCTGATTTCCGTGTCTGTAACTAGCCTGATTGCTAATGTAAACAACGGAATTAATTCATCACCCCAATCTACCAGCGAATCAGAAATCACTACATTATCACTTTCTGAAATATCTTTTTTCATCAGAGCAAGCCGTTCTTCCTTACTTCTTTTCGTAGTATACCGTGGATTGGTTGGAAGCCAGAAATAATCATCGGTATCCACAAATTTATACCCCATCTCTTCACTGATTTTTCTGTAGTGTAAATAATCATATGTGATTTTTGATTTTTATTATTATTTTCCATCCAGTACGCCTCTTATATTCATACCCTAATCTTGGTTTCTTCGGTTTTCCTGCGGTCAGGAAAATCGTTTGCAATAACTGCTATACCCTAATCCTCCTCAAGCCACGGAATTGAATAATATTCTCCTGTTATGTAATCGTCCATTCCCCATCCAAAACCGTAAAACTCATGGTAAATATATTCCAATCTGTCTTTCCATAGCTTATACAATTCCTCATCTTCACTCGCTGCAGCCACAGCATCGTGATAGGCCTCTCCCAAAGCATCATACCATCTGCCACTGCCACATATGTTTGCGAAGTCAGACAGTATCATTTGTGCTCTTTCTAATGAAAATCCAGTTCTAACAATATTAGATGGATTAAATATTTTGTACAGTTGCTTTTTATACTTCCCCAACAACTCACTTCCATACTCATCATCCAAAATCATCAGGTTTAGTCTTGCTTCCATAAACTTATTTGTTTTGAATAAATCGGAAATTATTTTTACAAACTCCTCTTGATTCATTGCATTCAATTTTTTTACAAGTGCTTTCTCTGAACTACTCATTACCTCCCATGTTATAAATTGATTATAGCAACGCAGAAGGACACATTCTGTCACTCTGTCTCTTTTTTTCTCCAATTTTTATATTTCCCAGACGTTACTCTTCCATCCTTCGGGACTTCAGCATCACTAGGAATAGCCCAAGCCCTTCCAAACTTAACAATTCCGGGAATTCTACCTTCGGAACACATAAGTTGAACCGAACACACATGCAATCCTCACTTTTCAGCGGCTTCTTTTACTGTTATATAACCTTCTATCATAATCTACACTTCCACCATTCAATTAAGCGTATCATTCCAATCATATAATACTGCACTTTAGCGAAGAATGTCAAATATTTGTGTGCAGTTCATACACTTTTTACGCTCTTTACATAGCTCTCAATAATAAATATGCACAAAAAAGCCTATAAAGATTTTTCTTCATAGACCCTTTTATGTAAACACATATCGCGTTTTAATTATTAAATCCCAGAACTTTTATCGTTTAGATTCATATAATTTCGAATCCTTTATGTTAAAAACAACAGCATTATTTTTCTCCGAGTAAACCCCTTCTATCTGATATGTCTCAGATAGATCAAGATTGTTTTGCACCATCAACCCAATTACAAATGATGCACTTGTAATAGTCATCTGTCTGTTTTTGTTAAAACATATATCATCGGCAACCTTAAAGGAAAGTTTGTGCTTTTCCATCGCAGATTCAATTAATATGGAATCCATTTCTAGATTTATTCTTATTGAGATGTATGGAGGCACACCCAACACTCGAACAACGTCTTTCCCTATCTGTATTACATGCTGACGGCCATATAATGATATTCGTAGTTTAGCCTGCTTTTTTGAACCTTTCCATAGTTTGCCTTTGTCATTCACTTATTCCACCCCCAATGTATCCGAAGAACTTGTTACTACTTCTACACTATCGTCATCCATCCCCCCATTGCTATATGTTTGCATCTCAATAGCACTTGCCTCTGGAAGTGTTTCTTCTGGTAAATCAGAATATGATTGTCCTGTATATTCATCTAAAAACTCAAAAATATTCATCTGCTTTGCCTCAATATAATCGTTATAAGACTTACCGATGCAATCCTTGTACTCTTCTGGATAATATTTAACCTGCTTCTTTTTGATCTCTCCAGTTTCCTCATCAACAAATTCCATAGGCTTCGAGTCAAACATAATGGCCTCTTCCAAATCAAAAATAAGTACAGGCATTGGACCCGGCTTTGCTAATGCAACCCTGCCAAGAATCTTATATCTGCAATTTAATTTCCAGCCCATCATTTTATACAGTTTCAAAATAAACTCTTCCGAGCTGATAGTTCTATTGACCTTCGTATCATCAGACTCCCTAATCCTTGCCCATTGTAAAGACGCACTTTCTTCCTCCTTACATGGAACAACCATCAAACGCTTTTTCTCTCTATTCACGGGAGTAAGGATAAATAAAGCCTCGTCAAACATCCTCACGCTTGCCATATTAAAGGTCATCTTTCCATACTTAATAGAAACAGCTGGTTTACTTAGCATCGAGAATTGGGTTCTCGGTGGCAATTCATAGCCAGACAAGTCTTCAAATTCCAATTCTTGTCCCTGTGCCATTCTTGATTTTACAAGTTGGCGAATCAGTTCTTGATCCGTAAAATTATAACTTTGTCCCTTCCCCTTTTCACTTACTACAAGGCTCGTTTCTTGTTCCTGCTTAATATCCATTCTATGTATCTCCTTCCTTACATTGACATAAGCAGTTCATCTAACTCAACCATGATTTCCTGCCTTGTAGGTATCCTACCAATGAGCGGGTTCTCCTTAACGACTCCACGCTCCAACATATCCCTATCTGATAACCTCTTGATGATTTTGTCCCTTTTCTTTCGCATAGCATATGAAACTCCAAACTGGAATATTTTCTCTTCTGGTATCTCTGATTCAAGTTCGCTTTTGCGATAAGGAATATAATTTGCACTACCTGCTGCCTTCACTCCGCCTTTTCCAACCAGTATCTGTGGCTCATCAAGGAAGAAAAGCATTGCGGTTTGCTGTCCATATCGTCTAGTAACTCCTCTAAATCTAAACCCGTAATCTTCAATCCAATCCATCGTCTCATAAACAACTTCACAAAACGGAGCTGCTGGGATGTCACTAATCGTCTTCCCATCTTTATTCTTAAGTGCGACTGCCCCTGATCTATTTTTGTCACAGCTTCTCACGACTATGGCTTGTAGCAACGGATGGTATAAAAACTCCACGTAATCAACCCCATCAAATCGGTCATGAAATTTCTTATTAATCTTGAGTTTCCTTTTGTTAAATGTTAAGGTCGGTGTGCTTGTGTCAATGAAAAAAGCACTGCTTGGAACTTCATACCCCGCAAAATCCATTGATATTATTTTGCTATGCTCTTTTCCACTTATAATTCGAGCCTCACGTTCTATTTGCGAAAACTCCTCATCCGTATAAGCACTCTTGCAGAAATCGCGGTATAAATCTGCATTTACACCACCCCATGCAGGAGTAACTGTGACAAATCCTTTTAATCCACCTTCTCCAATAACAGAAATATCTGGAACTCCAGCTAAAGTTCCACTACTAGCATTAAGCATTTTTACCGCATTTGCTATTTCACGACTAACAATACCTTCATGATGGTCTGGAACAAAAGCAGATACTCGCATGTCATAATTCTTAACAGTTTTCTTCTCCTTATAGTCAATAACTATGCTTTTTCTTGCTTCAAGATCTCCCCATCTTCTTTCATTCTGCATAATCGCACGAACCATTTCTGCATTCCATTCTGTTCTGCCACTTAAAGTTGGTCTATCATTTTCAGTTAAAATTTCTGCTATCTCATTAAGTGAATACCCACCAAGATAAGCAAGAAATATATATCTAACCGTTATAGCTTCATCTTCCTGAATCACTAAAGCACCATCCTTTGTGTGTCTATATCCTAATAGGTCTGAAACAGGATACTGACCTGTACATATTCTTTGGTCATAAGACAAAATCATTCGTTTACTCTTATTATCAGACTCCCAATCCGCCAACATCGCATGAATAAATAATGCCATTGTAGAATTAGGATCCAAAGTATAAAGCCCCTCTGTTTCAAAATAAACTCCAACTGGATGTCTCGGATTATCTGTTATTAAATGCTTTATCTGCTCAATACAGTCCGTAACATTTCTTGCAAATCTAGAAACACTGGCACACAAAATTGTGTCAAACTTTTGGTCTGCTGCATCCTGTAGCATTTGCTTAAATTCAGTTCTTCTTTTCATCGAAGTTCCTGACTTTCCTTCATCAGCATAAATCTTATACAAATCCCAGTTCTCTTTTTCAGCCACCTTCTCTGTATAATATTTTGTCTGATTTTCAATAGATGATACCTGTTCCTCACTCTGCGTACTTACCCTGGCATAAACCGCAATGCGCTTATAATCTGAATCATTAATGGTAGGCTGTGGCTTTGGTCTGCGTAAGACTGCTCCCTCTGGCACAGATGAATTACGAATCCTACTTCTAGTCCCCTCTTTTCTCTCTTGGACTCCATTCTTCTGTTGCCTCCAAGGACGAGAAGCCATCTCATGATATATTGTGCTTTCAGACACACCTTCTTCCGCTATAAGCTTCTCCAATTTCTTATCCATCGCTATCACTTCCTTCTTCCATTTTTAGCATTGCTGTCTCCAGTTTATTTTTCCAATCCTCATACTCTTGAGGATATAAGCTAACCAGTTGCTCCACCATCTCTTTGAGTGCACCTTTTTGATCATCATCGTTTTTTATGGTATCAATATAAAAACCAGAAGTGTCTTCCTTATCGTTTTCATCCTCTGTCATAAAATCTATTTGGCCATCACGTGCATCCATCAAATATTTAAATAAATATGAAAAATCTCGCATATTCGCAGCAAGATAACCTTTCGTCATTGCCATTATGCAATCGACCTTTTCGTCTAAGCAGTCCTTGATTAACCGAAGCATTTCTTTTCGCTTAAATATTTCCTTATTACCTGTAATGTCCACATACACACCGACATACTCGAACACATCAGAATCTGCAAACATCTCACGATAATATTGCTGATGGTACGGTAATGCTGCCTCTCTTCTCTTTTCCATAGTTTTGCCAATTTAACATATCCGGCAACCTTAATTTTCTCCATCGACTGTCTCCATCTCCCAATACCACTGCCCTAATTTGCGAAAAGATTTAATTCCAAGGATTTTCTTAACTCGTTTTAAAGCCTTGATTCCTATTCCCATTTCAACAAAATGGCTCTGTATATCGGTTGCTTTCATAGGACCTTCTTCCAATTCCTTCTTAAGAAAATTTGCTATCATTTCATCCTTTGACAAAACATGTGAGTCGCTAATCCAGTAATTCGTCCCACTCGCAATCACTGTGATCTTCAGAACTACCCAGCCACTGAAATCCTTTCTTTGCATCAAGCTCAAATCCTATATCATTGCCTCTAGGGTCAAGACTACTTTTTATTTGTTTCATATATCTTGCCGTGGGATTCCCATCGACTTTATACACCTGTAGAACACTTCTAGCCGAAGCCACCAAATCAATAGAACCAAGACCTCTATATAAATCTTTTGAGCCTTCATTCTTATTCATATGTCCAATAAGAACAATGGCACAGTTGTATGTTGATGCCCATATATTCAGTCTTTGCATCAATTTACGAATCTTCTTAGCATTAGTTATTTCAATATCGTCACCCAAGTAAGCCTGAAACGGATCTATAACCAAAAGATTAGCCTTAAAATCTATAATGGCGTCTCTCAATTTTCATCATCTAATGTTAGGCTTATTAATTCTTCGTCAATAAAGGCAACCTTATTACAATCAGCGCCACTTCTTTCTAATCGAGGTTTTATCGTATCAGCAACTCCATCCTCGGAGCATTGATATATGACTCTCTTGGGAACAGCTATCTTTTGCCCATCTGGGGTAAAGTCAGCATTTGTAAGACATGCTATAAGATTCATCATCATTGTTGATTTCCCATCACCAGGGTCACCTTGCAATAATGTAATTTTTCCACTTGGAATATATGGATACCATAACCATTCAACCGGGACAGATTTCACTTCGCTATACAACTTCAATACCCCCGTACTTTGGCTCATTTTTTCACTTCCTTTGATAAATATCCCAACTTACTCCTTCAGTATATATACAAAGGGGACCTCTTACGATGACCCTGTGGGTCACAATTTCCTATCTTCGTGACCCACAAGGTCACAAAATGGCTTAAGGGAACCCATGTGGTAGGGAGTGTCAAAAGGGACCTCTTAAAAATATAATTATCTTGATATGTTACTTTTTCAGAGTTAACATACCGACTGCCTAATGCGGGCTGCATGCAGAAAGGACGCTTAATGAAAACAATGGATTTTGAAGGAATGGGAACAAAGGATGTAGCATGGATTTCTTTGTCAGCATTGCCAATGCTCTTGAAATCTCAGCTGACTCTCTCCTTGTTGATAGCTTGGAATTCCCAGAAAAAACATCTGATGAAGTAGAAATTAGCCAGATTCTTTCCGGCTGCACTTCTGAAGAAACAACTATTCTCATAAGGACTATCAATGCCTTAAGAGAAATACTAAAAAGTTTTACTGTTAAATAATTTTTAGGCACAAAGCTCGCGTAGGTCACGGATGCACTCTCAGATACATATCTGGAGTGCTATCTGTGATATATGCGGACACCTCTTATACTTCCACCATTGTTCCACTCTTAAATTCAACTGTAAATGTTACATCCTCATGCACCGTCACCTGTTCTATCAGTCTTCTGACCAGTCCGTCATCAAACTCATTAAGTTCCACTGTCTGCTCATGAAGGAAAGTGACTAACTCTTCTCTTCGAAGCTGCCTGCCTTTTTTCTCTGCAACCGATAACTGAAGTCTTTGTCTTTCTTCCCTTAATCGTTCCGATTCAGCTGATAAATTATTGATTCGCAAATTCTCATCTCCTATTTTTCGCAAATTAAATTCTCCGCCAATCAGCTGGTTTTTGTATATACTCTGCTCCATCTGCAGTTTAGGAACATCAGGGTTTGCGAATTGTTATCTCCTTCCAGATCGGGTAGGAGGTAGATAATTACTTTATCTACCGACCTCCCACACCACCGTACGTACCGTTCGGTATACGGCGGTTCTTTAGTTTTCACATATTTTCAAATAGAACTCTGTGAATCCACACCATTACTGATGCCAACTTGTGGTTCACTACACTTGGCGGTAAATACCTGTGACTAGACTTTCACTAGTTAGATTAGTGCCATGCTTGGCACACAAAATAATAACGCCCACCGTTATAGTGAGCGTTACTGTTTCAATATTTGTTTTCAGATACAAAATGCTGCATAGAGAGGAACTATCTTTTTGTTATCCTCAAATGCAAAGTTTTTCGCAGAGAGCTTGATGGCATAAGCAGGCTTGTAGGTGTCCATATAAACCTTTAAGCTCTTTGCTCTTGTGTTGTCGGCAGATTTGACCTCAATCGGAATAAGCTGACCGTCACGCTGAATGACAAAATCTATTTCAGCACCACGCTCGGACTCCCAGTAGTAAGTGTGGTAGCCGCCTATGGAAAGCTGAACATTGACATAGTTTTCAGCCATACCGCCCTTAAAGTCATTGATTTCCTCCACCATATAGAGAATATCGTTAGCAGCTAAATCCTTTTTGGCACAAAGCAGTCCTAAGTCTGATACATAAATCTTGAACGCATCAATATCACGGTAGTTTTCCAAAGGCTTTTTGATTTGTTCCACCTTGTAAACCTGTGACACGATACCAGATAAACAGAGCCATTCAATCGCATTTTCAAATTCAGAAGCTCTTCCGCCTTTTTTAATCAGCTTATATTGGAAACGGGTGTTTTTCTTTGAGAGCTGAACAGTAATGTTATCATAAGCAAGTCTGGTTTTCTTGATTTCATTCAGATTATTGTACTTGCTCATATCATTGAGATAGCTTGCAAGTATCGTATCCTGCGTATGGCGGACAAGGATGTAATCTTTCGTTTCAGCATACTGCATCACGCACTCTGGCATACCGCCTATCACAAGATACTGACGGTAGAGCTGCATCGCCGCATCGTGGAGAGCAGAGGGCATTGGCGTATCTGTTTCAAAGCATTTTTTTATCTGCTGTACAAGTGCGTCCTCGCCCATAGCAAGCATAAATTCCTCCATATCCATCGGATACAGGGTTTTCATATCTACCTTTCCCACAGGGAATGAAAATTTTGCTCTATTCACCGCCACACCAAGCAGGCTGCCTGCTACGATGATATGATAATCTGGAGCATTTTCACAAAAATATTTCAGCGAAGTCAAAGCCCTTTCGCAAAGTTGCACCTCGTCAAATACAATCAGTGTTTTTTCTTTTACGATAGTCTGACCTGCGATATGGGATAAAATCGGTATCAGATAATCGGGGCTGATATTTTCTTCAAAGGTTTCATTCAGCTTTGGATTGGTTTCAAAATTGAAATATGCCACATTCTCATAATGAGTGCGACCAAACTCCAAAATAGAGTAGGTTTTGCCCACCTGCCTTGCTCCCTGCAAAATAAGAGGTTTGCGGTGTTCGCTTTCTTTCCACGCTTCTAAGAAGCCCATAATCTTTCTATACATAATCCGTCCTCCTTAAAGGTACTGAACATAGTATAGCAGATATTCGTGTAAAAATCAATGGTTTTTGCTTGCATTTTAACACTAAACAACATGAATATTTTTAGCAACTTCTCAAATTCCGACACGAATACCGCAAATTCTACACCTTACACCTCTCCAAATTTGGTTGTCATCAATTTATACAATTCTGTATTTCTTGGGAACTTATTGACAAATGGTACAAGGGAGCTGCCTACCTTTAAAAGCCCCTGTCCTGCCCCCACATTCGTGATATAGCTCATCTGAAGGTCGGAGATATTCAGGAGCTTGGCAAGCTCAAGCCTGTCGGTGGATGCCTGATTGAGCATAATGATAAACTCGGAGTTTGCAAGCATTGTCCTTGCCGTATGGCTCTGTAACAGGTCGTCCACATTCTGGGTAATACCCGTACAATAAGCACCGTACTTACGCACACGCTTCCAGAGGTTAAAAAGGAAGTTGGCACTGTATTCGTGTTGGAATAATAGATAAATCTCATTAATAAAGATAAAGGTATTTCTTCCTTTAGCTCTGTTCTGGGGTAAGCGTCAAATCGCTCGCCTTACAAAAGATTTAGTTCTATGTCATACTTTAAGATATCTAAAAAATCTATAGTTTTTTTGAAGGAGGATATAGCACTATGGATCAATGTACAAAAGAGGTTCGTAAGCAGCATTGGAAAAATATCATCAGTCAGTGCCAGGCGAGGCCGGAAGGTCAGACTGCAAAAAAGTGGTTGAAAGAAAACCACATTTGCGAACAAACTTATTATCTGTGGCAACGCAGAATTCGGCAGGAAACTTTTGAAGAAATGCAGCAATCACACAACACTTTGCCTGCCATAACTCCAGGAAATGAAGTTGCATAGTAAGCCCCTTTGGGTTCGATAAACGAGCATATTCTGCGTCTGTCCGGAAACAGATGCTCTAAATCGAAATGTTCAATTCCACCAATAACAGAGCGTCTCCAATTCAAATCTTTTTTATTGGCAGATATACTCTCAAAGTATTGGTAGATATCTTTGTATGAAGTCCACGAATCCATGTCTAGTTCCAGAATTTCACGTATTTGACGTTTGTACATGTAAATACAGCTCATAGAATATCCTGAATCTTTCATGTGATTAATGAGTTCATCTTGATGGTTGCGTAAATTTGTTAAATCCATGGTATGTTAACCTCCTTTTTGTGTTTGGATTAATCATACCATGGAAAATAAAATCCAAACTTTTATAATACTATTTTTGGTATTTTGCCTATCGTAGCATTAAGTTTGGATAATATTATGGTTTGGATAAATGAAATTATAGCAGCAAAGAAAGTACAGGGGCTTTGGGTGCAATAAAATATTGTGAAAATCAAGGGGAAATTACTCCTTGATTTTCACTTAAAAGATTTATGGATTACTTGGTTCATGGATATAATTATACTAAATTCCTAATTTTTAGTTTGAATCCCCACGAATACAGTTCAAAACTTTGGTTTGGTTGACAAAATCTTGGGTTTGATATAAAATATCTTTGGATTGGAGGAGAAAATCATGGATTACGAAGCGATTAAAAAACAGGCAAATGATATTTTAGAGGAACAATCGGTAGAATGTTCATATATTGAGTATAAATCATCAGCACTACAAAAGGCAAAAATTTTAAAGACCCTTTGTGCATACGGAAATAATTATTATGATAATGATATTCAATATATTTTCTTAGGTGTAGAAGCGATAAATGATGAAAATAATAAAGCTATCCCAAAACTACCAATCTGTGGAATTCCAAAAGGAAGTCTAGAGAAAAGTAAAAATGAAATTAACGCATTAAGACCATATCTTTATCCCAATATTTCATTTGAAGTAATTTCAAATCAGTTTAAAGAAGTAGACTATCTGTTAATAGTTGTCCATAGACAAACTGGTGGTCCATTTATGGTAAATGAAAGAGCCGAAAAAGATAAAACAATAAATCTTAAAGCTGGACGATATGTACGAATTGAAGCTGAGACAAGACTTGCTCGTGTAGATGAGGAGTATGATTTATTAAGAAAATTTGCAAATTTTCATTATTCATCCTTAACCTGTGCAGATGCAACAATAGATGATTTGAATATAGATTTTATTAGGGAATATATTTCAAAGACAACTGAGTGCGAAATAATGCAGGGCTTGGATAAGAAGCAGATGGCAAAGTCATTAAAATTACTTGATAAAAATGACCCAGCAGAAAAAAAGATTAGGAATTACGCTTTGTTGATGTTTTCTGATAACCCTGAAAAATATATATCGTATTCATATATTGAGCTTATTGTAGATATGTTTGGTTCTAAGAGAAAAATGGAGTCAAAATATTTCAAAGGACCTATATGGAAACAATATTATGCGGTTGTTAAATTTATAAATGATAACTACTTAAATACTATTGTCATAAGAGAAGATGGAGAATCTGATAACCGTAAGGTATCCAATTTCCCATTTGTTGCGGTGGAGGAGCTCGTAGCAAACGCATTGGTTCACAATAATTATGAAAATGGTAAGCCGATACAGATTTATATTTCTGAAAACCAAATTAATATTGTGAATTATAATAAGCCATTACCGCCCCTTAGAATTCAGGATTTGAATGAAAGGTCATATTTTAACGAAAGAGACACAGAAAATCCGGAAATAAGAGATATGTTCAAGTCATTAGGCATTATTGAATCCTTTGGAACTGGTATCGGAGAGGCTAAAAGGTCTCTCGAAGAGAATGGTTCACCAATTTTGTTTTATAAAACTTTTGAAAATACAGATAATGTGACATCTGTAGTGATACCTGTTTGTGAAGAATATTTACAGATAAAAAATGGAAGAATGCCTAAGTCGGATAACATAATCGAAAGTGAAACAGGGGAAATTAAAAAAACTATTATGAATTCAAATTTCTCTACATCTGTGAAAAATAAACTGATTGCGATTTATGAGGGAGTTGGATATGAGGTTTTTGGAAATTTAAAAGTAATAGAAATTTTAGGTTGTTCTGAAACAACTGCAACGGCATATATCAAAAAATTATATGCTGACTTAGATTTAGTTGCTGTTGTAGAAGGAATGGGAAAGGGAAAATATCGTTTTAAATAAGTTGATATTTGTCAAAGAGGTAGTAGATGAATTCAATATTAATTGTCTCTCCCAAAAAGGAGGGAAATACATATCAAGTGGCATCGTATTTGAAAGCAAATAGTGATGCAGAAATGTATGTAATAGATGGTGGTTGGAAGCCTGACTTAGATAAATACGAACATATTGTTTTATGCTCTGGTGTATACGCAGGCAAAATACATCGTGAATTAATAGCATGGATTCAAGAGACGGACTTTAAAAAAGTTCAGAAGAACACAAAAATACATCTGTTCCTTACTTGGTTTGGAAGAGGTAAATCTGATTTACATGCAATACAGCAAGTAGGGAAATTAATAGCAGAAAAAGAATTATGCTTAAATACAAATTATGGAACTTGCTTGGGTGGAAAGTCTATTATAAGAAGTGGTCATCCAAATGGAGAGGACTTTTCATAGGCATTATCGTGGATGCGAGAGCAAACAAAAAAAATTTGAATTTGATGAGGTAAATATGCACGAGATTTTTGGAATACAAGAAAATGAAAAGTATTTAGATAGAATAGGTGCTTACATTATTCCAATAAAAGGAGAAAGCGTAGGTGTAATAGAAACCCCAAAAGGATTTTTCTTGTTAGGTGGTGGACTTGAAAACGATAAAACAGATAGTCAATGCATTGTTCGAGAATGTATTGAAGAAGCAGGTTATCGAGTTAGTATGTGAATGACCTCGCCCTGCATTGCTTTTACAAGAGGGAAATATTCTCTCTCTGGGTCGATAATGATTACATTCGCATTGGGGTCTTTGAGAATGATATTGGCCATTTCTTCCTTCGCCGTAAATGATTTACCTGCACCCGATACACCCAAAATAAAGGAGTTTCCGTTTAACAGGTAGCGGCGGTTTGCAATGATCATATTTTTGCTGATAACATTCTGCCCGTAATACACACCGTTCTCGTGATAAATTTCCTGCACACGGAATGGGATAAATACCGCAGGGCTCTCTGTGGTAAGGGTACGCAGGGCATCAATCTTGCGGACACCAAAGAGCAAGGCGGTATTCAATCCATCCATCTGCTGATATTTCAGTACCGCAAACTGGCACAGGTGCTTTCTGGCGGTGGTAAGGAGTGCTTCCGTATCATTGTCAAGCTGCTCTTTCGTTTCTGCCGTATGCACCATACACAACTTCATCGTTTAACATATTCCACCTGTAAATAAACGGAGTTCGCTTATAATCAGGCCTCTTATCTGCAAATTCATCTGATTGATACACTGAATGTAATCCACCAGCTTGCTTCACTTCATTCCTTGGCCATTTTCTGACAACCTGAAATAACGAAGAATGCTTGCTTTCATCAACCCAGAATACCTTACCAGTAAAACAATACTCTCCAGCAGTATACGTCGACTTTGGAAAGACCTCTAGTTGATCCATAGGGTGCCCAATAGCAAACTCATCATCATAAAACTGTCCCTTAGTATCAATACAAAATCCATCTTTCACTTCCCATGCCTCATAATAGGACGTATCATCAAGAATAAAATCTTTGGGAGAAGATGTACGAAAAAAATGCTGCACTATAAACCCATTAGGTCTCTCATATCCTGCAATCACTTCTACGTTCCACTTGATGCGCTGATAACAAGCAGCATAGTCCGTATGATTCTCTTCTAAAACAGTCATCCCAGCTGCCATTAGTCAACATTTCTCCTTACATACGTGATTTCAATTAAATACAATAGCATCCAACTGCGTTTTCATTATTTTCCAGACAGTGTCTAGAATTTGTCAGCATCTATAATCAATTATATATGTATATTTATTTTCTTGGATACATATACTATAATTAAACCATCGGTTTATTCAAGGTCTTCCAGGATAAACTTATAAAGTTACAAAAGTATTAAAGGAATGGATTTTTCCATTCCTTTTTTCAGGCATATCTGATATACTTGTTTTATAATAAATATATCAAAGAAAGGGCATATCATGGCAAAAAAATCAACAAGATTAGAAGCATTGAGTGAAACATTCCGTGAAAACGGGATAACATCCGAGACACTGGAGAAAAACGGTGCATAAGACCTTGAAACAAGGAGAAGAAATCATAGAAGAATTATCAGTATGTTTCATTCTTTGGAATCACGAAGGTGGACAATCGTTCCGCTGTCACACCGTGTGTTCAGCGAAACATGGAGACTCCTGCAATAATTGAAAACCGTAATCCTGTGCAGAATTCTTATGCCGCACTATGGGATACATATATGGAGGTTTCCTCTTCAAACACCCTTGTGAATGTAATCCGCCAGATCTTGGATTATTATTTTCTGCAGTTATGTGGTTACAGCGGCGTAAGTATTAAGGATGAAATTCTGAAAAAACACCGAGACGATTTTGTAACGAAATTACCGGATGGTACAGAGGATTGTTCTGAATTGCACATGGCGGCATCGCTCTTACAGTATCTATGCACAAGTAATGACCGAATTTCGGACGGCTTGAACTTTATCCATACCAGTATTGATGCGGATAGTTGCAGAAGGATATTTGAGAAAATATTCCGTCACATGGAACAAGGTCAGCACTTTGATATGATGATGAAACGTCAAAAACACATGCCAGTATAAAATGAACAAGGGGTGGACCCTGCCAGCCTAAGACAGGAATCCCCCCCTTTAGTATGTGTGATTTTCAAAACTACTGATTACGGGTTTCTTCTGTTGGCGAGATATTCCAACATTCTTCTCGCAGTATTCAATATTTCATCTGCATCTTCTCCAAATAGTTCATTAGCCCAAATTCTATCCACCTCTCTGATTTCAGGAGTTGCAAGATTTAAGAATTCTATTGAACCATATTCGTCCGTCAAGGCTGCTATCGTTTCTTGCGTCACATTATCCAATACAGGAACATAGGTCTTTTCGATATCCGAAACTTCCATTTTTCTCATGCCCTCCTGGTCTTTGGAGGACACTTCGCAAATCAATTGATAAAAAATGGTACTCATCCATGTTGATAGCATGATTGCTTTGTTTACTGAAGGCAGTGTGCAAACAACAAAATTCGTAGATACGAATACCGGATTGCGCGACAAGTAGATTCTTCCCGTCGTTCTGATTGCTCTTGGAATCAAAACAGAATTGGCTGAAAATCTGCCCCTACTTTCCTTGTTCAATATTCTCTTCCACTCTTGATTTGTTTTTCGTCTTCGCTGTTGCTTTCCCTCTCTGTCAGGAAGCGTATTGTACGCATCAATAATGGCATCTACGATATCTTCGGAATTGTCCGAAACATCCAAGAAATCACTATCTCCTGTTCCGATATCAAAAGTATCCAACTTGGCATTACGCATTCCTGCGGATAGAACAATATTTTGCCCCGTGAACTGCTCATATAGATCAGGTCTTGAATCAAAGAACATAATATCACTTCCGCCACTATTTCCTGCTTGGCCACGTTTAGTCGGATAATCCAATTCTGATAGTTCCGTAAATTGTGCAGAACTCTGAAAATTCTCTTTTACAAACGTAATTGCATCAACCATTTCACTGTTAAGCATTCGCCATCCATCTTCGGCAGCATCAGATAATTCCTGTGTAGAAATCTTCTTCACTACAATACCAGGCATCATAGGTGAAAAATCCTCTGTTGCATCGTTTGGCAATGTTTGTGCAAATCTGTGAATATCAATGTTCGGAATTTTATCGTAGCTTGAAACAACTTTAACGCATTCAGCCGGAGTTTTTGCTTTTCCTACAAGGACACAGGTATCCTTTGTTACATCATCAAATATTTCGTCACCAGGATATGCAAAAACCAAGTGAAGGCCAAATTGATTCAATAATAATCGTCTTATCGCCTTGGCTTCTGATCCGCGGCCCATTAAATGCGTTTTAGGGAACACGCAAGATATTGTTGTTCCCGGCTGAACAAGTTCAATGAGCAATTCGAGAAAGACTGCTTCTAAAGGCATCTGCCCAATATTAGTTCTTGCTTCACTTCCAGTCAACCGTCTAATACTTCTATATAAAGGTTGTTTTCTGGCAACACAATTTATTCCCGCAGAGAACGGAGGATTCATCACCACTACTTTGACATCATTGAAAAATACGGGGTCAACATCCGCAATATTTCGATTATAAATCGCAGCCGAATTTCTTAAACTTATAGTACTTGCATAATTCAAGCCGATTCTCAATGATAGTAATTCAAGCAACTTGCTGTTTACGTCATTTACAACGATTTGAGTTGGCACCAAATTGTATGTGGGGATTGCTGCACTAATAAGATTTCCACTTCCTGCGGCGGGGTCACATACAACATCCGTAACATCTAATTCACCGCTACTATATTTTGCCAACTCTGCCACAATTCTTGCTAATTCTAAATCAGTAGGAACCTCTCCATCATGTTCATGACCTGCCGACACAATAGAGTGCAGAATACCAGCAACAGAGTCACCATTAACATTCTGATTGCCAAAATCATACAAATCTACCAATGTATCATTCTCGATGTTTGCCGTTCTCTCAAACGATTCTTCAGAGTAGTTAAAGATATCCTTAAAGTTAACACGCGCAGCTTCGTCGCAAATTCTCTCAACATCGTTTCTGAATAATCTGATATCTCTTAATTCATTTCTATTAATAAAGGTAAATGCGCCTCGAATATATTCATACAAAAGAATCGCTAAGTGAGTTTTCCAACGCTTAGATTCCTCTTTGATTTGTTCCATATGAGTTGCAAATTCTTCAAGTGTAACCAAATACTCGTATGTATTATTCGTATAATCAGTTATACGCTCACTAAAATATCCGGCAAGTTTCTCGACAAATTCTTCCTCTTCATCCATTTCAAAACTTCCGATGTGAGAAAGACCTGGTTTAAGCATCTGCTGAAAAACACGCGGTCTTCCTGCATCATACCTGAAAGAAAATGCATACTCCAAATTTGTGAGAATATAGAAAGGTTTTTCGGATTGTCCCGCGTTCATCTGAACATACGACATAGCTTGAAATTGATACCTCGCACTATGTACATCCGCAGGAGTTCTTTTCACTTCTACAACACAAAGATATTTTCCAGTCGCAATATTCTGCACAACATAGTCCATTTCAAGAGCACCCGTATATTGGTGGTGCAAAACCCTATACTGATTCTCTTTACCTATTAACCTTAATGCATAATTTAAAGCACGTTCACATATAGGATGGAATCGATTCACTTCCGAATCCGAATATGAAATCCACATAGATTAGTCCTCCTTTATAAATTTTTTCAACTCACGAGCGATTATGCCCGCAAGCATCGGGGGTACTGCGTTTCCGACAATAAGATTTCGTCCCTGCTTACTGCTTGAAACAATCTTATAATCATCAGGGAAAGACTGCAATCTCAGTGCCTCTCTCACAGTTATCAACCTGTTTTCCTTATAATGAATATTGCATCCAACATTCGGACGATTAAAATAAGTATTTATTGTATACGACGGCTTATCAGGTGCAAGTCTACCATAACAAGTTGTGTGTCCGCCGTCTCGTTGGAGTCTTCTTATCCTGCTTGAATTAACATCAGCAGGTATATCCATATAGTTTCCACCAGGTTTTACGTGGCGTACTATATATTCATCCAGTTCACTCATCTGTGGTATGAAATGCTCTGTAATAGCCACATTTCTTCTCACGAACTTCTGAAATTCGCTTTGTGCCGACATACTGTAATTTACAACACCATTTTCGTCCGTTATAGCCTCTGGCAAATCGCCAAGAGCCTCTTCCACACTCACATAACGTTTTAAGCCAATTCCATCCTCGCTGTGCGTAGGTTTAGGAAATTCGAATTTTGCATTCTTCAAACCTACAATGATTACCCTTTTTCTTCGTTGAGGAATACCATAGTCGGCAGCATTCATAACTTGCTGTTCAATCGTATAGCCAATCTTCTTAAAAGCAATTTTTAGAAGTTCTATTATTTTTTCGCCTTGCGAATTTTTTGCAGATAACAATCCCGTTACATTTTCAAATACAAAAGCTTTAGGTTGTACCTGCTCTATGATATGAATGTATTTCCAGACAAGTTGTCCACGCTCATCTTCTACATTTCTATTTCCTGCCAAAGAAAATGACTGACAAGGGGGACCACCAATAACCACATCCGCTTGTGGAATCTTGCTGATATCAATTTGGTTAATATCTGCACACATAATGTGGTCACCGATATTAGCCTTATAAGTTTCAGTGGCGTTTTTGTTATTATCAATCGCCCAGATGATATTATATCCCTCAGCGATAAATCCCAAATCTAATCCACCGCCACCTGAAAACAAACTAACCACATTTATGCTCACTTCATTTAACCTCCAATCGGTTCGATTTTATTTCAACATATCTTTCCGTTATTTCTTTACAGTTAACTCTACTATATTTAGAAATCAGTTTTGTGATTTCTCCTATAACGGCGGAATCTGCACTTTCAAGCAATTTATGGCTCAAAATAACCATTTCTTTTTTGTCAGAATCTGAAATCATTTCATAATCGGGAAAGTACAATCCCTCGATATCATACCTCTGCAATTTTAGCAATCCTGCTCCGTATTTTTTTCCGCTCAGTTCCAACTGATAATATGTGTAATAATTATTCAGTAAGGCGAACAGTACCCACTTATCGACTTTAGGCTTAATAACATAAAAATTGTCTCTCGCAAGCACACCTGTTTCATTCATAACAAATTTCATATCGTTACGAACAAAATAGCTAAACAAAATACCTTCTCCGCAGATTTCACGTATTTCATACCACTTATCACTGCTGTTCACTTTCATATACAGTGTCTTTGGTTTTTGTTCTTGTATTATTTTATTTTTCCAAAAATCCAGATAACTTGATATTTCATCAGAAACAGCATCCTCCACCGGACAGAACAAGCGGTCTAAACGAGCGTTAAGTGTAGTATACCCATCAATACTTTTGGGCGAAGATATTATTGGCTTAAAGCAGCCGTCATCTTCGCATAGAAGGTCTGGATTAATATACATTTCATTGCAACCTGTTGTTAGCCCTCTTTTGATTGTAGCCAGCTTAGAAAACGGATAAGAGAATTCCTCAAAAGCCTTATTTTCTCTTAAAGAAACGCTTTGCAACATTCCATCCTTTGATTCCAAATATTCTTCACTGGTATCAATATCCGTTTTTCCCTTAACTAATTTCAGAATAACAACCTCAACCAAAGCTTCTCTTTCAAATACATCTCCCTGAATATGTATCTGTTTTTCTACGCCACATTTGGATAGCATGGTTTTCTGAAACTCGATTCCACTTTTTGCATTCATCCAACTACTCGGAAAAATAACAATCAACTGTCCATCATTCTTCAATAAGTCAATGGCCTTCATAATAAAATACATATACATATTTGCCGTACTTGGTAAACCGGAAAAAATGGAATTAGAACGCAACGTCTCCTTTGTTATTCCATATGATTCTAACTCATCGATTTTTTCCTGTCGTATATAAGGTGGATTCATGACAATGCCATCATATGCATTAGAATCGTTGTATTTAAGAAAATCACCGTTAATAAGTCTATATTGCTGGTATTTCGCTTTGGTATTTTCAAATAGAGTGGTATCCATTTCACAAGCAGTAACATTATTGTATTCATATTCTAAAAGTGCATCCAAAAAGGAGCCTGCACCATAGCACGGATCCATAATGGCTGCTTGTTTAGGCAAATCAAATAACGAAACCATATAACGGGCAACATTACCCTTTGTAAATACTTGACCTAAATCAGCCATATCCTTGTTCCTCCTATCAGATAGCACTTTTTCCACTTTTAACCCAGGCATCCAATTCAGACAACTTGAATTTCCACTTTTTACCTATTTTATGTGCAGGAATTCCAGTATCCTTTTTTATCCAATCTCTTACAGTAATAGGTTTAATACCTAAATATTCTGCGGCCTCTTCAATGCCTATCCATTTATCGTTCATCATTTCATTCACTATTTTCACCTCGTCAAATGTTAATGGATACATAATACCATCTTTTATTATATCACGAAGTCACTCGGTTTTCAACGGTTTATGTGATGTTTTTTGATGTTTCTTGATGTTTGATGATGTTTCTTAGAAAGAAATCATAAACAAAACCCGAGAGCCAAAAGAATACCTCCAACCCTCGGGCATGTTATGCTTTCAAGCTTTCTCAGTATTCAGTTGTTTATAAAAATTTCTTGAATGCCTTCTTCATTTTGATTGCCATGTCCATCATCCAATCAAACTGTTCTGACCAGGTATCCTTGTATCAAAATCAACCGTCTTGTATACCGGGATACGAAACGCCCCCTTTCTAATTAATAATGGTAGCAAAAAATCCTGCCTGTGTTTTCACAATTCTTGCTATGTTTTGAAGTCAGATTATTTTAAACCTTGCTTTTTATCTTCCTCTATGTTTCGCTTTTTTCTTTTCTTGCCGCAGAACAAATTGACGTTCCTTTTCTGCTTCTTTTTGCTCACGGCTTTTTGTTTTTCTCTCAATTTTAGTTTGTTCGTGTTGGAGTTTTAGTGCCTGCTGTGCTTTCGTGCCAATGCCCTTGTTTTCTAATTGGCTGTTAATTTCCCGTTGCATACGCTTAGGATTGATTTTGTGTTCTTCAACCTTATCTGTCTTAACGGGTGGGCTAAATTTTAACTTATGCCAATTTTTAAGCAAGAAATCATATACTTCATAATCCTTTGGCTCTGCGCCAAAAGTAATTTTGCAGACTTCATATTTGTCACCATCTATACGCTCATATAATCCTATCCAAAAAGGATTTTCAAACAAAATGGTTAGGCTGCTTTTCATAGCCGTATTATCAACTTTCCTTAAACTGACTTTCAAATGTGTCAAGCCATTCTAAAAGAGCTTGATAAAGAAGCCCCTGCTGCTCGAAAATAGTCTTACCAACAAGAGGAATATCGGCATAATTAACAGCATATTCCTCATTAGACTTTGCCGAAGCAGTAATGCTTTTTCGCAACTTCTTTACTAAATCCAATGCTTTTTCCTTATCCATTTTGTTGAGGTTAGTAATGACAACATTGAAATCAAATAGCAAAGATACTTCCTCGCTTGCATAAGTGTCCATTAACTGTTCAAAATAGGAACGTCCCTTATCTGTAATGGAATACACTGCTTTATCTGCAAACTTATCCCCTTTAACAATGTCGCTATTAAGATAACCTTTTTCGTTAAGCTGAATGACTTTACGATAAATAGATGGCACACTTATTTTAGTCCACCGTGAAAAATGATGATAGTCTACATCCTTTTGAATGTCATATGCACTTTGCGGTTTTTCCAACACGATACCGAGTATTACTAAATCTATTGATGACATAATAGCACCTCCACTTTTGCTATCATCAATATTACTATTATTGATAGCAAAAGTCAAGCGTACACTACTTCAATTATTTTTCACTACAGCGAGCTTCTTCAATTGCTTCATGTTCTCCATCTACAACCATGAATTCATCTTGTTTTACAACATGAAACTCATTTCTTTTCCCCTGGTTCTTCTCTGTTTTTCTTCTTCCATAGGCTAATTTACCGCAGTAAACAGGGTTATCAATTACACCTTTGACAAAGGATGCCGCAAAGCCATCAATAGTATTATTCTGGCGTTTCTTTTTCACATAGCCGCTTTCATTGAGAAACGCGGCAATTGCGGCTACTCCCATAGTTGTATTGATATATTTATCAAAGATGATTTTTATTACTTCCACTTCATCTTCCGCAATAAATAACGATCCATCCACTAGCTTATATCCATATGGAGCAAAACCACCATTCCATTTTCCTTCTCTGGCCTTCTGCTTGCGACCTTCCATAGTCTGAACAAGAATATTATCTCTTTCAATTTCTGCAACCGCAGATAGGACTGAAATCATAAGTTTGCCCGCATCCTTAGATGAGTCAATACCATCTTCAACACAAATCAGATTGACTCCAAAATCCTGCATACACTCCTTTATCAAAATTGCAAAACCAATACTCTTAAAGTAGTCAAATTCGACCACTTTAATCTGCTTTCTTCTCCTTATTCATCTGCTCCATCCTCACATAATATTCCAGCAGACGCAGAAAGTACTTAGGAACACGCTTCTTGCCATGCTCCCAGTCACTTACTGTCATATATGGAATTTCAAAGTACTCACAGAACTGATTCCTGTTCATGCCGGTACTTTCCCTAAGTTCTATTAAAATATCTTTTGCATCTCTATCATCATTCAAAATATAATCTGCCATTTTTTCACTCCTTTCACGCTAAGCGTCAATATTATATTATCACGCAACACGTGAATATTCAAGATTAAGTATATAATCTTGCTTGTCTCCGGACGCATTAAACCGCTCATATATCAGTACTACTTACTGCACTGTTCCAAACTCTATACTGTCTCCATATTTCTCAATCATTCTTGCTAAAAAATCACAGCAGCGATTAAAATCTCCCTGCTGCTGTCTTGTCATACTAATCATATTTTTCTAATCAACATTTCAAAAAGTCTGCTCACCTTGCTCACACTGCTCCGTGCATATCAGGACGAGCACCATGAGCAGGTATTTCTCCCATATCAGTCAAACGGTGTTTTTCCGATGACCGGACTGAACTCCGCTTTGCATACATTATGAAAGCCTCTGCAATTTCCAATACATTTTGCATCATAAATAAGTCCATATCGTTTCTGATTCTCCTTAATATAATGCAAAAAGCCAGCAGAAGCCCTCGGTTTTTCGAGGTTATCTTCACACCAGCTCACATAAATATTATAAAAATCCGTTGATGAAATTTTCTTGCCCGTCTCAAATTGTAGGTACCCTTCAGACTTCATAAACGCCAGGATATTATTTCCTTCTTCCTGAGCATCTACAAGATTCTGCTTGGCATCCACACTCTCGGTAAACACATAATTATATGAAACAAGTCTACGTAATCCTTCAAGTGCCCAAAGAAAAATTCCATCCCTTTCTTCCCTAAGTTTATCAATAAGATAAGGAGCATGTACTTCCTTTTCCTTTTTCACCATCGTCCACTCCAATCAATGACCATAATAATATGGAGAGCGATGGAATGCACCCTGTTCCAGTTCATTCTTAGAAAGCTGCATTTCTGCATCTTCTCTTGATTCAAATATCCTGCTTCTTCTGAGCTGAATGGCACCGCTGGATGGAAACCTCAGTACACAGAAATCTCCGCGATTCGCTGTCACTACCACTTCCGTGATAATTTGATTGCTTTCAATAATAAATACGTGTGAGCCAACTTCTAATCTCTTTTGCATCATCCTACGCCTCCTTGATAAGAGGCCAGCCAAAGGGAAAGCCAAACTGACCAAACACTGATTATTACTGTTTCTGTTTAACATTTTTCCTAAGTAGCAATGCAATAATTATATCGAACATTTGTTCTGTTGTCAATTAAAAGCCTGACGAAATTCAACTTTTCTTCCTCGTAGGAGACAGGTAGGCTGATTGTCCAATCATTCTCTACCTGTCTGTACTACAGGAATCATTTCTTGCCACGTGGCTTTGCCTGTGATAAAGCACTACCCGCTACAGATTTTGAATCTTTACCATAACGTCCATCACGAAGAATTTTACTCGCTGTGGATGAAACTCTTTTGGATGTCTGCTTACCGTTCTTTGCCATTTCAATCACCACCACCTTCTTCTACAGAAAATCTTTTATTTCGCCAAGAAACCTGATATAATACTCAATAAGTAATTACCATTATCGGTTTCCTTGTCTTTGGTACGCTTAAATCATACCAAATCGACCTTTGGTAAAATCGGACCGGACGGACGCATTCGGACGATCACGGACGTAAAAACATAAAAGTATTTCATTGCAGGAGGTACAATAATTTGAAATTTTCAGAATATGCTCTCGGATTAATGCCATTTTGCTCAGCTGGCAAAAATGAACCCGATTTTTTCACAGAATTAATAGGCAATTTCATTCAAGATGCTGCAATGGATGCTTGCAAAATATTAAAAAGAAAGGCAGATACTCGATATAGGTACATAAAGGGGTCGCGAACCATTCAACCTCGTGATGCCCACTATCTCTATGACCATCGTGACATAAATAAATTTACCCAATGGGTTGATGAGCAAATGGATTACTCTGATTCTTATCAGGCAGTTTCTGATTGGCTAATTGATAATAATGTACAAGTCAACGGCTATGATGTTGCTGACGCATGTGCTAGTCTTTTGGAGACTATTATTCTCGAAACCATTAATGGTAAGGTTTCTTCCAATGAATCCACAGTTTCATATGAATATGATTTTCGACTTGTAGATGAAATCGCACAAAAAATAAAGGCTTTGCCACGACCTGCTGAAATTCCTGTTCCAGATGTAGAAGCACATGAAGAACAACTTTATATCAACGAACTTTATCTTGCATATGGTGATGCTGAAGGAATAGATTCATTTGTGAAAGAATCACTGATTTCCTATCCTGAATACAATGATGATCTTACAGATAGACGAATCGATTTTTATGCTGCTGAATCCATTCGTCGAGGAGTCATGGAATTAGGGAATGGTGGTCTGGCAAACCAGTTTGATATTTTAAAAGATGAAACACACGATGGTGTCAAAGATACTGCCAGACGTTCTCACCCGAACGGATATGAACGAATGCTGTCCGTGATGTAACAAGCGGTCAACTTAACACCAAAAAATTATTTACTCAGTGAGTCTCCATATTGGATAAGCGGAAAAATAAAGAAAGGGGTCTGTCACCACCTTGTAAATGATGGCAAACTAAAGTGGGTAAAGAAGAAAAATGGACAATAAAAATGTGCTTGGTTCAGTATTTGAAGTATCTCTTCGTATCCTCTTAATGCTGAATGAAATAAAGAATATAGAATTAGACGAACTAAGAATAGGTGCCATAGATTTTATCGCAATATATGCTGCTGATTTTGGTCTTTTGGATGAAAACCTGCATGGATATGAAACAGGCAGATATTGCCAGGGAAACTTCCGCCTTAAAAGCTCCCGGTGCCTTCGGCAAGACTTCTTCTCCTGCAGCTCTGTTGTATCTTCTGACAGGACAAGATGCTGACAATATAAAGAAAAATGAGGATCCTGAAATAAGCAAAGCAAAAAAGAAAGCTCTGACAGATTATATTCGGGAAAAAGTTTTAAATATAGCAGAACGCCGTGAAGAATTAGAAAAAGCATTGGCTTCCCATGGACTATCTAACTATCAAGAAACGGTTGAACAAATCCATAAAGAAATTGATGCACTACAGAAAAAGTTGGATGAAGCTATATCAGAAAGCCAAACTCTCATGACACAAATTTATAAACAAAATGACCGTTTATCTGAATGCAATACTGTCATTCACAATTTTTCTGTCCTTCGTAAGCAATATCAATCTGATATACAGCGACTAGGATTTATTGTTGAGGGCAAAATAAATGCATCTCCTCGCAAATCCAAAAGACATTGCCCTCTATGTGATAGTGAAATCACAATAAAACCAGATCCGAAATATGTTGATGCAGCTGCGGCCGAATTACAAAAAATTAAAGAGCATCTGGCAGAGTTGCAAATCGCTCAAAATGACATTGATAAACAACGTCAAAAAATATTGACTGATATCAGTACCTTAGAAACTAAGAAGAGAGCTGTGGATTCGTTAATCACTGAACAACTCCAGCCACAATTATCTATATTTAAGGAACAACTTGATAGTAACATAACTTTCATGAGGCTATCCGACGAACTCGAAATAATTAAACAGAATGAAACACAGTATAAGAGCGAATTATTTGCAAAGGAGACCGAAGAAACACCAGCAAATCCTACTTATAAAATTGCAGAATATTACAGCTATGATCTCATAAAAGAATATGAGAAAAAACTGATTGAGATTCTTACTGCTTCTAATATCGGTGGTGCCACAACTGCCCGTTTAAACATGGAAACATTTGACCTTGAAATTGGTGGCCGTCCAAAAGCAGTTTCTATGGGTGGGGGATTTTGTGGTATTCTCAATACAATTACTGCACTTGCAATGTGCACATTTCTTCTTGAAAATGACTGTAAAGCTCCTGCATTTTTTGTAGCCGACTCAGCACTTGCACAACTTTCTGAAGCAGAACATGTTGCACAAAGAGATACTATAAAACAAAATTTTATTCAATATCTTATCAATAATGCCCTCAAACAACAGGTCATTATAATTGAACAAAAAAAGCGTATGCCATTTATACCAGCAGAGGACAAGAAAAATGGTATACATATCATTGAATTTTCCCGAAACAAAAACTTCGGACGATACGGATTCCTGAATGACGTTTACAATCCAGAAGACAACTAATCCGTATTATTTGTTACGAAATAAGGAGACCTACTATGCACATCAGCTACGATAAACTATGGCATATATTACTTGATCGACACATGACCCGCGAATTTCTACGGAAAGAATGTGGTATCAGTTCCAATACCATTGCTAAACTTGGAAAAGGACAAAATGTTACCACCGATGTACTTGTAAAAATATGCACTTACTTAAACTGTGAATTATCTGAAATAATGGAATTAGTTCCAGATGAGCAATAAAAAAGTGCGCTACCATCACTCGGTAGCGCATTTTTTTATTGATTCCTTACTGTAAAATACAAAGTTTGATCAAATCTTCTTTCTGGACTTAATTTTTCAATATATCCATCCTCAATAATAGATTGGACAGCATCTTTAGGAAGTATCGGTCTTGCCGTACGTGGTGTTTCTACATAACTTCTCCATTTGTTACCTGGAACGGAAAATTCTTTATCCGTTTGATTACCAAAAGCCATCTGTCTATAGATATCAACAACTCTGATTTTTCCTGACTTACTTAACTCCCATAAACACCTTGCCAGCCTAGCAGTAGCCCTCATAGGTCTGCTCATGGTATTAGATATTTCATACGAAGCATCCACAAAAAGACGTGAAAACGCATAATCACTCCAAATAACAATATCAAATGCTTGTTCAGCCAGCAACGGAGACTTGCCTTGTGTCTTCCATAAAGTCTGCATCAATAATGGCTTTTGCCTTGTGTAATATCTTCTCTGAAACTCGTCAATACTATTGCTCAATGTCGGAATTTTGTGTGTCATCTCAAAATCATTATCCCATCCTTGTATGGATGAACATGCTTCTTCAAAAATTGCTCTCACTTCTCTTGCATCATCTTTAACTGCATCGAACATTCCTAACGCACAATAAGATGTGGTTGCAGAACGTACAACCATTTCAGAACCCCAGTTTTCTTCACTTTTTTTATATGTAGTGTTATCTGGCAAAACTGTTAATTTCACTTCCAAGGGTGAAAGATAATTTCCATCCAAATCCTTAATCACTAAATCAATTCCATCTATCGCATCAAATGAATATTCCTGATATGGAGCGAATACACTTTCAAACGCATAATATAATTCCTCTGCCGATTTGTTACCACAATTAAAAACTTCTCTTATCGGTATTTCAGATGCAACTACAGTCGGTTTGCCATCGATAATGTCTAAATGAATATATATGGCCGGAATATTATGCGCCATCATATAATTTGCTGTTGCCGCTGGAAAACTAGAATTAAAGCAATTCTTACCCCAGTGGTCATCCTCTGAACGATTTGAGTGTTCTATTCCAAATAATCCACTTGGCATATTAATTTCTCCTTTTTTGCAAACTGACGTCAAATACTTGACGTCAGTTCAGTATTTGTGTATAATATCCTCATTCTAAGATAAGATATATTTTATTGGATTATACCACAATTATTTTTTAATGGAAAGGGGAAAACAATGCTTAGTGCTGTTGATTTGTTTGCTGGATGTGGCGGATTATCATTGGGTTTTCAAAATGCGGGATTTGATATTAAAGCTGCCTTTGAATTTTGGGATGTTGCTGCTGATTGCTACGAAAAAAATTTTAAGCATCCTGTCCACAGAATAGATTTATCTGATACAACTAGAGCTATTGAATTAATTAAAAAATATTCACCTGATATTATTATTGGAGGACCACCTTGCCAGGATTTCTCTTTTGCAGGGAAGCGAGTAGAAGCAGATCGTGCAAGTCTGACAAAATCTTTTGCTACGATTTTATGTTCCATTAAGCCGTCTTTTTTTGTAATGGAAAATGTTGATCGCGCAGCGAAAAGTAATGCCTATGCAGAAGCAAAAAAAATGTACATAAAAAATGGATATGGCCTTACTGAAATGATTTTAGATGCAAGCAAATGTGGTGTTCCTCAAAAGAGAAAACGTTTTTTTTGTATAGGTGTGTTAAATGGAAATGATAACGCAATATACGAACATTTACAACAAAAGATTAGCAAAAAGTCAACTACTCTTCGTGACTACTTTGGAGATGCCTTAGGCTTTGAATATTATTATAGACATCCTAGGAATTATAATCGTAGAGCTATCTTTTCTATTGATGAACCCGCACCAACAATGCGTGGTGTCAACAGACCTGTACCTAAAGGATATCCTGGACATCCTAATGATGCTTGCGAACTCAGTGCATCTGTCCGTGCCTTAACTACTGCCGAAAGGGCTTTAATTCAAACTTTTCCAAATGATTTCATTTGGCTTGGAAACAAAACTGATACAGAGCAGATGATCGGAAATGCTGTTCCTGTGAAATTAGCAGAGTTTGTTGCTTCAGCATTACTTGAATATATCAAGACACAATCACCTTCTGAAATGCCCGCTGTTGATCGTGCTTGGAATATTGATGGATTTCAAACATGGCTTATTTGTGAGAAATCTTATTCTGATAGAGCGGCGAGAGATGTTGTATCCAGATGTAAACGTAGTGAACGAATTCTCCATTGTACCAATCACCTAGATGCTTATTATTTGTTTTTATTACAGCAAGAGGCAGAATATCAAGCACTTACTACTACTGTCAAATCACAAATTAAACGTGCAATCAATTTGCAATTAGAATATGCTGCTTATCTTAATGCGCAGCATATTTCCACAAACTCATTAGCTATATAATATATTAAAAAAGCCAGATCATTTTGACTGGCTTTTTTAATATTCCATATTTTTAATCATATACTTTAGATTTTTTTCTCCCACCCATCTGCCATCGATCATGTTTCTTAATACTCCGTACCGCCTGTGGTAGCGTTCCCGCCCTGCCATGCAGATGATACGGATGGGATGCTTTATGCTTATGGATTATGTGAAATTTCACATAATCCATATTATGCGAACTCTATGGTTATGCGAACCTTTATCCCTGCAATCCTTAAAAAATAAAGAAAACTGGTAATAAAAGTTCGCATAAAATCTTAAAAGCCAAGTATCTTACTCAATTCATTCTCATCATCTGGCCAGAGGGGTTCAGGTTCTGGAATCGGTACATTTCTTATAGCTGCCATCTCACGCATCTGTTCCTGTGAAGGTGACGTGTAATGATCTCTAGTTGTTTTAGTCTGTGAATGCCCAAGTTTTATAGCTATTGCTTCAAGAGGTACTCCATCCCTGTAAAGCATAGTGCCTCTTGTCCGTCGAAATGTATGTGGTGATACACTATCTGGCAGATTATGATTTTCTCTGACTTTGTCTGCATATTTCTTTATCAGCTTCTGCACATTCCTTGAACTCATTGCACTACGAATACCTTTGATTTCTGTGTAGATAAATGGTGCATCCATTTTCATGTCTGCATGAAATTCTGACAGGTATTGTCTGATGAGAGCTGATGTTTTTGAATCTAATACATCTGTGCGCTCTTTGTTTCCTTTGCCCAGAATTTTTATCCTGATTTCTTCATTTGAAAGATTAAGATCACGGATTTTAAGAGTAATGAGTTCATCTAATCTTACACCGCCATCATATAAAACAGACATGATAACCTTATCGCGTAACCCTTTTTTAGTGTTTGGTGGCATGGAAAGAAGTGCGGTTAAGGCATCAACATCTTCGATTATAGGCCGTTGGTTTTTGGGTACACTGTAAAAAGGCACCCTGCTGACGGAAAAAGCGTATTGCTGTAATGAGATATCACTTGCTGCACAATAATTCACATAGCTTTTAATCGAAGCCAGTCTGTTGTTGGCGGTCTTTTCTGAAAGACCTTTGCTGTCATGAAGATAATTACGGTAATCCAGAAGAAAATCATAAGAACAGTCTTCAAATTTAAACTTATTTGTTGCAATCCTCTTTACATCATTTATGTAGGACCGAAATGCTTTCAACCCATATTTATAAGTACTGGTAGTATTTAATGATCCATTCTGCTGTTTTGGAATGTATATTCTAACAACGGTTCACCATAATACACGGATTCTCCGACTTTTACTGTAGTTGGAATCTTGCTGTCAAAGATACGAAGTTTTCCATTGAATGTCTCAGCCACTTCCTCAGTAATAACTTTGCAAAGGTTGGTTCTCTCCTCACACATGGTCAGCAGAATCCCGAACACATCCAATTTGGAGTTGACACGGTTCTTAATCTTCTTAACGGTCAGAAGGAATTCTTCCAACCCTACCATTGCCCAGAACTGAGGATTTGCCGCTATAATGACTTCATCTGCAGCAGCAAGAGCGTTGATTGTTAATGTGTTCAATGATGGACATGTATCTAATGCGGAGTAAATTATTATGCTGAGTACCTTTCGGAATAACCCAATATCT
>CALBNS010000010.1 GCA_937896665.1 uncultured Clostridia bacterium
CTCAGCCCAGGCACCCTCACGGCACCCGGAAGATTCTACTTAGTGCTGCTTCGTTCCCGACCTGACACGGTTCATAGAGTTCCGTCGCGTGAGACCCAAACATCTACGCCACTTTCAAAGGGCAGCCTCACAGACAAAAGCCCTCCATGCAACATCACCCCCACTGTAGCGGATTGTGGGTACAAGGTACCGCTAGCACCCCGGCTGCACGAATTCATATTATACTGTTTTTCTCAAAAATGTCAATGCTATTTCGCTTTTTTCTCACGTAATTCCTTAAAAAACTGCTTCATCAATCCACTGCATTCTTCCTGCAAAATACCAATTTCCAATTGCACTTGATGATTGAATTCTTCCATCTGCAGCAAATTTAAAATCGAGCCTGCGCACCCTGCTTTTGGATTCATACAGCCGATTACTACCTTTTTCATGCGTGATTGGACAATTGCGCCAGAGCACATCTGGCAAGGCTCTAATGTCACGTACATGGTGCAGTCTTCCAGGCGCCAATCATCCATCTTCTTACTGGCTTTTTTTATCGCAATCATTTCCGCATGGGCAATCGTGTTCTTATCTATCGTCCTCCGGTTATAGCCACGACCGATAATCTTGTCCTCGTACACAATGACACAGCCAATCGGAACTTCTCCGATGGCATATGCCTTTTTCGCCTGTCTGATTGCCTCTTTCATATATTTTTCGTCCTGTGTCATCATAGATTCTTCCTATTCTTAAAATATCACTTTCTATATTATACCTTTCGCTGCTCCACCTGTCGACACCAATATCCAAAATCGTCATATGGATTTCTTTCGCTCTCCGACAATTCCACATCCATATCAATTAATCTTTTAAACATCGGAAAACCAAATGTCTCGGCAGCTCTCTGTTCCCTCTCATGGTAAATTCCCGGCACTCCAAGCCAGCACACATCTCCTTCTTTAATATAGAGCAAATGGTGGTAATTATAAAATCCATGTAGTAAAAAACTATTATTTGCCAATCCCCAGTCTTTTCTCGGCAATCTCGCAATGTCCTGTCTACGGATTTTCTCACAGGTACAGCTTTTTGGTGTATGATACCGTTCGATTTCTTCTGCCTCTTCCTTTACTGAATTTTCTTTCACCTGCTGTTCTTCAACTAAACGCTCCACATGTTCTACAAGACTTTCCGGGATTGTTTCTTTTACCAGTTCTTCTTGTGGTTCTTCCATTTCGATTCCGGTTCGTTCTTCGCCCATTCCTGCGTCCTGCGATGGCGTTTCTATAATATCTTCCCCATCTCTCCTCATATTGTCAATATTCACCGGCATATTATCCCAGACCGCCGCATATCGCCTTCCCCTGTCGTTTTCTAATATAATACCATTAATCTGCCTGAAAATCTCAGCATTCCCAACATCTTCTGCCTGGAATTTCAATAGATAATTAATGACGGGGGCAGCCCCCTCCATCTCCCCCTGTGAAATTCCGATACATTTTTCATCTTTTACCCAGAATACCAGAACCTCTAATTTCTTTTCTGTACCAAAATCAAGGCCTTTTCCATATATCTGCACCGTACATTTTCCGTCATATTTTCGGACTTTTGCAAATCCCACATTTCGGACAGGTTTTCCATTTTCATACTCATATAAATATCTGATGAACTGTTCCATACTCTCACTCCATTTCCTGACTTTGTGCGTCACAACACACTCTATGCCGTCGCAGAACAAAAAAGAACATATAAAAGTACGGATTGCCTTTATATGTTCTTCTTTTATTTAAAATATTATTTTAAACAATCGCATTCATTTTCTGATACAGTCTCTTTGCGTAACTATCTGTCATTCCACAAATATAATCCGTGACCAGAAGCAGCCTCAGATAAAGTTTTTCTTCTTCAGACTTGCCTTCTGCATGATAATGATATGCACTCTTATAATTTTCCGAAATAAACGAAACGACACGCTTGTCAATCTCGTTCAATTTCTGATCTGTATCATAATAAAGCACTGCCTTCATAAATTTATCCATCAGGAAATCTAAAATAACAGACTCTGCAACCTCCATGCTGTAAATGGCAGGAGTGGTAAATACTCTTTCATATGCCATATTCCCTAGGAGACTCATTAGTTTTTCCCCATAGGTACAATGGAAAATATCATGCTCATAGGTTCCCGCCATAATTGCTTCATAATTAGAAGTAAACCCAAAAGTTGCGCAATTAATCAGAAATCCCTGGACTTGCACAATCCAATTTTTTACTGCATACTCCTCCGGCTTCTGCACTCCACGCCTGATTCCGCTCTGATACTTGCTCTCCAGCCGCTCAGCAGCCGAGAACGAACACTTCTCTTCTTCCGGAAGCCTGCTTATTTCTTCCTTCAGTTGCTGATAGGAAATAAAACCTTTCACATAGGCATCCTCTATATCAGCCGTTTTATAGGCAATGTCATCTGCCGCCTCCAAAATATACGTCAGCGGATGACGTTTACCACGGGTTCCCGTTGCTTGAGAAACCGCTTCATAAATTTCTCGGTCTGCATAATAGTACCCCATTTTCTTGTCCTTAATGTTTCCTGTCGACTTATCAACATTAATAGAAGAAACAGGATATTTAATAATCGTATTCAAAAGTGCATATGTCAGATTCATTCCATACTCATCTACCAGATAATGCAGCTTCGTAACCAAACGAAGTGCCTGTGCATTTCCTTCAAAATGATAAAAATCTTCTCTCATCTGAGCTGTAAGAATTTCTTCAATCTTTCTGCCCTTAAATTCCCACTTCGGAAGGTTTCTACGGAACCACTCTCTGATTGCGCTCTCCCCAAAGTGTCCAAACGGCGGATTACCTATATCATGAATCAATCCGGCACATTGCAGAATACTACAGATCTCCTCCTTCATCCTCGGTGTAAAACTTGTATCTTTGCCTTCTGAAATAATATATTCTCCAATATTTTGTCCTAAAGATTTTCCAAAAGAAGATACCTCGAGAGAATGCGTCAACCTCGTCCGGATAAAATCACTCTTATCTAATGGAAATACCTGTGTCTTATCTTGAAGCCGTCGAAATGATGCACTTCCGATAATTCTATGATAATCTTTTTCAAATTCGCTGCGCAAATCTCCGGTCGCATTCTTATTCTTTTGGAATTCCCGGTGTCTTTGCGTACATAATAATTGTTCCCAATTCACATTAACTTCTCCCTTGTTCCTCAAATATAGATGTTAATATTTAGTCCAAATAAATCGGCGGCCGATACTTCTTACCCTGCAGCACTTTCTTGCGTTCTTCATACCCAAGGAATGCCCACTCTGTCATGTCTATCCACTTATGCTGTTCTCTGTCATACACCTGCACATACCCGATACGCTTTGGATGCATACGCACACTATTCGTTTCATATTCCTTTCCGGTATATGGGTTCACATCTCCGACAACGACCTGTTTTTCTTCTGCTTGCTCTGCCCCTGTCGGCTTCTGTTTTCTCAAATATCCCCGGATACCCTTTTTCAACATTTCTTTTTCTTTGTTATCTTCTTTATCATTTCCCTTCTGCTTTGATTCTTCTGGGACCGGTAACTCTTCTTTCTTTTTCTCCTCCACCAGTTCCTCCACCAGTTCCTCCACTGGTTTCTCCATCGGTTCCTCCGGCACTTCCTGCACTGGTTTTTCAATCTGCAGTTCTTCATTCAGACGCACTAAATCACCAATTGTAACATCTCTTTCAAGAGGCTCTTCCATCGATTTCTCTGCCTCCTCAATTATTTCCATAATACTGAGCTGAAACTTACATCCCAGAAGTTCTGCGATCATACGCATATCCTGTTCCTGAAAATTATCACGACCTAGTCGCTGCGTCAAATTCTGTCTTGACATGCTCTTTCCTGTGTGTCGTTCAATTATTTCAGCTAGTTCTTTAATGGTCATTCCCTTACGGCCCAATATAAGCTTGACTTGTTCTCCAAATGTAAGATTAACCATCTATACGTCCTCCTTTAATGCATTTCTCCCAAGTATTCTTCCAAAGTCAAACCCGACTCCATAATCCTTGTCGCATCTTCTACTCCCACATAGCGATAATGCCATGGTTCATAAATAATCCCCGTAATCTTTGTCTTCTCCGGTGGATAACGAAGTATAAAACCATACTGATAGCAGTTCTCTTCCAGCCATTTTGCTTCTTTTGTCTGTGCCTGTTTCTCATCCAATTCTGTATAGTCATTGGAAATCAAATCCAACGCAAGTCCCAACGCGTGCTCGCTTGTCCCCGGCACGGCCACACTCATCTTCGTATCCTGATAAGCCTCCCAATAATTCATACCCTGACGAAGCCTGTCCCCCACAGATGAATTAAACAGCTGCTCCTGATAATCAACGGAACGATATGCCGAACAGACAATAATACTCATGCCAGCTTTCTTAGCATCCTGAAGCATCCGCCTTGCATCGTCTACAATTCTTGAATCCACGCTATATCCCGAAACCAACTCCGTAAGTTCCGGCACATAGCCCTGCTCCATTTCATGCGAAAAATTGACCAGTGCAAGATTCCATGGAAGTGTACCCAAATCTTTTTTTGTATTCCCATCCTGCTGATTTTTCAGTTGCTGCTCCAAATCCGTCAATGCCTGCTGCACTTTTTCTTTATCTGCTTTTACTGTCTCTAACTCCGACTCATATTCTGCCGTCTGTCGCTTCGTTTTTTTCGCCTGTGACGAACGACCGATTATATTTCCAAACGCAGCCCCTATAAGCAGTATAATAATCACTGATACTAGCGCTCTCTTCTTCTTTGCATCTATTCTTCTTAATAATCTTTTTATCTTTCTTATATCACGACTTATTTTCCCTTTAAATGCTGTGTTCATACCTTAATCTTGCTCCTCTTATGCCATGCCCGATTGTAATTCTACTAAATTTGAGCCTTAACGATTTGTCACTTTATTGTATCATAGAATGTATTTTATTTTCTATGGAAATTTTTTTGTTTCTATCCTATGAGTTTATGCCTGAATTTCTCCCACACATATTTTTGAAAATATGAGTATGCAATTTCGTATACGAAAAGCATAATTTCTCCTGCCAAAACAACACCCCAAAACAATGCTCCTGATACACTTTTTGAAAGTAGAAGCTTCGGAAAAAACAGTACCATCGGAACATACATGCAATTAAAAAATACATATCTCCCAATCCAGACTATAAGCATTCTGTGTTTCACATTTTTCGCAGATGCCACTCTCTCCCACAACCATTCGCTAAACAGCAGGTACAAGCCCATCGCCGCAAATGTAATGCCATACATTTTATTAGGTGCAATCATCATGCACAGGATCACACTAGCGAACCAAAACATTGCTCCTCTTATCATGCCCCACTCTCTTATGACAATACCCACACAAAACGAGGCAACCGCAATTAAATATAACGTATTTGTCTCAAACACTGCTCCAAGACTCACTAACAGTACTGTAACAGCGGTCAAAAGACCGGTTAGTGCAATCCGTTTTGTTTCTACATGCATGAGCACAAATCGCCTCCCATACATTCACAAAGTGTATCTGCACACCACAAATCACAGCATAAGTTTCCTGTCCCATATGAAGGACGTCCGTATCCATAACCGGTACTCTGGTATCTCTGTGCCCTAAACTGCATCTGATTTGCATAATTTACATACTCCATATTATTTGGTTCCATAGCCGCTGCCTGCTTCGCATGCTCTACCGCCACAAGATTATTTCCTATACCCATATTTGCAATTGAGCTGTAATAATACCACATTGCTGTCCTGTCGGAAATATTAGATAACACGTTCAAGGCTTCATGAAAACGTCTCACATTAATATAGTTGCGTGCAGCCTGCAGCTCCACTGTCTCCTGATTCCCACCTGAATACTGCTGCGATTGGGTTGCCCTTCCATAACCAGAGCCAAAAGTTCCCCCATTTTCACGCTGCTTCATAATCTGATCATAAGCTTCCTGCACCTCTTTAAATTTTTCCTCTGCCAAATCTGCAAGTGGATTATCCACATATGAATCCGGGTGGTATTTGCGGCTCAATTCTCTGTAAGCCTTTTTCACTTCATCATTCGTTGCATTTGGCGATATTCCCAATACTTCATATGGATTTGCTATCATATCTTTTTTCCTCTTTCTGATTTCTTTCTAAATATTTTTTATCAAATTTTTCCCAAACTCCCGCATACAGGATATTCCTCAGAATCTCTGCGTCCTCTATACACGGGAGCTTTTCAAACTGACTCGTACATTCTGCCAGCACAAATGTTAGCATTTCCCTGCACTTTTCATCCAAATCCGGTTTCCCACATATCGCACGAAGTGCATTATAACTTCCATTTTCAAGATCTTTCTCAAGGTCATCATACGCGTCTAGAATATAAATATATTTTCCAAGATAAAATCCCATCCTGCGCAGTGTCTTCTCCCACACATCATTTCGATAGGCAAATAATTCACTCATTAATTTTCCAAAATATCTGGCTGCGAGGTCAATATTCCTCTCACCTGTCTGTTCACAACGCTGTAATAATTGGAGACACTTGCGAATCACCCGACACTTTTGCGGATATTTGTCCTGCAATTTCACATATGCCTTACGCAGCGCATGAACCCCCACAAGCCCAGTTTTGCTCTGCTCATCCTGCCAGTCATCCACAAAATGCAGGTATGTCAGTACAATATTCATATCTGCCGCATACTCCGTAAATTCATTATACAGCATCTTCTGCTTCTTCAGTGGGTGAATGAGACACCTTTTTTCTTCTAATTCCGTCTCCTGCTCATACAGCGAGGTTAACAGAATTACTAAAAATGTCATATCGTATGTCAATGTCAACTGTCCTGTAAAACCATACGTTTCTTTTAACACTCTACAAAGTCCACAATAATATGCCTTATATTTGTAAAAGTCCTTCATCTTTAATTCTGGCTTATATGCCGTCACATAACCAAACATACGCACTCCTCATCTATTTCTGCTGTCACACTTGTATTTTAGTATACCACATTTGCTTCTTATTGAGGAAAAAAACACAAAATCTTAATAGAACATTAATAAAAAAGGTTATTATAACCATTCCAGTTATAATAACCTTCTAATTCACATATTAAACCGCTTTATTAATAGTGTCCTGCATTAAGCAATATGCCACGATACCCAGACCAAAAATTCCAAGAATCAAATAAACAATACCAGAACTCGAATTGCTTCCTTTAATTCTGTCACATCTTTCGCCCATCTTGAATAACCAGTACAAGCTATAGATGCCACATGTTACAAGCGTCAATACAAATACCATAGCACCTGAAGTTGCTCCGGGCTCACCTGCAAGCTGATTCACTTCGTCATTCAGCTTAATCATCCAGTAAATCGAATAGATACCACATGTTACAATTGAAAGAATAATTGCTATTCCAATATTTCTTGGTACAATTCCATTGCCGTTTCCAATCGGAGCGTTATAATTCACATTATACGTGTTATTCGTTGTATATGTATACTGTACATTATCAGATGAAGCTCCTTGCGTAGGATTGCCTCCTTCTAATTGTGCACCACATTTCGAACAGAACTTTACATGTTCTTCGCACACCGCTCCACAATTCGGACAATATTTCATGTCTCTCCCTCCTCACTTTTATTTCTTAGAGCATTCCATTTGACGAATACGAAATACTCAGAATTATGGACATAATTATACATATTGTTACTAAATTCGTCAAGTTACAAAAGATTACTTTCCTAGAATAAAAAAAGCACCAGAACCTCCAAATCCTAGTGCTCATGCGCGATCAGGGGTTCGAACCCTGGACACCCTGATTAAGAGTCAGGTGCTCTACCAACTGAGCTAATCGCGC
>CALBNS010000011.1 GCA_937896665.1 uncultured Clostridia bacterium
CTTATTCGAGAAGTTTTTAGCGAAGCACCGTAGTTTCTAATCTTATTAGTTTTTTTCTTGAATAATGATATTGTCGATATCCTTATTGTACAAACTACAACAAGGAGGTATTACCATTATGCAAGAAAAAAATCATTCATTCACGGAACTGAGGACAGAACTTCTAGGAAAGCTGGCTGACCGGGGCTGTACGCCTATAACCATTACGGGCTATAGGTATTTATGCAACAGCATTTTTACGTGGCTGTCAGATAATGGCTTCGATTGCTACACCGAGAAAGCTGGATCCCAGTTTTTGCAGCATTATCAGTCTGTGTACGGAGAAAACCAGTACTATCTCTCTTTACGTACAGTAGTGCAGAGATTAAATGACTTATCGAAGGGGCAATGGACTGATGTGCATTCTGATAAAGGAAAACATTATTACTTGCCTGATGCATTTGCAGAAATAGTTGACCGTTATTGTATCTGGAGCGAAAATATTGGGCGCGCTTCTGGAACCATCAGGAATAAGAGATATGCTATATCGTGGTTTCTGGATGAGCTTTCAAAACAGGGCTGCAATTCTCTCGATGCACTGTCTTCGACATGTGTAGCATCTGCCAGCCTAAAAGTAACTAATCACAGGCTTTGGGGTGAAATAAGACTGTTTTTAACATATCTTATTGAGTTTGAAAGTGTAACATCTGATTATTCAACAATAGTGCCTCATTATAGTAAACCATATGTTATTCCAAGCGTATATTCTGTTGAAGAGATAAAAAGAATAGAAGAAGCCGTAGATACCAGTACCGTTATAGGGAAACGAGATTACGCGATGATTCTTCTTGCATCGAGGATGGGCATGCGCTCTGGAGATATTGTAAAGCTGACGATTGAAGATGTGCTGAACAGAACGGATCTGGATATCATTCAGACAAAGACAGGAAATATACCTCACCTTCCTTTGATCAGTGAAGTGAAATCAGCCATTGACGATTATTTATCAGTCAGACCGGAATCGCAAACAGATATAGTGTTTATAAGCGCTTATGCTCCATATAATCCGATAACAACTTCTACCATCAGAGCTGCATTAAGGAAATATATCAGCCTTGCTGGTATTGATTCTGGAAATCGAAAAAGAGGCCCTCATGCTCTTAGGGCATCGCTGGCCAGTTCCATGGTCAACAATGATATAAGCTATGAAACTGTAAGAAAGGTATTGGGACACAGTTCCAATAGTGCCATTAAGCACTATGCACGTATAGACATCGAGAATCTAAGAAAATATAGCTTAACACCTCCACCACCTTCTGATAGATTTTTCGATTTTTTGCACGGGGAGGTGGAATAAGATGGCAGAGTTTAACTCAGTTTTTTGCAAAGAAATATTATTACATCTCTCTGTAAGGGAAGCAGAACTTAGTCACGAGGCATATAAACACTACAGAAGAACTATGATTCTGTTTGATGATTATCTTTGCAGAATCAATCTTGTTGACAAGGAAATACCTGAACCGGTAATCGAATCATGGATTAGAGAAGTTAGCACAAAAATCTCAGTAAATACATCAGGCCAGCATATACATTATATTAGGCAGCTCCTTTTGTTCCTGACTGATTTAGGCTATACATGCTTTATTCCAAGAACACTTACGACCCATGATACTTACGTACCTTATCTTTATTCAGATGAAGATATAGAAAAAATCTTTGCCGCAGCTGACTCATTGAGGGTTTCAAGGGCAAGAAAAAACAAGTTTGCAGAAAAAGAAATACCATTGATACTGCGTCTGTTATACTGCTGTGGGCTACGTGTTGGAGAAACAGTATGCATTAAAGTAGGGGATCTGGATTTTGAAAGAAATCTGATTATTCTTAAAGTTACAAAAAAGTACAAACAGCGAATGGTTCCCTTTGGAAGAGATTTGACAGAAATCATTTACAGATACTGCATTGGCATGGGAATTCTGAATGATTCAGATGCATATTTATTTCCAGCGGATGACACTAAAAGCCATATTTCACCCGGTAATGTCGGAAATTATTTTAGGATCATCAGGGAAAAGGCTGGTATAACCTGCAATAATCAGGCTGAGCACGGACGTGGCGCCTGTCTTCACTGTTTTAGACATTCGTTTGCGGTAAGAAGCTTTGATAAAAACGAGCGTAGTGGAATTAAAGCCAGCGAGTCCGTCCCGTTCCTGTCTACATATTTAGGGCACGACAGCCTTTACGAGACGGAAAAATATTTGAAATACAGTGGTAATTACTTTGAGGATACGCTTACAAAGTTTGATGACTATTCTGGGGAATTATTTCCGGAGGTGATCATATATGAGTAGGCGGAAAATAGAGTTTATGTCATTACTAGAAGATTATTTCGAGACATACCTGCCCTATAGTCGTGGTCTTAGCCAGAATACCATAGAATCTTACAAGCAAAGCTTTATGCTTTTGCTTCGGTTCATGCAGGATGTAAAGGGAATAGATGCTGACGATATCAGGTTTTCAAACATGGATTATGATACATTGCTAGAATTCTTTAACTGGCTTGAGAAAGAACGGCATTGCAAACCGGTTACCAGAAACCAACGTTTATCAGCACTTTCAGCATTTTCGGAGTATGCACAGAATAGAGATTTTGATGCCGCATCAGTGTTCAGAAGCGCCATTATAAAAATACCGATAAAGCGTGGAAATAAAAAGCAAAGAGCTGTCTTTTCAAGGGAAGAAATAAAAATACTATTGTCGCTTCCTGACGAAAGATATGAAACTGGACTTAGGGATAAAGTTCTACTTTCGTTCATGTATGCGACGGGTGCAAGAGCACAGGAAATATGCGACTTCACAGTTTCAGATCTGCATATAAATGGCAAAAGTGCATCTGTTACATTGCGTGGAAAAGGATCAAAGGTCCGTCAAGTAGGTGTTTCCCTCACACTAGCAGGGACTGTACAAAAATACATAAGGCATAGGCGTATAGAAAGATATCCGGGAAGGCATGTTTTTTCAAGCCAGACACATGAATTGATGACAGTATCTTGCGTCGAGGGCATATATAAAAAGTATGTTACCATTGCGAAGAAGAAACATCCTGATTTGTTCCTGCAGGACAGCTATCCGCCTCATTCCATGAGACATAGTACGGCATGCCATCTACTGGAAGCGGGAGTCGATATCGTCACGATAAAAAATATATTAGGTCATGTGTCTGTTCAGACCACCCAAATTTATGCAGAAATGTCGCAGGATTCTGTAGACAAGAAACTGAAAGAATGGAATGATGCCTGGTTTGGAAATAAGATTGAGATGAAAGAATCCAAAAAGGATATTCCGGATTTTCTGAAAAAGAAGTAGTTTGTTATCTGAGAAGAATTATTGAAAATGAAGAGATTATCAGTGTTTTCCCAAAACTTCTCGAATAAT
>CALBNS010000012.1 GCA_937896665.1 uncultured Clostridia bacterium
GAAAAAAGAACATAAAGAAGATGTTGACCGTTTAAATAAAAAAATAGATAGTTTATCAAAAGAAAACACTCTTTTACGCAATGATAATGCACGTTTAAGAAGTATCATTAATAATGACAGTTCCAATTCCTCTCTTCCGCCTTCTTCTGACCAGAAAAGTGGAAAACCGGCAAACACTTATAACGGCAGAACAAAGACCGGACGTAAAACCGGAGGGCAGAAAGGGCACAAAGGGACTACCCTGACGAAAGCAGATATTGAGGAAAAGATCCGCTCCGGGAAATGTCGGCATGAAATCCAAACAATAGGTCCGTCCACAAAAGGAAAATATCTCACGAAATATGTGATCGACGTCAAAACAGAAACCGTCGTAACGGAAGTGCGTATCTATGCAGATGAACAGGGAAAATTCCATATTCCGGCACAATACCACAGCGACGTTACCTATGGTGAGAATGTAAAGGCGCTAGCAATCTCTCTTTACAGCGAAGGGGTAATGGCAAATGACAGGATCGCAGCATTCCTAAACGCCGCAAGCGGGGATATCCTTGAACTTTCAGCCGGAAGTATTTATGGCTTCTGCAAAAAGTTTGCCCAAAATTCAACAGAAAGCATCCAGGATCTTGAGAACGTTCTGCTCAACCAGCCAGTTGTTGCAACGGATGCCACTACAGTAACCGTAAACGGAAAGCAGAATTATATCCGGAATTTCAGTACAGAAAACACAGTTGTATATCATGCCATGAACAGCAAATCCATTGACGCTTTGAAAGAGATCCATTTTCTTACAAAGTACAGTGGTCTTCTTTTGCATGACCACGAAACAGCCCTGTATCATTTTGGAACGGATCATGCCGAGTGCAATGTCCATATCATCCGCTATCTGCGCAAAAACAGCGAAGAAACCAAAAACAAGTGGTCTGATGAAATGATCACCCTGCTATGTGAAATGAACAAAGAGCGGAAAAGACTTATGGAACAGGGGACTTCCAGCTTTTCAGAAGAAAAGTTGAAAGGATATGAGCAGAAATATGATTCTCTGCTTGCAAAAGGACGGAGTGAAAACAAACATACACCCCACCACTACGCAAAGGCGGAAGAAAAAACGCTGATAAGCAGGTTAGAGAAGTACAGCCATAATCATTTGTTGTTCCTTTATGACTTTTCCGTTCCTTTTGAAAATAATATGTCGGAACGTGATCTGAGAAAAGCAAAGAACCGACAGAAAATGGCTGGCGGATTCCGAAAGGAAAGTGGTCATGAAATGTATTGCTCTATACTGACCATCATCGAAACCCTGAAACGAAGGAACATGGGGATCCTCGAAAATATAAAGAGATTATTTGTGGGCGCACCGGCTATTTTCTAGTCGATGCTATACCCAGTTAATCACTTGAAGGCTGAACTGTTACACAAAAACGGTAACTGTTCAGCCATGCAGGTTCCAGACATGTCAGTAAACTGACCTTCGCTGCTAACGCAGCTTTTGTCCGGGACTTATGGATAAACGCCATATATCGATGATAACACCAAATTTCGTTTGCAAACAAGTTTGCACGAAAATGGTGCATCATTGCTGCATGGCAGAATAGTTACAAAAAATGTTCTATGATGAATCTATGAAATGTGATAAAATAAATCATATTTGTTGTATGAAAATGACAGGAAGAGGTGGATAAAGCAGAATCAACAAAGAAAAACACAGAATATACATAAATATTTGCTAATATGAGAAAAATAGACCAAACGGGGTGAAGATATGGAGAAAATTAAAATATTAGTAGTAGATGATGAGAGCCGTATGAGAAAGCTGATCCGTGATTTTCTAGAGAAGGGAGGTTATCAGATTTTAGAGGCTGCGGATGGAGTAGAGGCGATGGATATTTTTTATGCAAATAAAGATATTGCATTGATCCTTCTGGATGTTATGATGCCGCACATGGATGGATGGCAGGTGTGCAGGGAAATCCGTACGAATGCACCGACCCCGATTGTGATGCTGACTGCAAGAGGTGAAGAACGGGATGAACTTAAAGGATTTGAATTGGGTGTAGATGAATATATTGCAAAGCCATTCAGTCCGAAAATCCTAGTTGCCCGTGTGAATGCATTGTTAAAAAGAACAAAGTTAATGGACACAGAGCAAGTGGTAAATGCAGGCGGCATTATGATTGATAAAGCTGCACATATTGTGACAATAGACGGTAAGACGATAGACCTGAGTGTAAAAGAATTTGAGTTACTTTCCTATTTTGTGGAGAATCAGAAGATGGCATTGTCACGAGAAAAAATTTTAAATAATGTGTGGAACTACGATTATTTTGGTGATGCCAGAACAATTGATACGCATGTAAAGAAACTAAGAAACAAGCTGGGAGAAAAGGGCAGTTACATTAAAACCATTTGGGGAATGGGATATAAGTTTGAGATTGATGAATAACGGAACAGGGGAACGAAGATATGAAAAAATCGCTTAAAAGACAGATTGCTATTATTTTCATAGGACTTGTAATTGGAATCCTTCTTGTCTCGCTGATCATTAACAGCGGGTTTCTTGGCAGCTATTATGTACTAAATAAGCAGGTAAAGCTGATTGCTCTTTATGAAGAGATGAATGATGCTGTAGACAAAAATGTACTGAAGTCAGAAGCTACGCTTAACAGGCTAAATCAACTGGTAGAGATTGGAAATATTTCTTTTGTAGTAATGTTGGCAGAAGATGGCAATAAAAATGTGCTGACTGCGACCCCAAGTGCAAAAAAGACAGAGGAATTGATGGCACAGTTGATGGGATATCTATTAAATCAAAATCAAGAGAACGGTGAAGTATTAAAGAAAAACAACAATTATCAGATACAAAGCTCTACAGACCGTATCACTGGAGAAGAGTATATCGAGATGTGGGGATATCTTAAAGATGAGAGTGGTTTCTTGTTGAGAAGTCCGTTGGAGAGCATCAGACAGAATGTTATGATTTCCAATACATTTCTGACGTATATTATGATTGCACTGATTTTGTTGAGTAGTGTATTAGTATGGTATTTTTCAAAGAGAATTACGGACCCGATATTGGAGCTTGCAGTCTTGTCACAAAGAATGGCAGATTTAGATTTTGAGGCAAAGTATGTACATGGTGGTGAAGATGAGATTGGGATATTGGGTAAGAATTTTAATGTGATGTCTGATAAACTTCGGCAGACCATCAGTGAGTTGAAAAATGCTAATTATGAACTGAGAAAGGATATTGAAAAAAAAGAAAAGATAGAAACAATGAGGAATGAGTTTATGGCAAATGTTTCGCACGAACTAAAGACACCGATTGCGTTAATTCAGGGGTATGCAGAAGGGTTAAAAGAGGGCATTTCTGATGACCCGGAAAGCAGGGCATTTTATTGTGATGTGATTATGGATGAAGCGGCAAAGATGAATCAGATGGTAAAGAACCTTTTGACATTGCAGCAGGTTGAGTGTGGTGAGGAAGATATTTCTTTTGAACAGTTTGATATTACAGAATTGATTCGTGGTGTGATACAAAGCTGTGAGATTATAATCCGTCAGAAGGGTGCAGATGTAAGATTTGAGCAGAATGCACCGGTCTATGTGTGGGCAGATCAGTTTAAGGTTGAGCAGGTTGTCCGTAATTATTTAAGCAATGCATTGAACCATGTCTCGGCAGAAAATATCATTGATATACGCATTGTTTCGAGAGAAAATCAAGATAAAGTAAAAATATCAGTGTTTAATACCGGAAATCAGATTCCACAGGAAGATATTGAACGGATATGGGACAAGTTTTATAAAGTGGATAAAGCAAGAACCAGAGAGTATGGAGGCAATGGAATTGGTCTTTCTATTGTAAAAGCAATTATGGATTCTTTTGGACAGCAGTATGGAGTGGAGAACTATAATAATGGTGTGGCATTCTGGTTTGAATTAGATACAAAATAGAGGGAGTGGTAAGATGATAGCAATTATCGATTACGATGCAGGCAATATAAAAAGTGTTGAAAAGGCGTTGCAGAAACTTGAACAGGAGGTTGTAATCACCAGAGATGCAGATACAATTTTGGGTGCGGACAAAGTGATTCTTCCAGGTGTGGGTGCGTTTGGTGATGCAATGTCTAATTTGAAAAAATTTGGTCTTGATACCGTGATTCATCAGGTGGTGAAAAAAGGGACCCCATTTCTTGGAATCTGTCTGGGGTTGCAGCTTTTGTTTGAAAACAGTGATGAGTCAAAAGGTGTAGAGGGATTGGGAATCTTGAAAGGCGAGATTTGCAGAATCCCGGATTGTGAAGGACTTAAGATTCCGCATATGGGATGGAATTCTCTGCATTTGCAGAATCAGGGAAGATTGTTTGAAGGAATAGAAGAAGGTGCGTATGTATATTTTGTACATTCGTATTATCTAAAAGCAGAGGAAGAAGAGATTGTAAAAGCAACAACAGAGTACAGTGCACATATTCATGCTTCAGTTGAGAAGGGAAATGTGTTTGCTTGTCAGTTCCATCCGGAAAAGAGTAGTGATGTGGGTCTTCAGATTTTGAAAAATTTTGTAGAATTGAACTAGGGGGAGAGACATGTTTACGAAAAGAATTATCCCATGTCTGGATGTATATAATGGACGCGTGGTAAAGGGTGTTAATTTTGTGGATTTAGTGGATGCCGGTGATCCGGTGGCCATTGCGAAAGCATATGATGAAGCGGGAGCAGATGAGGTTGTTTTTTTGGATATTACGGCTTCTTCTGACGCAAGAGAAACAGTGGCAGATATGGTTCGTAAGGTTGCTGCAAATGTATTTATTCCGTTTACTGTTGGTGGAGGAATTCGTACAGTTGATGATTTTAAGGCGGTCTTACGTGAGGGTGCAGATAAGATTTCTGTAAACTCAGCTGCAATCAACCGCCCGGAACTAATCAGAGAGGCGGCTGAAAAATTCGGCAGTCAGTGTGTTGTGGTTGCGATTGATGCGAAGAAGCGCGAAGATGGAAAGGGCTGGAATATCTATAAAAATGGCGGCAGAATTGACGTTGGCATTGATGCTGTCGAATGGGCAAAGAAGGTGGAAGAGTTAGGAGCAGGTGAGATTCTTCTGACTAGCATGGATGGAGATGGCACGAAAGCAGGATACGATTTGGAACTTACGAGAGCCATTTCAGAGGCAGTGTCAATTCCGGTAATTGCATCCGGCGGAGCAGGAACATTAGAGCATTTTTATGAGGCTTTGACGGAAGGAAAGGCTGATGCGGCATTGGCTGCGTCGTTGTTCCATTTTAAAGAATTAGAGATTAAAGAGGTAAAACGGTACCTGAGAGAGAAAAGCGTGTCAGTACGCTTGTAAGGAGGAAAGGCGATGCCGACAATAAATGGAGATTGGCTTGAGGCACTGAAAGGTGAGTTTCGGAAAGAATATTATAAAAAACTGTTTGATAAGGTGAATGAGGAATATCGCAGCCGGTTGATTTTTCCACCTGCCAATGATGTGTTTAACGCATTTCACCTGACACCGTTAAAAGAAGTAAAAGTAGTTATTTTAGGGCAGGACCCATATCATGGGGAAAATCAGGCACATGGGCTTTGTTTTTCTGTAAAGCCGGGTGTGGAGATACCACCATCATTGGTGAATATTTATAAGGAATTGCAAGATGATTTGGGATGCAGTATTCCGAATCACGGGCATTTGACCAAGTGGGCAAAACAGGGTGTTCTGATGCTGAATACGGTTCTGACCGTACGGGCACATCAGGCGAATTCTCATCGTGCAATCGGTTGGGAAGAGTTTACTGATGCGGCAATCCGTGTGCTGAATGAGCAGGGCAGGCCAATTGTGTTTATCTTATGGGGAAGACCGGCACAGACGAAAAAGACGATGTTAAATAATCCGAATCATCTGATTTTGGAAGCACCCCATCCAAGTCCGCTGTCAGCATACCGTGGGTTCTTTGGGAGTAAGCCATTTAGTCAGGCAAACCGATTTTTAGAGGAACATGGCGTAGAACCAATTGACTGGCAGATAGAAAATTTATAGAAGTAAAAAAGATGCTTTAATAGTAAGAGGATAAGTTTTTTGATTATTAATCCTTTGATGAACATGATGTATCAGTCATAATAGGATAAAAAAATATTGACAGTGTCCGTATGCAATGATAAAATGAACATATGAACAAACATTCATATAATAAGGAGGTATTCATATGGCACATACACATATGAAAAAGGAAAATTCACATACTCATCACGAACATTCACATAGTTCATGCGGCTGTGGACACGAGCATGCACATACTCATCATGAACATGAGAATGAGGAAAATGCATTTGCGCATGCCAATCTTCATACGGAGCAGAAGATATATATTATAGAAAACTTGGGCTGTGCCAACTGTGCAGCGAAGATGGAAAAGAGAATTAATGAGCTTCCGCAGGTAGAGGCAGCTAGCATTACTTTTGCTACAAAACAGCTTCGCGTGGCATCGGATTGCCATGAAAAACTACTTCCGATCCTGCAGGAAATCTGTTCATCCATTGAATCAGAGACGATTGTACGTCTTAAAGAGGAACACAAGAACATGGAAGATAATACTAGTGAACAAAAAAGAGATATTATTGGAATCCTTGGCGGAGCGGCTTTGTTTGCTGCAGGTATTTTGCTGCAGGACAAACAGGAAATGATATCGATTGCGAGTTTTGTAATAGCTTATTTGATTCTGGGCGGCAGAATTGTCTGGAAAGCCTTTCAGAATCTTACAAAAGGTCATTTGTTTGATGAGAATTTTCTGATGGGAGTTGCTACGTTGGCAGCTTTTGCAATCGGAGAATTTCCGGAAGCAGTAGGAATTATGTTGTTTTATCGAATCGGAGAATGCTTCGAAGAAATTGCAGTGGCAAAAAGCAGACAGAAAATTATGGAGGCCGCTGATTTGCGCCCAGAGGTGGTACAGATTGTGAAAAATGATAGTGTAACAGAGATTCCTGCAGAAGAGGCTAAAGTTGGGGATATCCTTTTGATCCGAGCAGGTGACAGAATACCGTTGGATGCAGTTGTTGTAGAAGGAGAAAGCAGGATTGATACGGCACCTGTTACGGGAGAGCCGGTTCCGGTGCGTGTTAAACCAGGTGATCAGGTGATTTCAGGCTGCGTGAATACATCCGGTGTGCTGCGTATCCGTGTAGAGAAAGCATTGGAAGACTCTATGGTTACAAGGATTTTGAATTCGGTGGAAAATGCAGCAGCAAGTAAGCCAAAGCTTGACCGATTTATCACTAGATTTGCCCGGGTGTATACACCGGTTGTAGTATCGTTGGCAGCAGCCACAGCTTTGATTCCATCTCTGATTACAGGCGAATGGTCAAAATGGATTTACACAGCAATTACGTTTTTGGTAATTAGCTGTCCATGTGCATTGGTACTTAGTGTTCCGCTTGCATACTTTTCCGGAATCGGAGCAGGCTCTAGAAGGGGAATTCTTTTCAAAGGAGGAGTGGCACTAGAGGCTTTAGATAAAGTAAAAACAGTCGTTATGGACAAAACAGGCACGATTACAAAAGGTGATTTTAAAGTACAAAAATGCGTAAGCTTTGGAGAAATACCGGAAGAACAATTACTTTCATTGGCTGCTTCATGTGAAATGCATTCCACACATCCGATTGCAAATAGTATTTTGACGGCTGCAAGAGAATGGGGAATAGAGGCAGTAGAACCTGAGATGTTAGAAGAAATTTCCGGGAAAGGAATAAAGGCTCAGACGGAAGCAGGAACGGTATTATGTGGAAACCGGTCATTGCTGGAAACATATCAGGTGGACATCGCTAAGGATTATGATTTGTTCAAAGGAACAGAAGTTTTGATGGCTTTAAATGGAAAATTTGTTGGATATATTGTGATTGAAGATACCCTCAAAGAGGAAGCAAAAGAGGCAATTGGACTTCTGAAAAAGAAGGGATTGAAGACTGTGATGCTTACCGGAGATGATGAAGGGACTGCATCTGAAATTGCAAAGCAGACTGGAATTGAACAGGTATATGCGAAGCTTCTTCCTGAGGATAAATTAGAAAAACTTTGGAAAGTCAGACAAGAGACTGGAGAAGTCATGTTTGTAGGCGATGGTATTAATGACGCACCTGTGCTCGCTGGTGCTGATGTTGGAGCTGCAATGGGAAGTGGTGCTGATGCGGCAATTGAGGCTGCGGATGTTGTATTTATGACATCAAGTGTGCAGGCAATTCCAGAGTCTGTGGCAATTGCAAAAAAGACCAATCACATTGCAGTACAAAATGTAGTGTTTGCATTGGCGATAAAAATACTGATAATGGTGTTGGGATTACTGGGCGTTGCAAATATGTGGCTGGCAGTTTTTGCTGATACCGGTGTGGCAATACTTTGTGTACTGAATTCTATAAGAATATTATATAAAAAATAGAATATAAAACTTTATTAGTGTTATCGAGCATTTTGTGATACAATCTATATTACGATACACGAATTTTGAAAGGAGTGCATGATAGAATGTTTGAAATAGAATGCTGTGATACTACGCATATACATGAGAATCTGATTCATCAGGCAGAGCATGATATGCTGTCAGCAGAAAAATTGCAGGAACTTGCAGATTTTTTTAAGGTGTTTGGTGATGTGACCAGAATTAAGATTCTTTCTGTTCTGCTGGGGACTGAATTGTGTGTCTGTGATTTGGCCAAAGTTGTAGGTATGACGCAGTCAGCTGTATCTCATCAGCTGCGTGTGTTAAAGCAGATGAAATTAGTCAAGAACCGAAGAGAAGGAAAGACTGTGTTCTATTCATTAGCAGACGGACATATTCAAGGAATCTTAAATCAGGGAATGGAGCATATCGAAGAATAAGGAGGGGCATATGAAAAAGATTAGTCTGCTCGTAACAGTGCTTGCCGTATGCCTGATGACAGGTTGTGCAAATCGCTTGGAAAAAGGTGTAAAACACCTGGAAAATGGAGAATATGAGGAAGCAATTACATGGTTTGAAGAACAGATAGAGAATGGGAAGGAACTAGGAGAAGCTTATCGTGGTATTGGAATTGCACAGTTTGAAATTGGTGATTACGAGGCATCAAAAGAAGCGTTTGAACAGGCTGTGCAGAATGGAACGAAAGAAACTGTAAGTCTCTATCATTTGTTAGGTACCTGTTGTCTGGAACTGGAATTATATGAAGAAGCATTGAACTATTATGAAAAAGGGGTTGCTATGAAAGACGTATCCGGAGAGGTACTAAGGGAAATGCAGTTTAATATCATAGGGCTTTATGAAAAATTAGGCGACTGGGATAGTGCAAAAGTGAAAGTACAAGAGTATCTCAATCAGTATCCAGAAGACGAGGCGGCTTTAAAAGAGGCAGAGTTTTTGAAGACTAGATAAGGAGGACCTATGGCTGATATGATTGAATTAAAAGAATTACAGGAAAAAGTAATTCTGGTCGGAGTCAGCACCAGTGACAACGACGATACACAGAAATCCTTAGATGAATTAGAGGAACTTGCGGCTACTGCAGGTGCCCGGGTTGTCGGGAGGGTAGTGCAGAATCTTGCGCAGATTCATCCGGGAACATATGTGGGAAAAGGAAAATTGGAAGAAATCAAAGACCTGCTTTGGGAGACGGAAGCGACGGGGATTATTTGTGATGATGAACTGACACCGGTGCAGCTTGGTAATATGGAAGATGCATTGGATACGAAAATCATGGACAGAACATTGATTATCCTTGATATTTTTGCAGGAAGAGCTTCTACGAATGAAGGAAAGATTCAGGTAGAGCTTGCTCAATTAAAATATAGACAGTCAAGACTTGTGGGACTTGGAAAGTCTTTGTCAAGACTTGGTGGTGGAATTGGAACAAGAGGTCCCGGCGAAAAGAAATTAGAGATTGACCGTCGTCTGATTAAAGGGCGTATTGCACAATTGAATCGTGAATTAAAAGATGTAAAGAGACACCGTGAAGTGGCAAGGGAGCAGAGAAGTAAGAATAAGATCCCGGTTGTTGCAATTGTAGGTTACACGAATGCAGGAAAATCAACGTTGCTCAATCGTCTCACAGGTGCAGGCGTGTTGGAGGAAGATAAGCTGTTTGCAACGTTAGACCCAACAACGCGTAGTTTGAGACTGCCAAGTAAACAGGAAATTCTAATTACAGATACCGTAGGTTTCATACGTAAACTTCCGCACCATTTGATAGAAGCATTCCGAAGTACTTTGGAGGAAGCAAAATATGCAGATATTATTTTACATGTGGTAGATGCATCAAATCCACAGGTAGATGAGCAGATGTATATTGTATATGAGACACTGCAGAATCTGGAAGTAAAGAGTAAGCCGGTTATTACTGCCTTTAATAAGCAAGACAAACTAACCGGAGAACATATTTTAAGAGATTTTAAGGCAGACCATATCGTGAGAATTTCTGCGAAGACAGGTGAAGGATTAGAAGAACTTCAGAATGTCATCGAAGAAGTGTTGCGGGATCAGAAAGTGTTTATTGAAAAAATTTATGACTATGCAGAGGCAGGAAAAATTCAACTGATACGAAGGTTCGGCGAATTGCAGGAAGAAGAATACAGAGAAGAAGGTATCTTTGTGAGAGGCTATGTGCCGGCAGAAGTTTACGAGAAAGTGAGATAGGCAATGATGAAAAAGTATCAGATAACAGAGTGGTGCCATCATTTTATCAGAGAACATGTGAAAGAAGGGGACTTCTGTATCGATGCAACCGCCGGAAACGGAAATGATACTAAGTTTCTCTGTGAATTGGTTGGAGGAAATGGGAAGGTGCTAGCTTTTGACATCCAAAAAGAAGCAGTTGCCAACACAAAAGAAAGATTAGAAAGACACGGATTATTACAGCGTGCAGAAGTGGTGCTCGATAGCCATACAAAAATGCAGCAATACGTGCAGGAAGAAAATGTAAGCTGCATCGTGTTTAACTTCGGATATCTTCCGGGTGGAGACCATAATCTTGCTACGAAAAAGGAAACAAGTATCTGTGCGATTGAGGAAGGCCTAAAACTTTTAAAGGCGGGCGGACTGATGAGTCTTTGTATTTACAGTGGCGGAGATAGTGGATTTGAAGAACGAGATGCAATTTTAGGATTTTTAAAACAGTTAGACAGAAAAAAATACCTTGTCATTGTCAGTGAATATTACAATCGTCCAAATAATCCGCCAATTCCGGTATTCATTATAAAATTGTAAAGGTGTGAGGAAAATGAGCTTACAATTTATCATGGGACCTTCCGGTGCGGGAAAGTCCCATTACTTATATCAAAAAGTAACAGAAGAGGCTTTGGCTAATCCGGCACAGAATTATATTGTTCTGGTGCCGGAGCAGTTTACGATGCAGACACAGCGTGATTTGGTAATGGCAAGTCCGAAAAAAGGAATTATGAATATTGATGTTTTAAGTTTTGGACGTCTCGCACACCGCATCTTTGAAGAAACCGGTGGAAATAACCGGATTGTTCTGGATGATGTGGGGAAAAGTTTTATTTTGCGAAAGATTGCAGGGAATTATGAGAAGGAGTTAAAGCTCCTTGGCAGTAACCTGAAAAAACCGGGTTATATCGGAGAAATCAAGTCGGTAATTTCGGAACTTACACAGTACGATATTCACGAGGAGACACTGGAAAAGTTACAGGGGGAGATTTCGATATCTGCGAATCTTGCTTATAAACTGAGCGATATCCAAATGATTTATCGAGGATTTAAAGATTATCTTCAGGAAAAGTATATTACAGGAGAAGAACTTCTGGAGGTACTTTGTGAGGTTGTAGGGAAATCCAGAATTTTAAGAGGCTGTACGGTTGTATTAGATGGATTTACCGGCTTTACTCCTGTCCAGAATAAATTATTGCGTGAACTCATGCGTGTCTGTGAGAAGGTTATGATTTCTGTCACTATGGATGAAAAAGAAGATCCATTTGTGTATACACACCCATACCAGCTTTTTGCACTGAGTAAGCAGATGGTCACATCTCTTGTTGCGATTGCGGGTGAAGAAAAAATTGAGATAGAAGAACCAGTGTATCTTTATGAGAATCCGGTATACCGGTTTCGTGAAAATCCGGCACTTGCCTTTTTAGAGAAACACTTATTCCGTGGTTTACGGGTACAGTACACAAAAGCACAAGAAAGCATACACATTTGTACTGCAGGAAATCCAAAAGCAGAGATTGACTTCACAGCGCAGAAGGTGCGAAATCTTGTGCGGACAAAAGGATATCGCTACCGTGATATTGCGATTATTGTCAGTGATATGAATACATATGGAAATTATCTGGAAAAAGTGTTTGAACAATATCAGATACCAATATTTATGGATCATAAGCGAAGTATTTTGCTGAATTCGTTTGTTGAATATTTGCGAAGCCTTCTGGGGATGGCAGAACAGCGCTTTTCTTATGAAAGTGTGTTCCGGTATCTGCGTACCGGACTTACCGAATTTTCGAGAGAAGAAATCGACATTTTAGAAAATTATGTGCTTGCCCTCGGCATACGTGGGTTTGGAAAATGGCAGGAAAGGTGGATTCGTCGAACCAGAGATATGGAAGAGGCTGATTTGGAGTATCTGAATGAACTTCGCGAGCGGTTCATGGGACAGATTGAAACAGTCATGGGAGTGTTAAGAAAACGAAGTAAAACAGTTGCTGAGATTACGATGGCACTGCATGATTACCTGCTCAAAGAGGAATTGCAGCAGAAGATTAAGAGTTACGAACTCCAATTTTTGCAGGATAAAGAACTAACACTAGAGAAAGAGTATGCGCAGGTTTACCGTATTGTAATTGAACTGTTTGATAAATTCGTAGAATTGCTTGGAACAGAGCGGATTTCCTTGAAGGAATATTGTGAGTTGTTGGATGCAGGTCTTGAAGAGGCAAAGGTTGGTATTATTCCGCCAAGTCTTGATCAGGTCGTTGCAGGCGATATTGAAAGAACACGCATCAAAGATGTGAAAGCAGTATTCTTATTAGGGGTAAATGATGCGTTTATTCCGGGAAAGGCAGAAAAGGGGAGTCTTTTGTCGGAGTTTGACAGGGAACAACTCAAAAAGGGGGGCATGATACTTGCACCGGGATCAAAGGAGAAATCCTCGATACAGAAGTTTTATCTGTATCTGTTGATGACAAAACCGACGCAATATCTGTATGTAAGTTTTAGTAAAACAAGTTCTGATGGGAAAACACTTCGCCCGGCATACCTCATACAGGATTTGAAACGTATGTATTCGAATCTGGCTGTCCATGAAATTTCAGAGCAGATTATAAACAAGGAATTAACCGAGGAGACAGGAATCGAATATCTGGTAAAGGGGCTTCAAAAAAAAGCAGAAGGACTGCAAAGTGAATGGCAGGAACTTTATAGCTGGTATAAAAGGAATCCCAAATGGAGCAACCGGATTGAAGAAATGATTGAGGCGGCATTTTATCAGAAGCCAAAGGATGCACTTACGAGCAAGACGGCAGAAAAGCTATATGGAACCACTTTAGAGAATAGTGTTACCCGTTTGGAACAATTTTCGGCTTGTGCATATGCTCATTTTCTGGCATACGGATTAAAATTGCAGGAGCGTGAGGAATATAAGTTCCAGGCAACCGACATGGGAAATATTTTTCACAGTGCGATTGAGTGTTTTTCGAATATGATGGATAAAAGAGGATACTCATGGACGAACCTTGATGAGGAACAATTAGAAGAACTTGTGGATATCAGTGTGGAAAAGAGTATTGTAGACTACGGGAATACCATTCTATATAGTACGGCAAGAGATGAATATATTATCACAAGACTGAAACGTATGCTGCGCCGAAGCGTCTGGGCGCTCTCCAAACAGTTGGAAAAAGGAGATTTTACGCCGGCAGGGTATGAGGTGTCTTTTGGAAATATGAAAAATTTGTCAACTGCAAATATTTATCTTTCAGAGCACACGGCTATGCGTCTTAGGGGAAAGATAGACCGTATCGATATCTGTGAAGATGATGAAAATGTATATGTAAAAGTGATTGATTATAAGACTGGAGCCAAGACATTTGATTTGGGAGAGCTTTATTATGGTCTTCAGATGCAGCTGGTCATTTATATGAATGCGGCATTGGAGATGGAAAAAAATAAAAATACTGGGAAGACCATAGTTCCGGCAGGGATTTTCTATTATCAGATGAAGGATCCGATGGTGGAAAAAGAATCTGATGATGAGAAACTGGAAGAAAGTATTTTAAAGGAATTGCGTCTGGATGGTCTGGTTAATGAAAAACCGGAAGTGATTACACACCTAGACCATGAATTTGAGAAAAATTCGCTGGTAATTCCAGTTGGAAGGAATAAGAATGCGAGTCTTTCTAAAGCTTCTAAAACTGTATCGAATGAGGAGTTTCAGGTAATTTCTGCTTACGCAGGACATCAGATGGAAAAAATCGGTAAGCAGATTTTAGACGGCGTAGTGGAAATTGCGCCATATGAGCTTGGCACAAAAAAAGGATGCAATTATTGCCCATATCAGGGAATCTGTGGATTTGATGAGCAGATACCAGGATATGAATACCGTAGGCTTGAAAAAATGAAGAAAGAAGAAATTCTGAAGAAGATGAGCGAGGAGGTGGCAGAATGGGAGTAAAGTATACCGAAGAACAGCAGCAGGTAATCAATTTGCGAAACCGAAATATACTGGTGTCAGCGGCAGCGGGTTCGGGAAAGACTGCCGTTCTGGTAGAGCGCATTATTACGCGGCTTACTAAGGACATTCCACCGATTGACATAGACCAGCTTTTAGTAGTGACTTATACAGAAGCTGCAGCTTCGGAGATGAAAGAGCGTATTCGCAGCGCAATTGAGAGTGCATTGGAAAATAATCCACAGGATTCACATTTGCAAAGACAGGCAACACTGGTGCACAGCGCCAGGATAACAACAATACATAGCTTCTGCCTTTCGGTAATCCGTGATTATTTTCATTGTATTGATTTGGATCCGGGTTTTCGTATCGGAGAAGAAGGGGAGTTGAAGCTGTTAAGGCATGATGTGCTGGATGAATTGTTGGAAAGCTGTTACGAAAATGGCGACAAGGAATTTCTTGATTTCGTAGAGTGTTTTGCTTCCGGAAAAGATGATAAAAAAATAGAAGAGCTTATTCTGCAGTTATATGAGTTCTCGAGAAGCTTTCCAAATCCGGGGATATGGTTTGAGAAGTGTATTATGCAGTATGATATGGGTTCGGCAGAAGCAATGGAGGAAAATGCATTCATACAGGGAATTATGAAAAGATGCCGGAAATATTTCGTAGAGCTCGAAGAAAATTTGGAACTTGCGATAGAAGCCTGTGGAGAAACTGACGGCCCGTATATGTACAGGGATGCACTGGAAGACGACCTGCATCAGATAAGACTACTTATGAGAGCCGGCACATTTAAGCAGATACACAGTCTGATAAGTGACATCAAATGGAAGAAGTTTGCCCCAAACCGAGACAGGAATGTCTCAGAGCGGCTTTCTGATTACGTGAAAGCAATTCGTGAGGAAGTGAAGAAGACGATTTCTTCTGTAACAGAGCAGTACTTTTTTGACTACCCAGAAGAACTGTACAGAGATATGAAGTCTGCCAAGCGTAATCTGAAAGTACTGGTTCGCCTGACAGAAGATTTTGCAAATGCATTTTCGGACAAAAAGCGAAGTAGAAATATGATTGACTTTAGTGATATGGAACGGTTTGCACTCCAGATTCTGACTAAGGAAGAAAATGGTGAAAGAGTTCCGTCTGTGGTGGCAGAAGAATATCAGGAAAGATTTGCGGAGGTCATGATTGATGAGTATCAGGACAGCAATCTGATTCAGGAGGCCATATTGACGAGTGTGTCCACAGTATCAAAGGGGATTAACAATGTATTTATGGTGGGCGATGTCAAACAGAGTATTTACCGTTTCAGACTGTCACGCCCGGAACTTTTTATGGAAAAGTTCGACACATACAGCCTTGAGGAGAGTCAAGAGCAGAGAATTGATTTGCATAAGAATTTCCGAAGCAGACGTGAAGTACTTGACAGCGTGAATTTTATCTTTGAGCAGATTATGACACGTGGAGTTGGTGGTGTCCAATATGACGAGAAGGCAGCATTGTATGTGGGGGCAAGTTATGCAGAGCAGTCAGGAAATGAGACGGAAGTGCTTTTGATTGATACGGATGTGGATGAATCCGAGGACATGAAAATCGAGGAGACCAACCGTGAATTAGAGGCACGGGCGGTGGCAAGGCGCATAAAGGAACTTGTAGGAAGACATCCCGTGTTGGACAAAGCAACAGGTGAGTATCGTCCGGCAAAATATGCGGATATTGTGATTTTGACGAGAAGCCTGAAAGGCTGGACAGACGTATTCACGAGGATACTGAATCGTGAGGGGATTCCGGCACATAGTGGCTCAAAAGCGGGGTATTTTCAGACGAAAGAAGTGCGGACACTCTTAAATTATCTGAAAGTGCTGGATAATCCAAGACAGGATATTCCGTTTGTTGCGGTGCTTACTTCAAGTTTAGGCAGGGTAACAAATGAAGAACTTGCAGAAATTAAGAGCAGTACACATGAAAAAACGTTTTACGAAAGAGTCAGTATTTATAGTGTATCTGGTGGAAAGAAAGAACTATGTCAAAAACTACAGCAATTTCTGAAGCAGATAGAGTATTTTCGCAAAAAGATTCCGTACACAGCAATTCATGCACTGTTGTGGAATATTATTGAGGAGACGGGGTATGGCAATTATGTTGCCTCTATGCCGTCAGGGGAACAGCGCGTTGCAAATTTAGAAATGCTGGTGGAGAAGGCAGTCAGCTTTGAGTCAACCAGTTATAAAGGATTGTTTCATTTTGTACGTTACATTGAGCAACTGCATAAATATGATGTGGATTATGGAGAGGCAAATGTAATTGATGAACAGGCAGATATTGTACGCCTTATGAGTATTCATAAGAGTAAGGGACTTGAATTTCCGATAGTATTTGTGTCTGGAATGAGTAAGAAATTCAATACACAGGATGTGAGGGGAAGTATTATAATTCATCCGGAACTGGGCATTGGCATAGATGCCGTGGATCTTGAAAGACGTACTAAGGCTCCGACTTTAATAAGAAAAGTTTTGCAGAATGAAATAACAATGGAGAACCTTGGAGAGGAACTTCGTGTGCTTTATGTTGCATTGACAAGAGCAAAAGAAAAGTTGATTATGACCGGCACGGTTTCTAATATGGAAGAGAAACTGAAAAAATACGAAACTCTCCGAAAACAAGAAAAACCAGAGCTTCCTTTTGGAAGATTGACCAAAGCAGGAAGTTATTTTGACTGGATACTTCCGGCATTGTATCGGCATGCTTCTTTTGCCGGGATGCTGGAAGAATATGGGTTAGAGGTTCCGTTTGCAAATCCGTTGTTCACAAAAGAAGTGCCGATAATATGCAGAAAAATTCATCTAGAAGACATTGTAAGAGAAGAGGTTGTAGAAGAAGTCAAAGGAAAGCTGACGAAAGATATTCTTCGCAGATGGGATGCTAATCAGCTCTATAACCAAGCCGTGAGAGACCAACTTGAAGAACAGCTGGAATATTCTTATCCGTATCAGGAAGAGCAGGGTATAAAACAAAAGATGACTGTATCGGAATTGAAAAAAAGGATTTACCTAGAAGAGGAAGGTGGAGAGCAGCTCTTTGAAGAACCCGAGGTGATTCCTTTGCTTCCAAGATTTTTGCAGGAAGAGGCAGAACTTTCTGGGGCATCCAGAGGAAGTGCATATCATAGATTGCTGGAATTGTTGGATTTTTCCAAAGAGTATAATGAGAAAAATTTGAGGGAAGCCTTGCAAAGAATCCAGGAAAAGGGACTGATTTCGGAGGAGATGGCAGGATGTATCAATGTATCTGATATTTTAGAGTTTTTAGTTTCATCAGTAGGTCAAAGAGTACAAGAAGCGGCAAAACACAATCAGCTTTGGACAGAACAGCCATTTGTACTAGGTGTAGATGCAAGTGAAGTCTATAAAGAACATGGAATGGAAGAACCGATATTAGTCCAGGGAATTATCGACGTATATTTTGAAGAAGATGGCGAGCTAGTTGTCTTAGATTATAAGACCGACCGAATCTATTCGGCGAAAGAGTTTAAGGAAAGATATCATGCTCAGCTTGATTATTATGCAAAAGCATTAGAACGGCTGACAGGAAAGAATGTGAAAGAAAAGCTTATTTATTCCTTTGCTATGCATAGAGAAATAGAGGTGTAGGATGAAAGAATATATTATTATTTATCTGCTGGCAGTAAATATTGTCGCATTTTTTCTATATGGTCTTGATAAACAGAAGGCACGTATGAACCGGTGGCGAATATCAGAAAAAGCGCTGCTTATGGCAGCAGTTGTCGGTGGGAGTGTAGGTGCGTATGCAGGAATGAAGATGTTTTCTCATAAAACGAAAAAACCCAAATTCTATCTGGGAGTTCCTGTTATTATTTTACTGCAGACAGCATTGGGGATTTTTCTTGCCGTAAAATTATCATAGCAGATTTATTGAATAAAAAGGGAAATATAGGAAATCCTCTTACCAAAACGGAAAGGGGATTTTTCTATGTCTAAAAAAAAGCAAAAGGAAATTAGATTGAGTGAATTAGAGCCTGAGGAGAAATTAAAATATGAAATAGCGGACGAATTGGGATTGCTTGACAAAGTAATGGAAGAGGGATGGCGATCTTTATCTTCGAAAGAGACTGGAAGAATCGGAGGAATGGTTGCAAGACGAAAAAAGCTGCAGGAAAAGTAGAATATGAGTGGGGATAAGTGTGAACAATCTTTGAATAATTTTTGGCAGTCTTGAAAAAGGAACTGATATTTGTTATAATCAAAAAACTGGTAGAAGTGCAGGTGAGATTATGAAAAATAAAATTGAAGTATTAGGAGTAGAGATTGATCATTACACAGCAAAAGAAGCCATGGAAAAAGCGATGGAATATATGCAGACAGAGCCAATTCACGTAATTGAGCTTGTGACAATGAATACCTTGATACAATTTTTAAGAACAGAACAGAAATTTTCATTTGACGAATTCGATATGATGCTTGCCGGCAACAGAACAATTTTGGAGGCCGCAGGTGTCACTGACGCAAAGTATTTAAAAGAAATTGAGAATAATCTGTTTGTCAAAATGCTGCTTCAGTTTTGGCATAAAAACAGAACTCGTGTGTTTTTATTGTCGGAAGATGAAACATCCTTAAAAGACCTCAGGGAGTATTTACAAACAAAATATCCGGGGATTGTGATTGCTGACGGAGCCTCTATGGAAGAAAAGCAAGAATCAGATGATATGCTGATTAACAAGGTGAATGGGGCAGAGGCAGAGTGTATAATTGCTGAAATTGATGCATTGGAGCAGAAAGAATTTATTGTCCGGAATCGCGCGCTCTTGAATGTAAAAGTGTGGCTTGGCTTGACGGCTGAGTTCCGGGATAAGTGGCAGAAAGTTTCTATCAAACATAGATTGAAATATTTTCTGAACCGCCAGCTGCTCAAGAAAGTGATTCAAAAAGAGCATGAAAAAGGAAAATAGAGGGGATGCACAAAAAAAGTGTGATTTCCTCTTTATTTTTTTGTTTTTTTGCATTAATATAAAGGAGAGTATGTGCATTTTGTTGTTTATATGTGAAATTATTGTGGAATATGTACGTATAATGTCGAACGGAGGGATTGGATGATATCGAATCAAATACTACAGAATACAATAGATGGTTTGAAAGCCATTACAGAAATTGATTTGTGTGTAATGGATGCAGAAGGGAAGGTTCTGGTAAGTACATGTACAGAGGCGGCCTCTTATGAAACACTAGTCAGATCCTTTGTGAATTCTCCTGAACAGAACAAGGAGATTCATAATTGTCAGCTTTTTAAAATTTTTGACGAATATCAATTAGAATATATTCTTTTAGTACATGGTATCGGTGAGGATGTTAGGAAAATCGGTAAAATGGCTGCGTTTCAGTTTCAGGGGCTCATGACCGCATACAAAGAGCGATTTGACAAAGATAATTTTGTTAAAAACTTATTATTAGATAATCTATTGTTAATAGATATCTACAATCTCGCCAAGAAACTGCATATTGATGTTCAAGCAAAAAGGGTAGTTCTGATTATTGAGATGGCGCGCGATAAGGATTTAAATACTCTGGAGAAAGTGCGCGTGGCTTTAGGGGCTAAAAGACAAGATTTTGTAACTGCGGTTGATGAGCGGAATATTATCGTGGTGAGAGAGCTTGAAGAAGATGAAGGTTATACTTTGATTGAGAAGCAAGCGCAGCAGTTACTCAATATGCTGAAACAAGAAGGGGAAAAAGATCTGCATATAGCATATGGAACAATTGTGAATGATATTAAAGAAGTATCAAAGTCCTATAAAGAAGCAAAACTGGCTTTAGATGTAGGTAAGATTTTCTTCAATGAAAAAGACATTATTGCGTATAATACGTTGGGAATCGGAAGATTAATTTATCAGCTTCCCGTACCTCTTTGTAAAATGTTTATCCGTGAGATTTTTGAGGGAAAATCGCCGGATGATTTTGACGAGGAAACAATTACTACAATTAATAAATTTTTTGAGAACAGCTTAAATGTATCAGAAACATCCAGACAGTTGTATATTCATAGAAATACTTTGGTGTATAGATTGGATAAGATTCAAAAGACAACAGGGCTTGATTTACGTGTGTTTGAAGACGCAATCACATTCAAAATTGCATTGATGGTAGTAAAATATATGAAATACATGGAGAATATGGAGTATTAATAATTTTAGGAGGAGCGTATGATAGAATTAAAAGGAGTTACAAAAGAGTACTCAAAGGGGATTGCAGCACTCAATGATATCAGCCTGAAAATTGAACAGGGTGAATTTGTGTTTGTTGTTGGTGATAGTGGTTCCGGAAAATCGACCTTAATCCGGCTGTTGATGAGAGAATTGACACCAACTTCAGGAAGTATCACAGTGATGGGGCGTGATATTGGAAAACTTGGACATAAGAGCATTCCGATTTATCGTAGGAAGATTGGTGTAGTATTTCAGGATTTCCGATTGCTGAAAGATAGAAATGTATATGAGAATATTGCATTTGCATTGCGTGTAACAGAGACACCATCGCGTGTGATTAAGACAAAAGTTCCGGCTGCACTTTCGTTGGTAGGACTAGCACAGAAATATAAATCATATCCAAAAGAATTATCAGGTGGAGAACAGCAGCGTGTTGCAATTGCGAGAGCGATTGTAAATGAGCCTGCTATTTTGCTGGCAGATGAGCCGACCGGTAATCTTGACCCGGATAATTCATGGGAGATTATGAAACTTTTAGAAGAAGCAAATGAACGTGGAACGACAGTAATTGTCGTTACGCATAATCATGAGATTGTGAACGCAATGAAGAAACGAGTTGTTACAATGAAGCAAGGGGTTATTGTAAGCGACGAGAAAAGGTGGTAGTGTAGATGAGAGTGAGTACAGTAAGATATACAGTAAAGCAAGGGGTTAAGAATATTGTTAGAAATAAAATGTTTTCCATTGCGTCCATTGCGACAATGGCGGCATGTATTTTCTTGTTTGGAGTATTCTTTTCTATCATAACAAATTTCAGATATATTGTAGATAAAGCAGAAGAAGGCATGGCAATTGTTATCTTCTTTGATGAGGATGCGACAGATTTAGAATTGAAAAATATCAGACAACAGCTGGAAGCCCGTGATGATGTTTTGGAAGTGAAGTATGTTCCCGGAGATCAGGCACTGCAGGATTTTGCAGAGGAAAACTTCAAGGATTATCCGGAGATAATTGAAGATCTCAAAAAGGATAATCCACTGGCGAATTCGGACAATTATGAAGTATACATGAAATCTGTAGAAAGTCAGCAACAGCTGGTAAAGTTTGCAGAAGGTCTTGAGGGAGTCAGAAAGGTCAACAAATCAGACGTTGTAGCGAATACACTGTCAAGTGTGAATGTGCTTATTGCATACGTATCGGGAGCAATTATTCTGATTCTTCTTATTGTGGCAATCTTCTTAATCAGCAACACAGTTGCAATGGGAATTACAATTCGTCGGGAAGAGATTGCAATTATGAAATATATTGGTGCAAAAGATGGATTTGTAAAGGCGCCGTTTATTATTGAGGGTGTGATGATTGGACTGATAGGTGCGGCGATTCCACTAGTTGTATTATATTACGCATATGAGAAAGCAATATTTTATATATTAAATAAGTTTACAATCTTAAATAATATATTAGATTTTCTGCCGGTCAGTGAAGTTTACCGGACATTAATGCCGACAGGATTAGCTCTTGGTGTAGGTATAGGATTTGTTGGAAGTTTCCTTACAATTAGAAAACACTTGAAAGTGTAGGTGATATTGTGAGAGTTAATAAGAGGTTTTTATCTGTTTTGCTGGCAGGAACAATGGCAATTGGTATGGTACTGCCGGTTAAGGCGACGGGCATTAAGGAGTCGGAAAAACAACAACAGCAGTTGGAAAATGAAAAGAAAGAAGCTGAGGCGGAACAGAAATCATTAGAGGCTAAGTTAAATAAGATCATTTCAGAAATGAATGAAGCCCAAAGAAAATTGTCTGAAAAAGAGGACGAGATTGAACAGACAGAAGAAGAGCTTGTCAATGCAATGGTAAATGAAAGAACGCAGTATGAGCGAATGAAAGTACGAATCAGGTATATGTATGAAAGTGGTGGAACAGATTTTTTAGAAGTGCTGTTCTCAGCTAAGAACATGGCAGATCTTCTGAACCGTGCAGAATATATTTCTATCCTGTCACGACATGACAAAGAGATATTCACAGAATTCCAGAACATCGTGAAGGAAGTAAAGGAAAAAGAGCAGATGTTGAAGGAAGATTATGAAGCCTTGACTGTCTTACAGGAAGAACTATCTGGTAAACGAGGACAGGTAGAAACGCTGATTGAGGAAAATGCACAGGAAATTGCAGGTCTGGAAAGTAAGATAAAACAAGTACAAGATGACATTGCAAAGGCGAAAGAGGCAGAAAGAAGAAGGCAGGAGGCTGAGGAAGCTAAGAAGCCGTCTGGTGGAAATTCTACACAGACAGGATCACAGCCAAAACCACAGCCAAAACCACAGCCGCCGGTTGTAAGTGGAAATGGATATTTCACGCATCCGTGTCCGGGAATGTCGTATCAGTCAAGCTATTTCGGGGAAATCCGACAAGGAATCGGGGATCCGACTCCGCATAAAGGACATGATTATGCAGCACCGGCAGGCACACCGATTTATGCAGCGGCAGCAGGAACTGTTTTGATTGCAGGATACAGTAATTCAGCAGGAAACTGGGTTGTAATTGATCATGGCGGCGGTCTTGTGACAAAATACATGCATATGTGTTCAACACCATATGTGTCAGCCGGACAGCAGGTGACCAAAGGACAGCATATTGGTGGTGTCGGTACGACCGGACAGTCTACGGGAAATCATCTTCATTTTCAGGTGGAGGAGAATGGCGTAGCTGTTAATCCGTCGAAATATATGTAAATGAGAGGATACATATTCATGGATAATAAAAAGAATTTTTGGAAAGGGGCGCTGTGCGGCGCCCTTGTTACATCACTTGTAATTGGTTTAATCGGAAGCGTATGGTTTCTGGTGTCAGCTATAACAAAATTCGGGAATCATACCATTGTGACAGATGATAAGCTGAATGCTATGCAGGAGCTTATTGATGATGTCTATTTGTATAGTGATGAAGTTGATGAAGATATTTTAAAAGAATCGATGCTAAAGGGATATGTTTACGGTCTTGGAGACCCATATTCTATTTATTATGATAAGGAAGAGACAAAGGAACTTTTGGAATCCACAGCTGGAGAATTCAGCGGAATTGGTGTAGCGCTTACACAGGATATGAAAAACAATCTGATTACTTTTGTTAATGTTTATAAAGACTCCCCGGCTGAGGAAGCGGGATTCCAAAATGGTGATATCTTATACAAAGTAAATGGAGTAGATATTACGGCAGAGGATCTCAGTAATGTTGTCACAGAAATTAAAGGCGAAGAAGGTACACAGGTACAAATAACGGTTCTCCGTGGTGAGGAGCTAGAAGAAGTAACAGCAGATGTGACAAGAAGAAAGATAGAAGTCAGAACCGTAGAGTATGAAATGAAAGAAAATCAAATCGGTTACATTGCGATATCTGAATTTGACACTGTAACCTACGTGCAATTTAAAGAGGCACTGACAAACTTACAGAATCAGAAGATGCAAGGTCTTGTTGTGGATTTACGCAATAATCCAGGAGGAAATCTAGATACAGTATGCAATATTCTTGACCTTTTGCTTCCGGAAGGAACGATTGTATACACGGAAGATAAAAAAGGAGAGCGAGACACTTATACTTCGGATGAAGAGCATAAGCTGGAGCTTCCGATGGCGGTATTAGTAAATGAAAATAGTGCAAGTGCTTCAGAAATTTTTGCAGGTGCAATGCAGGATTATGATGCGGCAGAGATTGTTGGGATGACCACATATGGCAAAGGGATTGTGCAGCAATTATTTCCAATGACCGATGGCACATGTGTAAAGTTGACTATTTCAGAATATTTTACCCCAAATGGGAGAAATATCCATGGCAAAGGGATTGTTCCAGATGTGGAAATCCAATATGAGTATTCTGAGGAAAACCCGAATCGGGATAACCAGTTTGATAAGGCAATAGAAGTGGTTGAAGAAAAAATTAATCAGTAATCTGAATGGAATGCAATTTTTGCATTCCATTTTTTTTGTGCCTATGATAGAATAAAAATAGCTATGTAGTTTTAGGAATTACAGTTAGGGAAAGGATACCGAAATATGAGGATTTTAATTCACAACGGTCATGTATTGGACCCCGAAAGTAAAAGAGAAGGAAGTTATGATGTTCTGTTGGAAAATGACAGAATTGTAAAGGTTGCAGAACGGATTGAGGAGACAGTGGATCAAGTGATTGATGCCGCAGGGTGTTATGTAATGCCGGGATTTATTGATCTTCATGTGCATCTGAGAGATCCGGGACTTGAATATAAGGAGACCCTTGCAACCGGCGGTATGGCAGGTGCCAGAGGTGGCGTTACGACGCTTTGTGCAATGCCAAATACAAAACCGGTTATAGATAATGGTGAAAAAGTAGCAGATGTACACAAAAGAGCAGAGTCAGATTCTCCGGTTCATGTAATTCAGCTTGGAGCAGTTACAATTGGCCAAAAGGGAGACGAATTGGCTGATATTGAAGGTATGGCGAAAGCAGGATGTCAAGCAATCAGTGAAGACGGAAAGTCCGTTATGAATGCCTCGCTTTACCGGAAAGCAATGAAGCTTGCAAAAGAAAATGGGATTTCCGTTTTTGCACACTGCGAGGATATTACAATGGTAGAAGGCGGTGTGATGAATGCCGACGAAAAAGCAGAAAAGCTTGGACTGAAAGGTATTACCAATGCAGTAGAAGATGTGATTGTTGCGAGAGATATTTTGCTTGCAAAAGAGACTGGGGCAAGACTCCATCTATGCCACTGCTCAACTGAAGACAGCGTAAAGCTTGTAGATGCAGCAAAAAGAGAAGGACTTCCGGTGACTGCTGAAGTCTGCCCGCATCATTTTGCAATGACTACAGATGATATTATAGAAGATGACGGCAATTTCAAGATGAATCCGCCACTTCGAAGTAAGAGAGACGCAGAGGCTTTAAAAGCAGGATTGAAAGCAGATATTATGGATGTGATTGCAACTGACCATGCTCCACATTCTGCAGAAGAAAAGAATAAATCTATGAAAGAGGCAGCATTTGGTATCGTAGGGTTAGAAACGATGGCAAGCATCACGTATACAGAACTAGTGGCTACAGGAATTCTGACACCGATGCAGATGGCAGAAAAAACAAGCTATAATCCGGCAAAGATTTTAGGTTTGGCAGATAAGGGGGCAATTGCAGAAGGAAAGATTGCAGATATTGTGATTTTTGACCCGAATATTGAATACACGATAGATAAAAATACATTTTTCTCAAAAGGCAAGAATACGCCATTTCATGGGAAAAAAGTTAAAGGTGATGTAAGATATACCTTTGTTGATGGCAATATTGTATATGAAAGAAAAGAACTTTAGGAGGAAGCAAAGATGATTAATAAATTAGTACAAAATATTAAAAAGACAAATGCACCAATCGTAGTAGGTTTAGATCCAATGTTAAACTATATTCCAGAACATGTTCAAAAACGTGCTTTCGCTGAATTTGGCGAGACATTGGAGGGTGCTGCAGAAGCGATCTGGCAGTTTAACAAAGAGATTGTAGATAAAACTTATGATTTGATTCCGGCTGTAAAACCACAGGTTGCAATGTATGAGCAGTTCGGTATTCCGGGAATGATGGCATTTAAAAAGACAGTAGATTACTGTAAGGAAAAAGGACTTGTAGTCATCGGCGATATCAAGCGTGGTGATATCGGTTCTACATCAGCAGCTTACGCAGTGGGACACGTAGGACGTGTACAGGTTGGAAGTAAAACTTATGTGCCATTCGATGAAGATTTCGTGACAGTAAATCCATACCTCGGATCAGATGGTGTCAATCCGTTTATCAAGGTTTGTAAAGAAGAAAATAAAGGTATCTTTGTATTAGTAAAAACATCGAACCCATCAAGTGGTGAATTCCAGGATCAATTAATTAATGGAAAACCGTTATATGAATTAGTTGGTGAAAAAGTTGCTGAGTGGGGTGCAGACCACATGGGTGATGATTACAGTTATGTTGGAGCAGTAGTTGGTGCAACATATCCGGAAATGGGTAAGGTACTTCGTAAAGTAATGCCAAAGGCATATATTCTTGTGCCAGGTTACGGTGCACAAGGTGGACAAGGAAAAGATCTGGTTCACTTCTTTAATGAAGACGGACTTGGAGCAATCGTAAACTCTTCTCGTGGAATCATTGCAGCTTACAAACAAGAAGCTTACGCAAAATTCGGTGCAGAAAACTTTGGAGATGCTTCCAGAGCAGCAGTAGAGGCAATGATTGCAGACATTGCAGGTGCACTCAATAACCGATAAAAAGGAGAACAACAATGGCAGATAGAAAAAAAGAAACAGCAGCTGTAGTTTCACAAGAACAGATTGCAGACGACATTTTCAGTATGTGGCTTCGGACAGAAGCCGCAGGAACTGCAAAACCGGGACAATTTATTTCGATGTACACAAATGATGGTACAAAATTACTTCCACGTCCAATCAGTATCTGTGAGATTAATAAGGCAAATGGACAACTTCGTGTGGTTTACCGTGTGACTGGCGAGCAGACAGGAACAAAACAGTTTTCGCAGATGAAAGCTGGCGATACCGTTCCAGTGATTGGACCTTTGGGTAACGGTTTTCCATTAGAAAAAGCAGAAGGGAAAAAGGCATTTCTTGTGGGTGGCGGAATTGGTGTTCCACCAATCTTGGAATTGGCAAAACAGCTTACTTGCGAAAAACAGATTATCGTTGGATATCGTGACGAGCACACATTCTTAAAAGAACAGTTTGAGGAAAATGGTGCACTTTATATTTCTACAGAAGATGGAAGTGTAGGAACAAAAGGAAATGTCATGAATGCAATTGCTGAAAATAACCTAACGGCTGACATTATCTATGCATGTGGTCCTACTCCAATGCTTCGTGCAATTAAAAATTATGCAGAGGAGAATGGAATTGAGTGCTACATTTCTTTAGAAGAAAGAATGGCATGTGGAATTGGTGCTTGCCTGGCATGTACCTGTAAATCAAAAGAAAAAGACCATCATACAAATGTAAATAACAAACGTATCTGTAAAGATGGTCCGGTATTCCTGTCTACGGAGGTGGAAATCTAATGAACATGAGTGTAAATATAGCAGGCGTGGAATGGAAAAATCCTGTAACAGTAGCTTCTGGAACTTTTGGTTCAGGAGCAGAATTCGCGGATTTCGTGGATTTGAATAAGCTAGGAGCAGTGACAACAAAGGGAGTTGCGAACATTCCTTGGGCCGGCAATCCAACTCCGAGGGTGGCAGAGACCTACGGCGGTATGATGAATGCAGTCGGACTTCAGAATCCGGGGATTGATGTGTTCTGTAAACGTGATATTCCATTTTTGAGAAAATATGACACAAAAATTATTGTCAACGTATGTGGAAAATCCACAGAGGATTATTGTGAAGTTGTAGAATGCCTTGCAGATGAAGATATTGATATGATGGAAATCAATATTTCCTGTCCGAATGTCAAAGAAGGCGGAATTGCATTTGGACAAAATCCCAAAGCGGCTGAAGAGATTACCAAGGCAGTAAAGAAATACGCTAAGCAGCCAGTAATTATGAAGCTGAGTCCTAATGTAACGGATATTGCAGAGATGGCAAAGGCTGTGGAAGCAGGCGGAGCTGATGCGATTTCTCTGATTAATACAATCACTGGTATGAAGATTGATATCAACCGTCGCCAGTTTGTTTTGGCAAATAAGACGGGTGGTGTATCAGGTCCTGCAATTCATCCGATTGCAGTTCGAATGGTATATCAGGCGGCAAATGCCGTGAAAGTCCCAATTATTGGTATGGGGGGTATCGCTTCTGCAGAAGATGCGATTGAGATGATTCTTGCAGGAGCAAGTGCAGTTTCTGTCGGAACAGCGAACTTCCATAATCCGGGAGTGACAATGGAGATTGTGGATGGTATTGAAAATTATATGAGGAAATATGGATTTAACTCAGTTAGTGAAATGGTAGGTTTAGTCAAGTAGAGCATAAGTGAGACAAAGAATTTCGTGGATAAACTGAAAGAGTAATATAAGGAGGGTTAAGAAAAATGGAACAATATAAGAAAGAATTTATCGAATTTATGGCGGCTTCTATTTTAAAAATCCTTCAAAGTCCTGTAAATACTTGATTTTACTAGGGTCGCGGACTTTTTGGCCTAAACAAAAACTTATCGTAATTTGATGTAAAATGGTGTGGTTTAGTACAAAAAGTGTGTAGTAAAGTGTGTAGTAGTAGCATTAACATGACATGTTAAATATCGTTATGAATATAGAGGTCCATGTACTTGTAAGAGAAGCAGGTGCATGGGCTTTTTTACCTTATAGGAAATTCCGATTTTAAGGGATAGAAAAAAGAACAAGAGTTCACCGAACGTATGTTAGATAAACTCTTGTCTGGGTATGACGATGAGACGACACGGCTTAGAAGATGCAGAGGAATTCAAGGAACTGCATGTCTATTACACCACAAGGCCGGATAATCCTCTAAAAAAGATGCAGTCGCTGATAGTGATAGCCTGCAAGTTGCTGCGGGTAATTTATACGATACTGACAAAGGGAGTGCCCTATGAGCCAAAGAAGCTTTTGTCAGACATAAAACGACCGACGCAGCAGATGTTACAGGCAGCATAAAAAGCAGATAGCATCATAATTCCAGAGCCTTGCTGGGATTCGGCATGATCGGATTCGGGCAGGGTTCTGGAAAGTATCCCGACAACAATGGAGTAGCGAAAGGCACCGCATCAGCAACAGAACCAACAGACAGGAGCATGCAGATTTATACGTAGTGCATGTAGTAAGAAATTTAAACGAATTGGGTAATTCTGATTGGGAGTTGTCTATGAAAGCTAAGCGTAGAAAAACGCTAGTAGTTTGTGGCGACTGTCATAGAAGAATCCATAAATAAGCGATACGTGAATTACTAATGGGGAGCCGGATACATGGAGACGTGTAAGTCCGGTTCCGAGGGAGGGTGTAGGGAACCTGTTGCTTATGCAATAAGGCGCCTTTGCCCTACCCTACGACCTCTTACAGAACTACACAGCTACTACTATGCTTGCAAACTCTGAGTTCGTAGCACTCCTTAAACAGGCAAATACAGACAGTGCAAAGATGGCAGAGGTAATTGGAGTATCAGAGGCTCAGCTTCGTTTTGTAACCAATTCCTCATCCGGTATGGGGCTTATCAAGTGTGGTCCTGCTGTTATTCCATTTGATAATCAGATTAGTAAGGATACTGACCTTTATAAGCTGTATAACACGAATATTCATGAGTTAATAGCGGAAAGAAAAGCTAAGGAAAAGCTGGTAGATTAGTGTGATTAGAAGAAATTTCGGTTAGTTTTAACTGAAATTTCTTCTAGAAAACTATAACTTGGTAATTGAGGAAGCAGATTACGGTTCTAATCCGAAAATGCCTTTGACAAAAATGAAATATTGGATATAATAAAAGTGAAATATATAATTTCAAATTTGCGATAGGAGGTTTCTGTATGCTTTATGATTATATTATTGCCAATTATCAAAAAGATGAACCGTTTTTTTTAGTGGAACTTCCAGGAAAGTCTAGAGAAGCAGTTAGACAGGAAATGAAGAGACTAACGGATGAAGGAAAAGTAGTGCGATTATATAATGGCGTGTATTATCTTTCGTATAAAACGATTTTAGGTACAAAAGGAAGAGTTTCTGTTGATAAATTTATAAAGAAAAAATATTTGGAAGCAAATGGAGAGACAACTGGATATATTACGGGAATTCAGCTTGCGAATATGTACGGATTTACGACGCAGAATCCTTCATGCTATGAAGTGTGTTCAAACGAGGCATCCACAAAGCAGCGTAAACTTGATGTGGATGGTCGGCAGATTATTGTTTATAAGCCGGTAGTCGATATATCTGAGGAAAATAAGGGGGCATTACAGTTCTTAGACCTTATGAGTACGATTGATAAGTACAGTGAGGTTAATGGTGATGAATTTACTGCGAAAATGCGAGAGTTTATTAGGAAAGCAGAAGTAGATTTTGAACAAGTAAAGAAATATATATCTATGTTCCCGGACAGGGTATATAGAAATATTTATCAGGGAGGCTTAATGAATGAGTTGGTATAAGAATTTTTATTCTGAATGGAAAGAGATTATAGAAACGGTAGCAAGAGAAATTGGTAGAAGTGAGTCAATGGTAGAAAAAGATACCATTCAATCAATGTTCCTTTTGGAATTATCCAAATCGGAATTGCCATTTGTATTTAAAGGTGGTACGTCTCTTTCCAAAGCCTATAATCTGATTGACCGATTTTCTGAAGATATTGATTTGTCAATGAACCGTAGACCAACGCAGTCCGAACGTGTAAAATCAAAGGAATTGATAGTGGATATTGCTCGAGGTCTTGGGTTGACATTGTTAAATTCGGGAGAAATCAAATCCCGTTATGATTACAATAAATATGTGTTTAAGTATGATTCGATGTTTGCGGAGATACCATTGGAAATCATAATTGAAACCAGTTATTATCGGGCAGTATATCCGGTGGAACAGTATACAGTAGGTAGTTTTGTAGGAAAGTTTTGCCATGACAGAGGGATTATACTACCTATACCATTTGAGGCAACGGAAGTGTTTATGAATGTTCAATCGGTAGAAAGAACCTTTGTAGATAAGGTATTTGCTGTATGTGATTATAAAATTCAAAATATGCAGGATAGAGATTCGAGACATTTGTATGATATATGCAAACTACTAGAACGGGTAGAATTGAACGAGCAACTGGATAGGTTAATTGATGAAGTTCGAGATGATAGAATGCAGTCAAAAAATAATCCATCAGCACAACTTGAATATAATATTACGGAAATGCTCAAGGAGATTATTAGCAGCAGATTTTATGAACCAGATTATAAGAATGTCACACAGAAACTGTTGTATGAAGATATATCGTATGATTATGCAGTTGAAAATGGGATTGCAAAAATAGCGGAAACAAATCTGTTTGAGTACAAAAAATAGGTTTGATGAATAATGAGGAACGCAAGAATTGGAATTTAAAGGGATGAGTATATATGTTTAATTTTGATGGGTATACGAAGTTAGTGGTATTCAAAAACATAGAGAATGCCAAATACACTTGATTTTCTCACAGAAGCAGCGTTAGGCGATAAAGAAAGCAGAAGTGCATTTGCAAATAATGCCTATGGTCTAATTTCATACTCTATGCATCCATATGATATTGAAATTGATTATAAGAAGCGTAATGGAGAACGAGTAAAAGAGACTATCGGGTATCGTGAACTTTATGAAGTATTAAAGTATATGGTAAAGCAGCCATATTATTGTGGGGCAGACCATAGAGAATACTTTGATAAATTGCTTGCAGGTGACAGAGAAAAGTTACAGCCAATGTACCGACGTTATCTTGATAAATGCGATAGTATGCAAGAAAATCGTGAAAAATGGTCGGAACGAGTACGTGGGGAAGAAACACAGGTAGCAGAAAAGGTGTGTTTTGCACTCAAAATGTATGATATGCGTTTCACATAGGATACCGAAAATGATTGTATCAAAGCTACGGATGACTGGAACAACGTATTGACGGGAAAAGAGTTCTATGAGTTTATCCTAACCGAAGCAGTGGATTTGAATGAACCTGATACCCTTATTCCTATCCCAGAGAATGTTTTGAAAGATTTCATTCATTATGCAAAAAAGAATGGATTTGTTCCTGCAACAGAGACTGCAATTACAGAGGTTGTAACAGAGATTGTAGAACAGAAAGAAAAACCAAAGCTTGCACAGGAAAAGACAAATTTCCACTACAATCTCTATGAGCTTCCGCATGGTGGTGCAAAAACAAGATACAAATGGAATGTGGCTGCCATTCGTACACTAAAGCAGATAATGCCTTTTATACTTCACCTGAGATTGCAAGCTGTATCTATAGTCTCGTAGAGACAGCAAAAGCAAACAATCTGAATGTGTTCCAGTACATCTACACGTTATTGTTGTACATGCCGGGCTGTAAAGATGGGTCCGCAGGCATCGAACATCTTTTACCGTGGAGTGATTTTATAAAAGAACACTGTACAGGATTAATAAACGTTGAAGCAGTGACCGCGGAAAATCATCCGCAGTTGCCTATTTAGCGTACAATAAAAAATATGGGC
>CALBNS010000013.1 GCA_937896665.1 uncultured Clostridia bacterium
GATGCTGTTTGCATCGCTTCCAGCAGTGGAATATGTGCACTGACTACATCTACATAAGGATTCCCTTTTCCATCCTTTTTCGGTGCCTTTGCTACACTTAATGTTTCTACGATTTCCTGCATCTGTATCGTAAATATCAAGCCGTCTGTATAACGGTCTATGGTTTCAATCAGTTCTCTGTTTTCTTTCCGATACAGGGCTTTTGCAAGATTATTGGCTCCATTTACTGACCAGCGCATCCGGCGGTTCTTCATCCGAAGTGTTATAACAGTACAATTCTGATTTTCCTGCACTCCCATTCCTTTATAAATAATTCCAGTCTTCGGTACAGGTATTTTTTTGCCCTGTTTGTCATACGGCAGAAGACCGTCACGATTATTATTCAGATACTGATATAACTCTCTGGCTTTTTTGCTCTTTTTATCTCCTTCATCAGGACTTTCCACGCTTGTTGCATATACTTCAATATATTCAAGCATTTCATCCACCTTTCCTTCATCGAAAAGATTACAGATTTCTGCCTGCGCCTTTTTATCGCTGATTTTTCGCAGAATCTCTTTATACACATGATATCGGTCAAGCTGAAAGATTACTTCCGGATCATAAGGCTCTTTTATCCATCCGCCTCCATCCCCATTCAGAATACGCTGCTGTATCTCGTCTGCATTGTATTTCTTACGGATACAGGCTTCTCTTTTTTCATGAAATTCACTGCTTTTTTCCATTCCGGCAAGCATTGTCTTTTCCACAAGGGTACTGCGGTTCTGCTTTTCTTTTTCTGCATCCCAGCCCTCATACATGGTAAATACTTTCATTTCCTGCTTTTTCATCTTTTTGTGGTGCTCATCCTGCATGTTGAGCCATACTCCATCCATTTCTTCAAAAAGCACCGGGATTTCCCTTTGCCCCTCTGACTGGTCTGCATTCATCTGCTTTACCGCATGTTCTTCCTCTTCACTGATTCGCTCACCCAGACGCTGCATTACATTCCACACACCGCCTGCGCTGATGCTTTGACCACAGGTACTGCTTACAATATCGGCAGTCGTTCTATAAGGTGATTCTGTTACGGTCATGGCAAGCTTCTCTGCCAGATTGGTTGATATCAGACCGATTTTATCCATTTGCATCGCCTGATCCAGCAGATAGACATACGCTGCTTTTCCGTCCTCTAATGAGGTTTTGTATACTTTGCGCTCATACTCCACTGTTCCATATACTGTTTTGATGCAGGTTCGTCTCGTCCCTTTATCCCTATACTGCTTAGTATTTCTCGTGGCAGCAAGCTCCTTGTCATATGTTTCTAACAGTATCCGGGTAATTTCACAAGCCAATTCGCAGCTATATTTAAAAACTTTTTGCTCTAACTCCTTGAAAGATACCAGCTTTTCCTCTACAATAGATTTCATCATACAGTCTCCTTTACATGTTTTTCTTTGCAGTTAACATTTTAAAGAAAAACTGTATGATTGGGAAGAGGTATAATGCTTCTTCCCTTTATTTTTGCCAATTGAAATTATACACTAAC
>CALBNS010000014.1 GCA_937896665.1 uncultured Clostridia bacterium
CTTTGCGCTCCAAAGAGAGCTTCTCTTTCAGATTGTCCTCTCGGGAATCGTCAAAGACAACAGAAGCATTGTTAAGGAATTCCTTCTTCCAATTACGGAGTAAATTTGGTTGAATGCTGTTCTCGGCAGCTAATGTATTTAAGTCCTTTTCTCCTTTGAGAAGTTCAATAATTAAATCAGATTTGAACTTGGCAGAGAAATTTCTTCTTGTTCGTGACATAATAACAAACCTTCTTTCTGTGATGTTTACAGTATATCAGATTCATTAAAAAATGTCTCAAGAAGTGTCTTAAATTATGATACCATTATAGTCAGACAATCTTCCGGAGGAATGTAAAAAACCACACCGCTAAAAAAGCGGCGTTTATTTTTATAGGCACTCAGTTATTGAGCGCTTACTCTTTTTCAAAAAAGATACTGTAAAATCAATGTTTTTTACAAAAGATGAGATAAAAATTTCATGTTTATAACCCAGTTACCAGATAAATATTGGTTGCAAGGGAAATATCACCAAGCATGAGACATTCCTCCTAAGCATTGGAGTGTAGTTCTGATTAAGTCTAGATTGGTGTTATTAAAGAATCGAATGGTAGAATTACCCATCACGATTTCCATAGTAACACTAGCATCAGTATCGGGCATTGCTAGAGTGCGGAGTGTTTTGCTCCATTATTGCGGCATCGGGTGCCGATTCTAGAACCAGATCTACTTTGACAATATCCTGATGAACAGAGATTCCCAAGTGCTTATTCTCGGAATTAGGTATTGTCACGCCGGCTTTGCGTAACTTACTGACCCAGTTGTAAAAGTACCAGCATGGATTCCGTGTGCTTCACACCACTGGTAATCAGAAAGACCGCTGGAACGGCATTCCATAATAAGTGTCAGTTGTTCTTCACGACTGACACGTTTTGCTTTCATAATTGCTAGCCTCCAAGTAGAGTAAAACGCTTGCGTTATAATCTCGAAATGAAGTAAAACGCTTGCGTTTCCTAGCTACAATTATAAAGCAGAAACGAAGTGGAGAAAATCCACCCCGAAACTAAGCGCTTACCTATCTGCACTATCAACAATCGTTTTTCACCTAAAATAGAGGATGTGAAAAAACTCGATTGAGTTTTTCGCATCCCTCTTTTTACTTTTATTGTGCATAAATTGCTGGAATCCTACGCTGAAAAGGCGTACTTCCCCTACCCCATAGAGATTCTCTTTTTGAATCTATGCGGCAGTTCTATTTCTCATCTTTTTGTTCTGATATTTGTATAGATTATGTCCTATTGCCACAAGTAAAACTTCTAGTTTAACCGAATTAATACCTCTTCGGACAATTCTCTTGTACCAACGGTCATTTTTCATGATTCCGAAAGTGCCTTCTGCTTGTATCGAACGGTTCATTCGTAACAGCGCACCATGAATACTTTCTGAGTTTTCGATTACTTCCTGATGCATTGCAGTGAGTTCCTGATTGATCCGAACAGTTCGATTTTTAGCTGTTTTCTTACATTTCTCTGCATATGGACATCCACTGCAATCTTCACATTCATACAGTTCTTCCTTACGTCCGTATTGATTTCCTCTCACACTTCTTCTGTATAAAAGATGAAATGCTTTATCGTTAGGACATCTCATGACACCTTGTTCATCAATTCTAAAATTAACTGCACGAAATGGATCTTCATGATACTTTCGATCCTTGGTTTCCTTTTTAAACATTGGAAACTTCATATACTTTTCAATTCCGTTTTGTTCGCAAAAAATATAGTTGTTATATGATCCATATCCAGCATCTGCCACGGGATACTTGGGATAGAAGCCATAAGTTTGTTTGAAGTGCTCCATCAAAGGAATGAAACAGTCCATATCTGAACGATAATGGTTCACATCAACAACTGCGATATATTCATCTGCTACACCAATCTGTACATTGTATGCCGGCAGAAGCTGATCATTACCCATGTAATCCGTTTTGATGCGCATAAAGGTAGCTGATTTATCTGTTTTAGAATAGCTGTTACGATCAGGACCACAAATGTCAATTCTTTCTATGTATTCCTGAAGTTTCTGACAGAAACCAGTCAAATGTTCATAATGACGCTGCTCTTTGGATTTTCTCTTCCCGCTTCCGTAAACAAATGTACTTATATCTAGATCCCATAAAAGCACTAGCTGATCAATGATTTCATTCAGATAATCTGGTACATACTCAGAATTAGTTGAAATCTGTACTCCACTCCATGCGATTTCTGTGTTGATTTCCTCAATTTCCGTAGTGATTTTTTCATAAAGCTTGTAACGGAATTTTTCGGTAGCCTTCTTCCAAACCCAGGTATATTTGTTGGCGTTTGCTTCAAACTTGGAACCATCGATATAGATGTGTTGCAAATCCACATGCTCCTCGTTGAAGATAGCTTGATTGATATCGTTAAAAATGTTTTCAATCTTATCCTGAAGTACTTCGTTGATGAAATATCCAAAGGTTCGGTATGATGGAGTCTGGTGATCCATGAGATACATGAATCTGATATTGATTTTGCAGTTGTCTTCCAGTTCTCTCAGGGAGCAGTAACCGCTGGTCATAAATCCAAAAAGTACTGTTTTTAACATGTTGACCGAATTATATCTGAGTCGTCCAGTTGTATACTCCGGAATATCTGTCAGATACTTATTTAAATCGATTCCTCCCATCAATCTGTCAAATGTTAAAACAGGATCCAGCAGATCCAAACAATCTGAAAGAAACAGTGGTAAATATCCTTGTTTTGGATTATTATAATTTATAGTTGAAATTTTCATCGCAAGTTAATTTTAACATAAAAGAGGACCTTTCGTTCATTTTGAACGAAAAGTCCTCTTTTTCCGTAGAGAGTGTTATTTCACAGCCCCTATTTTTGAATTGCAAACCACTAGTTCATCTATGTTTAACACAATATTTCCACATAAACATAGAAACCATTTCAATCTGGAATGGATGAACATAACGTTCAACAATTTCAACCAGTACACTTTCATTCAGATATGGTTCAGCTTCACCGGGCACACTATCAAAAAACTATAACTTAAATAATCGATTTTTATTTCTAATATTAATAAAAATAATTCCCACAAAGAAATTAACAATATACACATATAGCAATAAAACTCCATATTTTTTATATGTCCCCAGTAATGTAATAGTAAGTAAAATAAAATTATTAATCATGGAACTTATTAATATATATCTCAAAATGAAATATATAATTTTCCTCAAAACTTTTTCATTATATTCATATTTTGAATTATATCCTCCAATCAAATCATAATTTCCTGTTTGAAGAGCATTTGATAATACTATATACACAACTGTTGATATCAGTAACGGTGGACCAATTGGTATAAGAATTTCTTTTGGAATTGTTCCACTAAACTTATAACTTACTCCTAATATCAAAATTGCAATGATATAATTTATTACTAGTACATATACCATCTTTTTTTCTGTAGGATTTTTTATTTTTGAATCACCAAATTCTTCTGGAAAAAGATCACTTATTTTTTCTAACTGTTCTATATCCGGAATACTTTTTCCATGTTCCCAATTTGAGATAGTTTGCCGGGTAACACACAAAAACTCTGCCAACTGTTCTTGAGAGTAATTTTTTTTGATCCTAGCATTTTTTAGACACTCTCCAATCTCATTTACTTTTTTCATTTCCCTTACCTCCTCGTATTCGAAAACTCATAACGCAACTTTTTTGTATGGCTTCCAATCACAATAGTACCAAAAAAACATAGTTCTTTTTTTATATATTAGCAAAATTTCTTAATTCTTTCCAGCAAATACGCTTAACATAGTGTTAAGCTAAGTTATCTTTTGTAAATCAATGTATCCATCTAACCAATCTTCTTGCAAACCATGATGAGAGGCTACTAGAATTAAAGCATTATATTCATTTTTATACTTAACCAATAACTTTTTTAATATATTTTGTGCTTCAATATCTAACCCAGTAAATGGCTCATCCAACAATAAAATTTTAGGCCTTCTTAAAATCATTCTAGCTATTGAGATTTTTTGTTTTTCCCCAACTGACAATGTATTTCCCAAATCATCAATTCTTTCTTCCAAACCATCTCTACATCTTTTTAGTACTGGCTCAATCAATTGGTATGCCTCTGATTCAAAAATTTTCTCCTTACTAATATTTTGATCATACAGCGTTAAATTGTCTTTTAAGGTACCTTCGAAAATCAAAGGACTTTGAGTTAGTACATATACGTTTTTTCTAAATGAATTCAAAGAAAACTTTTCAATACTTTTACCATCAATATAAATTTCAGCTGATTCCCCGGCATCAATTAATCTACACAATATATAAATTAACGTTGTTTTTCCTGTTCCATTTGCTCCAACTAAGCCTATAATTTCTCCGGCACATAATTTTATATTTTTTAAATCAAGCAACTTACTATTTGTATTTCGATAAGAATACTCAAGTCTCTTTATCATAAGATTCTCTGAAAAAAAGAACTCTTCCTTTCCTTGTTTTTTTTCGACATTTACAATATATTCTTTATATCTTTTAATATTAATTTTCACTTCCTCAAATCGCAAACACAATTTTGTAATTTCTACCAATGGTGTTATAGCTCTTAAGGACATATTCGAAAATATAATATATTGACCTACCGTAAGCTCATTTTTATAAACCATAATTGAACCAGCCACTAAAATAATTATTGACCAAATATTATTGACTATCACTCCTACTGCACTAAATAATCTCAACAGAAATTTGCTTTTGATAACTGCCAAAACATAATGATCTATTTTTTTGTTCATATTATATATATTAAATTTTTCCAATAATAATAATTTAATATCAACAATATCTCTATAATCAATATTTATTTTTCTTACCAACGATTGTTCTGTTTCCATCTGATATTTCATAATTATTTTAGTTGGCTTTTTTAATATGATAATCCCTAATACTTGAATTATTATAATAACAAGCAAGTATAATGTTAGTTTCAATGACCACGCAGTCAAAAAAATAATAGTTGTAATAAAATACAATATAGCTGTTGGCATCTGTAAATATAAAGATAATCCATACTCACAAATACTAGTAATGTCATGAAACATCCTATAATATAGTTCACTACTATTTAGTGTTAAAATGAAATCATACGAAAATCCAAGAACATTTTCATAATATTTTTTCTTTATTGCTGCATCTAATTTCGTAAATAAACTGATATTAATATAACTTTGAGCCATTTGAAAAAATATTGATAATAAGAAAAGTGCTATCATATAATACAATGCATATTCAAATAAATATTCTAAATTTTTTTTATAAAAAACTTCGTCAATTGTATATAGACATTCCCGTTATTCCACTATTTTTTAAAATTTTTTCTTGCTCCATAATAAATATTATCTTCCTTTCTTTTTAGTACTTTAATTTTTTAGGTACTAGCATTTTCTAACATATTCTTATAATTGTGTATTTTTCTCCTTTCAATACTGTATTTAACTCCAATATAACACCCCAAAAATTGTTATTTGTAGTGCTGACAAAACTTGACATTTATCTGTTATATATTGGTTGTAAGATCTATTTCCACCTACACCCCATAGGATTTGTAACAAATTTTATACACAATTTTATATTGCTTTTTTCTTATCTTTATTTATGAGCGTTTGATAAACATCATCACTCTCTTCTTATTCTCTACTCTACATCTCTCAAATACTAAATAAAATATTTCCAATTACAAAAGAAACCCATACAGATGATTTACAAAAAATCAATTATTTTTCAGATGATTATTTTCACAGAAATTATACTGTTTTTAATTTAAAATCAATGCACATATTTTTTCTCTAAGTAAGTCGATTACAATATCTATAAATTCTCCAGCAAATAAGATAAAGATCAGAACACCTCCCATACAAACCAGAAAAGCTGCCTGTAGCCAGTCTTGATAACAGATTACTGTTCCAATGAACAACGCCATAATTCCCAATCCCAATATCTTTTTTGCGATTGCCACCATATGTACCAGCAGCTTCACTCCGGCGCCTATAATCGAAATGATAAACCACAATGGAATCAACAACACTTTTCCTGCCACTTTTAAAATACCCATATCTGTCCTCCTATCTTGCCAGCCACGGCATATCATGATTTACTTCTGCTCGGTAATATCCACTGATTGTTAAAGGTGCATTGAACAATGCCGCAAGTAAATATTTCTTGATATTCTTGATTTTACTCGTATTTCCTTCCAGACAATGCAGCACATACTCTACATGGGAATAATCCAGCTTCATGAATTTTCCTCTTACCAAGGCTCCTGAATACCAGTTGCTTGCAATCAGTACTTTATCACTCTTACACATAACAGTCTCTACGATCAGATCCACGATTTCATCAATCTGATTTTTGTCATGAGGATGACTCACTAACAGAGAATCATAATCCAGATTGTCTTTGATCAGAGATTGATACGCATGTAATGTTTCCATCTCATCCTCTTCGGATCCTATCCCATCTGCAGATACGATATGATTAGATTTATTCTCACTAAGATTAGTATTGTTAATATTAGTATTATTAGAGTTTGAAATGTAAACTTCTTGAAGTTTATTTTCGGGACTTCTTGAAGTTTGTTTTTGGGACTTCTTGAAGTTTGAAATGTAAACTTCTTCTGTCTCTTCTTCCTCTACAGAAGTTTGATTTGTAAACTTCACCATCTTTGATTTTTCTTTTTTCTGTTCTTCACACCCCTCCTGAATAAATGATTTTACATAGATAATCGTAACCTTTCCAAAGCCCTGCCTGCGCTTTTCAATCAAACCTATCCCTTTTTCATCATCCAGCTCCTGAAGGGATTTCACCGCTTTATTTCTGCCACAATTCAATAATTCCATGATATCTTCAATGGAAAAATAGATATATGCCCGATTTTCTTCATCAAACCACTGATTCTTAATGGATAAAGACATTCTGTCCAACATCAAACCGTATAAGATTTTCGCATCACTGGAAAGATCCTTAAAACAGTCATTGGTAAATAACGCTTTGGGTATTCTGTAAAAACTAAACTGGTCTGCTTCTGTTCCATAAAAATATTTAAAATTCATTTTTTTGTCCATGTATCTTCCTCCCTTCCTTTCTCTCATAGAAGTCCTTTTTTTAAACTTCTGTATCTCTTTTTTCTTTGGGGTATCTTATTTTGACACCCCTTATTCCTGTTCTCTTTTCCATTGTTCCAGCAATGCCTCAATTACCTTTTCCATATCCGTTTCCGAATAATCTTCCGGAAAATACTTTGTGAGCTTCTTTCCTGATAACACCACTTTTCGTTCTGGTGCTTTTACTGCTATGCAGCTATTGAAAATCGAAATCATAAATCCCTGGTTCACCGGTCGTTCTTCCAACTGCTTTCTCAAAGCTGTAATCTGCTTTGGTTTAATAAATCCTGTATCCCGGATATACTCGTAGATCCATTTCTGTATTTCCTTTTCAATGTAGGAAATATCAACAGCAATGGTAAAATTCAATTTTTTTGCATCTACCATATCTAATAATTCTGGAATCAATTCTGTAAGGCGAATGTAGCGCTGAACATTACGAGCACTCTCGCCTACCTGTTCTGCTATAACTACATCAGTACGATACTTCGTGCCATTTTGGCACAAAGTTAAATCGTTTCTTACCCCTTGTCTCTTCATTGCTTCCAATTTCATTCTATAAGCAAATGCTTTTTCACTCGGGAGTAACTCTTCGCGTTGGATATTGGCATCTACCATAGCAATGACCGCATCATCATCGGATAATTCTCTCACAATTGCAGGAATTGTTACCAAGCCAGCTATAACTGCCGCGTGCATTCTTCGATGACCTGAGATCATCTCATATCCATTTTCACCATCAGATCTTAATAAAACTGGTGTCAATACCCCGTAGGTCTTTACACTCTCTACTAAATCTGCCATCTTTTCATCATTCAATACTTTGAAAGGATGATCTTTAAACGCATGTATTCTGTTGATTTCTATTTCCATTGCAGACTCTTCATTGACTACTCCCAGCAATTCATCAATGCTTGTCAATTTGATTTTTTCTCCGCTTCTACTTTTCATTTCCCAAAACCTCCTGCGTCAGATTTTCATAAGCCATAGATACTTTTCCATTTGGACAATGACAATAAATACTTTTCCCCTCCGCACTTGCTTCAGCTACCTTAACTGACAGCGGAATGACATTTTCAAAGATAGAAATCTTAGATCCATAAGTTTCTCTCACTCTGGAAGCAATATCTTTAGCGTAATTAGTACGAAAATCCACCATTGTCAAAAGAATTCCCTGTATCGTTAGCTTCCGGTTCAATCTCTTCTTTACCATAGAAATAGTCCTGATCAACTGCTGAAGTCCTTTAACCGGCAGATATGCAGCTTGTACAGGTATCAGAACCGTATCAGAAGCTACTAAAGCATTGATGGTCATCATGCCTAAACTCGGCATACAATCTAATGCGGAGTAAATTATTATGCTGAGTACCTTTCGGAATAACCCAATATCT
>CALBNS010000015.1 GCA_937896665.1 uncultured Clostridia bacterium
ACAAATAAGTCTGTGGAAGCAAGACTAAACCTGATGATTTTGGGTGATGAGTATGGAAGTGAGTTATTGGAGAAGTATAAAAAGCAACTGTACAAAATATTTAATCCATCCAATATTGTTAGAACTGGATTTTCATTGGAAAGGGCACAAATGGTATTGTCTGCCTTTGCAGATATATGTGGCAGTGGCAGATGGTATGGTGATTTGGCTTTATACTTTGCAGAGTGTGCAACGGATTTTACAATGAGCTATGGAGATATAAACGAAAAATTTTATGATGCTTTGGGAGATGCCTATCACGATGCTGTGGCTGCAGCGAGTGAAGATGAGGATTTGTATAAGCTATGGAAAGACAGATTGGAATACATTTACCATGAGTTTTCTGGTTTTGGATGGGGAATGGACGATTACATAACAGGAGAATATTATTCAATTCCGTGGCTTGAGGAAGATTAGGGGATAGTAGTTATTGCAAACGATTTTCCTGATTGCAGGAAAATCGAAGAAACCAAAATTAGAGTATGAACATAAGGGGTGTACCGGATGGAAAATAATGAAAAAAATTTAAAATCGCATATGATTATTTATACCACAGAAGATGGTTTGGCTAAAATCGAAACAACTTTTGATGATGATACTGTCTGGCTATCAATCGATCAGATGGCAGAATTATTTCAGAGAGACAGAAGCGTTATTGGAAAACATGTTAGAAATGTTTTTAAAGAAGGCGAATTGGTGAAAGAATCAGTATGGGCAAAATTTGCCTACACTGCTGCTGATGGAAAAGTTTACGATGTAGATTTCTATAATCTGGATGTCATTATTTCTGTTGGCTATCGTGTAAAATCCAAACGTGGCACACAGTTCAGAATCTGGGCAACGAATATTTTAAAAGAGTATATGAAAAAAGGTTTTGCCATGGATGATGAACGTCTGAAAAACTTAGGTGGCGGCGGTTACTTCAAGGAATTGCTTGAAAGAATCAGAGACATCCGTGCTTCTGAAAAGGTATTTTATCGTCAGGTGTTGGAGATTTATGCTACCAGTATTGATTATGATCCTAAAGCGGAAATTTCAATTCAATTTTTCAAAAAAGTTCAGAATAAGATACATTATGCGATTCATGGACAGACTGCGGCAGAGGTTATTTATACAAGAGCAGATGCGGAAAAGGATTTCATGGGACTTACTACATTTGCCGGAAAACAGCCGACATTGAAAGAAGCAGTTGTAGCCAAAAACTATTTGGATGAAAAGGAACTTCGTGCGATGGGGCAGCTTGTATCTGGATATTTGGATTTTGCGGAACGTCAAGCAGAACGTGAACAGGCAATGACCATGAAAGATTGGGCAGACCATTTGGATCGTATTCTTACTATGAGCGGAGAACAGTTGTTGCAGGGAAACGGAAGTATTTCGCATAAGCAGGCGGTAGACAAAGCGACTGATGAATATAAGAAATATAAGACCAGAACCATCAGCGAAGTAGAAGAGGATTATTTGAATTCTATAAAAATGTTGGAACAAAAGACAGATATGAAATAAAGTATGATAGTAATGATTTTTACATATAGTTCGGAGGAAAAGTAGCGATGAAAGATAGTTTTTTATCTTTGGTAAGTCAAATTGAAGAGATTAGAAAATGTGCTCATGAAGAACATGTCAGAGGTTTTTTCGAATCAGATTTCGTTATTTATGATGTACCAGAATTTATCAGTTGGAAACAAAAAGTATTGCTTGAATTACAACAAATAGGTACTCAAGATGCTTTTATTAATAATACAATAACATCAGATACGGTATTGCCGTAGAAAATTGTAACAGCAGTTGAGGACTGTGGTTTTTTCGACAGTATTCCCCCCTTTGGGCAGTCACCTTGATCGGTGGTCTGTTTATTACAGTATTGTCGTTCATTATTATTATGTCGGTGTACGACAGGTTTTTTAAGCTCTATCTATATACAGCCATTGCACCTGTGCCGTTGTCTGCCTTTGCAGGAGAGCCAAGCCAAAGTGTAGGCAAGAGTTTTATTAAGAGCTATTCTGCGGTCTGCCTTGAGGGAGCAATCATTGTGCTTGCCTGTATTATCTTTTCACTTTTTGCCGCAGCACCGCCCGTTGTCAATCCTGATGCGGCGGCAGTTACAATGGTGTGGAGTTATGTGGGCGAGCTGATTTTTAATATGCTCATTTTAGTCGGTGCGGTTAAAATGGCAGACCGAGTCGTTCGTGAGATGATGGGCTTGTAACACAAAATTTTTCTGTGCGTATTGACTTGATTGTATGAAATGAGTATAATATGGGTAGAGTACTACTATCTAATATACGCAAGGAGGTTTTGTTATGAATATTCGTCCATCCGCAGCAATCCGCCAGAATTACAACGAGATTGCCGATATGTGCAGAAAGACCGCAGAGCCGATTTTCCTTACCAAGAATGGCGAGGGAGATTTAGTCGTTATGGATATTGAAACTTATAACCGCAGGGAAAAAATGCTGAAGCTCCGTGAGGAACTTTTGGCAGTAGAGGAAGATAGAATGGCAGGCAGAGTTGGCTGTACGATTGATGAACTGGACGATTACCTTGATGATGTGATTGCAGAGGTGTAGCGTATGGCAGAGAGCAAAAGATACAAAGTCATTGTTTCCGACAGGGCAAAGAGGATGTTGGGAACACATATCCGTTTTATGGCACAGGTCAACAAAGAAGCAGCAATAGCAAAAAAGAAAGAGATTATGACCGCTATGCGTTCCCTCTGCCAGATGCCGCAGCGTTTTCCATTTTTTGAGGAACGCTATATCACACCGAATAAATATCACAAGATGTTTATTGAAAAGTGGTATCTTGTCCTCTATCAAATCCAAGATGACACGGTGTATGTGGATTATATCTTAGATTGCCGTAAGGATTACAGTTGGCTCATTCGATAACAACAAAATAACTTTCAGAAATCGTCACTTACAGTCGGGTGGCGATTTTTTGCTTTATAGGAAATTCCGATTTTAAGGAATAGAAAAAAGAACAAAAGTTCACCGAACATATGTTAGATAAACTCTTGTCTGGGTATGACGATGAGACGAC
>CALBNS010000016.1 GCA_937896665.1 uncultured Clostridia bacterium
TTAACGGTTCTTCGTCAAATTCGTTGCACCTTTAAAACGTGACAAAAAATTAGGGTAAATCATTGATATTCAATAATTTACCCTTGCATTTTCGACATATTTTTCGTAACTTAATGTGTTGAAATCCAATACGTTAACATGTGCGAAAATGTGTTCTGCAAAGGTAGCGAAACTATCTTTACCAACAAAGCATTCCGCATGCTTACGGGCCTTCGGCATTACAAACTTCTCGATACGGAAATGTATGATGACACTGTGTCTGTCAAAGTATCCAGTAAACTGTCGTATGCGAAGTGCCCGGTTTGCGGAAGACGGAGCCATTCCGTCCACTCTCATTATGAAAGGCATCTGCTGACCTTGCCGATGTATGACAGGGCGATGCACATAACCTTTGTTGCGCGTCGCTTCCGCTGCAGGAACCCGGACTGCGAATGCAAACGGTTCGCGGAGCAACCTTCAGACCTTGTTTCCAGATACTGCAGACGGACCACCAATCTGAATCAAAGGCTGACGCTGATGTCCGTCCAGATGCCCGCTATGAGGTGCGAGGCAATCTCCAGGATGATCGGGTCTCCGATAAGCGCCTCTACTTCCCTGCGGCTGGTACGCTCGATAGACACGACACCTGACAGAGCTTCCGTCAAAAACATATGCATAGATGACTTTGCTTTCAGGAAAGGGCTGACGTATGGTTCCCTCATAGTCGATGCAGATACCGGAAAGCCGTTGGAACTGCTTAATAGCCGAGATACAGTCCCTGTGGCAGAGGGCCTGAAACGGTATACCAATGTTGCCACCGTGACCAGGGACAGGGCGGCATCCTACTACAATGCCATAGCCATTGGCATCCCGGGGGCAGTCCAGATAGCCGACCGCTTCCACCTCATCGAAAACTGCGGGAGGCATATAATAGAGCAGATCAGGCATGACTTCAAGGACATCAGGAATGAGATAACAGGAAATAGCGGAGCTGAAATGGGTATCGTAAGGCACTCGCCCACAAAGCAACAGCAAGAGAGGTTCTATACTATGGAAATGCTCATGCGCAAGGGCCTACCGAAGACGCTGGTGGCCGCAATGACAGGGATGAAGACTCTCACCATCACCGAATATCTTGAACGGGGAGAGCCACTGGGGAACAGGAGATACGTCCTCAAGGACTTCGCATCTCATGAGCATATCATCATCCAAGGAATAAAGGAGGGGAAAATCCTCAAAGACATATGGCAGGACCTATGGAACGATGGGCTGAAGATGAACTACGTGACTCTCCTAAGATATATGCACAACTCATATCCGGAATACAAGTCCCCCAAAGGCAGCCATAAGGGGAACAAGGTCGACAACAAGAAGGCACTGAAAGCGCTGGAGGCATTGAATCAGGGCAACAAATCCCTGCAATCTCTGCCAACCAGCATGCTGGTCCTAGGAAAGCTGAACATCTATGTATGCAATCCGGACTATGGGATCAACAAGGCTACCGGAGAATGCTCCAAAGACCATATTCTATATAATCAAGCGATAGCTCGGTCACAGATACTGACTGAACTGAGGGAGGCTTATATATCCTTCAAGCAGACGATGAAAGGCGGAGACGTCAATGCCCTGGACGATTGGATCAAGAAGTATAGCGAATCAAGGTTCAAGGGAATAGCAATCTTCGCGAAGCATATGTGGAAAGACATTGATGCAATCCGGAATGCTATCCGATATCGGTACTCAAACGGAATCGCAGAAGGGTTGAACAACAAGATAAAAGCCATCAAGAGGGAAATGTACGGACGTGCCAGAAAGGACCTCCTGGAGAAAAAGCTTATTGCCTCCGCGCTAACTTAGGTGCAACGAATTTGACGAAGAACC
>CALBNS010000017.1 GCA_937896665.1 uncultured Clostridia bacterium
TAGGAAAAACAGCTTTTTTCGGTGATTTTGATGCAATTTAGGCATATAGAAGCAAGTTCTTCTCTGTACACCCACAAAACAAGTATACCGTGGGCATAGTGACGAATCTTTTTCTCCTGATGCCCGAACAGATTCATTTGAAGTTGAAATAGGGTCACTTCTGATGAAATTTGGGCATATAGAAGTCGCTCCCTCCCTGTATACCCAAAACAATTCATTATCAAGTTCAAGTGCCAACAATACCAGCCATATTACCTGCAACATCACGCATTTTCCTAGCAATTCGATGCGCACCCGCATAGCGGGTGGTTAACTGTTTCATGAAACTACATTTTTCGGATTAGCGAAAAACTACGTCCCACTCAACAGGCTTAAGCCTATAGCAAAAATAGTGCCCCTTCCCCGATGGGATAAGGCACTATTCTCTACAAATCATTATTTCATTACAATATTAATAATTCTTCCAGGAACATAAATTTCTTTTACAATTGTTCCGGTGAGTTTGTCAGCAACGGCTGCTTTTCCTGCAGCGATTGCATCATCTTTTGAAACATCTGCCGGTACAGTCACAACAGCTCTTGTCTTTCCATTAATCTGTACTGCTACTTCAATTTCATCATCTTTCATTGCCTCTTCGTCACAAGTTGGCCATCCCGCATTAAATACAGTACCCTCATGTCCTAATTGTTCCCATAATTCCTCTGCCATATGCGGTGCAAATGGAGCTAATAATACAGCAAGCGTACTGATTGTTTCTTTATCCACGCCACCTGATTTCTTAGCAATGTCAATTAATTTGTTATTATATTCCATAAATCCTGAAATAACGGTGTTCAGACTGAAGCTTTCTAAACGTGATGTGATATCATATACCATCTTATTGCGGATTTTAATCATCTCTTTTGTAGCTTCTACATCTGCATCTTTACTGTCCATTACAAGATTCCATACACGGTTCAAGAAACGGTATACACCATCAATACCACGGTCATCCCATTCCGCATCTAATTCCGGTGGTCCTACGAACAATTCATACATTCTAAGGGAGTCACAACCGTAGTCTCTTACCAAATCATCCGGTGATACTACATTTCCTTTTGATTTACTCATCTTCACACCATTCTTACCAGTAATCATACCTTGGTTGAACAGTTTCTTAAATGGTTCGTCAAAATCAACCACTCCGATATCATACAAAAATTTTGTATAGAAACGAGAGTATAATAAGTGAAGAACGGCATGTTCTACACCACCGATATACATATCTACAGGAAGCATCTCATGTGCTTTTTCTTTCGAAATCAACTCTTCTGAGTTATGATTGTCTACATAGCGTAAAAAATACCATGATGAGCCTGCCCATTGAGGCATGGTATTTGTCTCACGTTTTGCTGGTTTTCCACAAACCGGACAAGTTGTATTTACCCAGCTTTCAATACCTGCAAGTGGAGATTCTCCTGTTCCTGTTGGTTCATAGGAATCTACTTCTGGCAATGTTAATGGAAGCTGGTCTTCCGGAACCGGTACAGCACCACAGTCAGGACAGTGAACAATCGGAATCGGTTCACCCCAGTAACGCTGACGTGAGAATACCCAGTCACGTAACTTGAAGTTAACCGTTGCACGGCCAATACCACGCTCTTCAATAATATGTGGAGCTTCTTTCTTAAGAACAGCTGACTCCATACCATTCCATTCACCGGAATTAATCATTGTTCCAGATGCTTCCGTGTAGGCTTCTGTCATATTTTCAATTGCCACACCATCTTTCGCTATAACCTGAATAATTGGAATATTGAATTTTGTAGCAAATTCAAAGTCACGGTCATCGTGAGCAGGTACGCACATAATGGCACCTGTACCATAATCAGCCAATACATAGTCTGCAAGCCAGATTGGTACCTTTGCACCATTCAATGGATTAATCGCATAAGAACCTGTGAACACACCTGTCTTTTCTTTATCCTGCATTCTGTCTACGTTAGATTTCATAGAAGAATCATAGATGTATTTTTCTACTGCTTCTCTTGTCTCATCTGTAGCAAGACCTTCTGCAAGTGCATGCTCCGGAGCAAGAACCATAAATGTTGCACCATATAATGTATCTGGTCTGGTTGTATAGACAGTAATCTTTTCGTTTCTTCCTTCTACCTGGAAATCAACTTCTGCACCGTAAGATTTTCCAATCCATTCTGCCTGCATCTTCTTTACTTTTTCTGGCCAGTCTAATTTGTCAAGGTCGTCTAACAGACGGTCTGCATACTTCGTGATACGAAGCATCCATTGACGAAGATTTTTCTTTGTAACTTCTGTGCCACAACGTTCACATTTACCATTTACAACTTCTTCATTTGCAAGACCTGTCTTACATGATGGACACCAGTTAATTGGGAATTCTTTTTCGTATGCAAGTCCTTCTTTGAACATTTTCACGAAAATCCATTGAGTCCATTTATAGAATTCAGGATCCGTTGTATTCACTTCCATATCCCAGTCGTAAAGTGCTGCGATTTCGTTGATTTGACGTCTGATATTTTTTACATTTTCTGCTGTAGAAATTGCAGGATGAACACCCATCTTAATTGCGTAGTTTTCCGCCGGAAGACCAAACGCATCCCAGCCCATTGGGTGTACAATATAGTGTTTCTGTAATAATTTGTATCGGCTCCATACATCAGAGATTACATAACCTCTCCAGTGTCCTACATGAAGTCCGTTTCCTGATGGATATGGGAACATATCAAGACAGTAATATTTCTGTCTTTTTCCATTTTCATCTTCTTTGACATTTACCGGGTTCGCAGCCCAGTTCTCACGCCATTTTTTTTCAATTGCCTTATGATTATAAGGTGTTGCCATGATTGTTCTCTCCTTTTCTTTTTAATAAATTGCACTCTGTGGAACCTTTGCGCGCCTATGCGCTCCTCACGGAGTGCTTTTATATACTAGGGAAAAGTCCCAAATAAACTACTCTCTGGTATATAAAAAGCCTTTGCGTCTTGTAAGAGACGAAAAGGCTTTATTTCCGTGGTACCACTCTCATTCACTTAGATATCACCAAGTGCACTCATTGCTTCTATAACGGGAAGTCCCGCTTTTATCTACTATGTTTCAATAAAAGAACTCCGAGGCGAGTTGGGAGATTACGCTACTGTCTCGCACCAACCGACAGTTCTCTGAAAACGATAGGCTCTTAATACTCCTCATCTATGCTTTTGACTATAATTTAATTGTCAAAACAATCTTTTGTTATTGTATCACATTCGAGGAATTTGTCAAGAAACAGGCTACACTTTCCTATGACATCTCCTTATGTATGTCCTTTGTTATTCTGATATCCTCCACCTATTCTTTATTTTCAAACAGATCTTTAATGTCTTTCAATGCCTCAGCATACTTTTTCGAAATCGCACCCGGATTACGTCTCAAATGCTTTGTTACCCTTAAGAACTGCTTATTTGTACGGGAGAAAATGCCACGCACCTGCTGTTCTAACTGTTGCTGCAATTCCTCCTTATCAAGAAATGTCTCTGCGTCAGCCTGATGCAGGTAATCACTCCACTGCTTCATTTTTTCAATTCTGTGTTCCCGCATCTTATCCAGATTATAAATAATTCTTTCTTTTATACTCGAAGTCTTCTCAAGTAATTCATCAAAATCAGGAATTGGAGTAAACGCAATTACTGCATCGAAACGCTTCTCCATCCTTTGAATTTTTTCTCTGTAATCGGTTAGATTTTCCAGAAGTTCACGCATATCCAGAGCTTCCCGTAACGATATACTGAAATCAAATACAAAAATCGCTAAGAATACAAAAGCTATAATTTCACACAGTAGTTCCGGCCACTGTAAAATTATATTTTCTATCGGTACATGAACGACTTTCACCAATAATACTGCCAAAACTCCCCAGAACAGTGACACAAAAAAACAAATATGTCCATGGAAATTCAATGGCAGATCGCTGTAATCCCAATACTTTACACGAAAAATCCGCTCCATCATACTTCCCGTCACCAATTCCATCACTGTTGCTGCAAGTGCACCAAACAGATATATTAAAATAATATTATACTGCACCGGAATAGTGGCAAATAAGATAACAATCGCTGCTGACCCATAAATCGGCAACACCGGTCCATTTAAAAATCCACGGTTGATCCATTTCCACTTTTTCCTTTTCATCGCTTCCTTCAACGATACATAACATGATTCCCAAATCCATCCCAAAAAACAATACCAGATAAAAAAAAGAATCCATTGTGACACTGTATATTGATACATCATTATTGCCTTTCTAATTTCTGCTTTTTCATTAGTTTACCGTAACATAAATAATTGTAGCACATTTTGTACAAAATAAAAGTAAAAATTCATTTATACTTTATCGTACCCCGAAATCATTCTCTTTTACATTACCTAATTTTATGTGTTTCTCAACAATCTCCTGTATTTTTTGCCATATTGTTTTAGAAGTACTTCCAATTTTTTCATTACGTTTGTAAATCTGTTCCTTCCTTACAATATGTTCCTCCCAGCTTTTTCCACCGGAGGCATCATTTAACAATAATGGCTGAAAATTATCCAACAGATGTGCATATTTTGCATCTGCTGTCTCATATTCCTCAAATTCTTCCCACAATTTTCGAAAATACACTTCCTGATCATCCGGCAAAAGCCCAAAGATGCGGTCAGCAGCTTTCTCTTCTCTCTCCCGTTTCGTTACCAGACCTGCACTGTCATACGCGTAGGTATCTCCGGCATCAATCTCCACGAGATCATGAATTAACACCATGGTCATTACCTTCAGTACATCAACCTCTGTGTCGACATACTCCTGCAAAAGTACAGCCATCAGAGCAATATGCCAGGAGTGCTCCGCATCATTCTCCTTGCGCTGACCATCTGACAAATAGGTCTGACGAAATATATTTTTCACCTTATCAATCTCTACAATAAACCTCAGTTGCTGTTCTAAACGTTCTATTCTTTCTTCCGTCATAATACAAATCCTTTCTTTTTTATATTTTGACCTGGTTTCCCACGTACCCTTAGCCTATGAATACTATACCACAATTGTCTGTATTTGATAAATACTTAATAAGAATTTTCAATATTTAGTTGCCCTTATGCAGAAATTGTTGTATAATGTGTTACATGATAGACCGATAGCAAATACATAACAAAGGAGTGATTCCCATGGTAAATTTATTAACAGGGCAAAAAGGCAGCGGTAAAACTCAGCAAATGATTGAGTTAGCAAATAAGAAAGTAAAGGAATGTGACGGAAGCGTTATTTTTATTAAGAATAGTCACAATGATACATACAGTTTATCATTTGACATCAGAGCAATTTGCATGGACGATTATCCTTCCATTCGCAACATAGACGAATATACAGGATTTATTTATGGTATGCTTAGTGCGAACCATGATATTGAAGTCATTTTTATTGATGGTCTTTTAAAACAGGCAAGTGTTTCTTTAGAGAATATTCCTAGATTCATCGACAGAATTTATAATATCGCTCAAAAACATAACGTAGAATTTTATGTAAGCTTAAGTGCTGAAAAAGATGATTTAAATATTGTTAGGACAGAAAAGTGTAATTTCTTAAATTAATATGATAAAAGAACTGCTATCGTAGCATATGCTCCGATAGCAGTTTTTCTATGTCATGCACCTTAGACATTAGTCTAAGGTGCATGATTCGACATTTTTATTTTATTGATAAAACAGTATTAACCTTTTGTCCTTTTTTATATTCAATTGAAATCGTATCTCCGACATCATAACGAATAACATCAATATTCTCTACTACGGAAATATCAAATATATCTTCTGCACCCTCTATCATCAGATAATAATGCGAATTCCCGTCTACGACACCCTGCATAAGCTTCGTAATGATTCCAGTGGCGGTTAGAAGCTCTCTGTCACCAACTGTTTCTTGCTTAATGCCTTCTTTGAACAATAATTCCTGATACTTAGATTCGCACTCGCTTACAGTGTCACCGATTCCTACGACCTGATACTTTTGTACATTTACCATCGCATATTTTTTAACAAGTCCTGCATTATCTTTTAATGCGATAAAGTATGTCGGTTCCCCGCTGATATTTAAAAGCAATGGGAATGTTGCAACATACTGTAAGTTCTGTACCTGCCCTTCCGCCGAGGCCATTGCTGAAGTTTCTGTTGCACCTTCAATGGCGTAGTATTTCGTCTCCATTGTCCGCTGATTCATCAGCACAAACCCTACATTAGACTGGTCTCCACTTACTGATGTCACACCTGTATACACCCATACATCATCATCGATTGCCAGATAATTATATCCTTCGGTCGTCGTCAGACAGTCCTTCTGGCTCAGCACACTGTTAAAAAATCCATGTTTTAAACTTCCGTAATAATCATACAGCTGAATCAGCAAATCTGCCGAATGTGCACGGTCCACCCACTGAGGAACATCCTCAATCGCATAATCAGTCGTCTCACCTGTAATTGCATTACACAATACTACCCTACCAATGGTTGCACCACCAAACAGGCCGATATTAAATTTCTTAACCGGACAAACCCAGTATGGTACACCCTCTTCATCGATTTCAAAACTCAGCTGTTCAAAGATATACGTTGGATATTGGAAACGAAGATGGCGGTAAATATACCGGTTAAAATATTCTGACGTCGAGTATTTAATTCCTTCATCCAATTTCACAAGTTCTGTTGTCTGCGTTGCCATATCTATCCGTATGTATGCCGGAACACCTTCCGATCTGTTTGTCAGCCACTTAATCGGATTCGCATAACGAAGTGGTGAGACACGAACCGGTTTGTCATTATAATTAATCTGACTATAGATATTATCTACTTCAAATTGAGAAACCATATCGACCATGCTTCCCATCTTACGATTTCCTAGAATCTCGGCTGAGTCCCTATCAAGCAGTGGAATCTGATTGAAAGATAATTCTTCGATATCCTTTGTAAATTCTCCATTTTCTACTGTCAAAAGCTTTTGATACTTCTTAGCATTGACAATCGGAGATGACAACAATGCCCCAACTGCAAAGACAATAACTGCAACCGCAAAAACTCCAATAAATATCTTCACGACTTTGGATTCTTTGATTTCAAACATATTCATGCGTCGTTTCAGGATATAGTACACCAGTCCTGCTGCTATGACCAGAATAATAAAAAACCAAAATCCTGTGGAATGAATATTGACCGCCGGAAGTGCAATATAGTAATACAGACCGGCAAATAATAATAGAGCTATAATTCCAATCATCCTAAACTTTTTCATATTTTTCTCTCCTTTTTTGATTGATGTAGAAATTCTATCACTTTCATTTTCAAAATTCAACCAATACTATGCCAATAGAATGATTCCAACATCATGTAGAATCATCTTGCTCTTATGTATCTGCTCCACTTTCTAATGTCTTGAAATTACAACAAAACCTTTGTATTTTAGGGTAAAAAATGTGGGAAGACTAAGCTTCCCACTCGTTAATGTTCATCCGACTGTCCTCTATTCTTCATTTGCACGCTTTGCAATTTCCTTTTCCTGAATATCAGATGGCGCTTGCTCATAACGAACGAATTCATATGAGTATGTTCCCCTTCCACCTGTCATAGAACGCAATACTGTACAGTATCCGAACACACCTGTCATTGGGATATCAGCTTCGATAATCTGATTTCCACCTGCAATTGGTGTCATACCAAGAACACGGCCACGACGTTTGTTCAAATCGCCTATAACATCACCTGTATATTCATCAGGTACTGTTACTTTGATATTTGCAATAGGTTCTAATAATACAGGACTTGCTTCCATAAAGCCTTTCTTAAATGCCTGAACTGTTGCTGTCTTAAATGCCATTTCCGAGGAGTCTACCGGATGGTATGATCCATCATATAATACTGCCTTAACTCCTACTACAGGATATCCAGCTAAAGGTCCCTTAACCACTGACTCTTGAAGCCCTTTTTCAACTGCCGGGAAGTAATTCTTTGGAACCGCTCCACCAACTACGATTTGGTCAAATACATAAGGTGTCTCCAAATCTCCTGAAGGTTCAAATGTCATCTTAACGTGTCCATATTGTCCATGTCCACCAGACTGTTTCTTGTATTTTGTATCTACATCTGATTTCTTACGGATTGTTTCTCGGAATGCTACTTTTGGAGTTTCTAATGCAACTTCAACTTTATAACGGCTTGCCAATTTGCTTACCGCTACTTCTAAGTGCTGGTCGCCCATACCATAAATTAATGATTGGCGGTTCTCACTATCATTAACTGCTTTCAGTGTCACATCTTCTGCCATCATCTTAGCAAGTGCCTGAGAAACTTTATCTTCATCACCTTTTGTTTTTACAACATATTTCATATATGTATATGGCACAGAGTATTCTGTCTTTCCATACATAACCTGTGTATTCTTTGTAGAAAGAGTATCACCAGTCTTTACATCTGACAATTTTGCAATTGCACCAATATCTCCGGCATGAAGTTCTGAAACTTCAACCGGTTTATTACCTACCATGCTATAAAGCTTTCCAAGTTTTTCTTCGCTATCATTACTAGTGTTGTAAAGTGTGTCATCACCTTTTAATACACCTGAGCAAACTTTAACAAATGAGTATTTACCAATAAATGGGTCAACCATTGTTTTGAATACATATGCACTTTTAGATTTTGCAAAATCATAATTTGCTTCAAAGATTTCATTTGTCTTACGGTTAATACCTGCGCATGATCTCTTATCCGGGCTTGGGAAGAAACGTACAATATCTGATAATAAGTTCTCAACACCATGTGCCAGAGTATTAGATCCCATCGCTACGGGTACAATATCTCCGTCCATAACTTCTGTACGCATAGCGGCGCGAATCTCTTCTACTGAAAATTCTTCGCCTGCAAAGTATCTGTCCATAAAGTCTTCACTTGTCTCTGCAACTGCTTCCATCAGAGCATCACGACAAATCTGTAAGTTCGGCAGACAGTAGTCCGGAATTTCACATTCCTCTCTCTTGCCAATTCCTGTATATCGTCTTCCTGCATTCTTAATTACGTTTACGTAACCTACTAATTTCTCATTCTCACGAATCGGTTGGAAATGAGGTGCAATCTTCTTTCCATATTTTGCGGTCAAATCTTCTACAACCTGACGGAAACTTGCATCATCCACATCCATCTCTGTTACATATATCATTCTTGGAAGTTTGTATTTGTCACATAATTCCCAGGCTTTTTCCGTTCCTACTTCTACGCCTGCTTTACCTGAAACAACGATAACTGCTGCATCTGCTGCACTTACTGCTTCTTCTACCTCCCCTACAAAATCAAAATATCCCGGTGTATCCAAGACATTAATTTTTGCTTTTTCCCATTCAATTGGGATTAAACTCGTACTAATTGAAAATTCACGTTTTTGTTCTTCTTTATCAAAATCACTAACTGTGTTGTGGTCTGAAATTTTTCCCATTCTGTTAGTTGCGCCTGATACATATAGCATCGCTTCAACTAAACTAGTCTTTCCGCTTCCTCCATGTCCTAATAGTACTACGTTTCTGATTTCGTCCGTTCTGTAAACTTTCATTTTTTTGCTGCCTCCTTATTTTGTAGTTTCGCATGGTTATATTGTACTAAAATTTTTCATATTATTCAACTATTTTATCTACTTTTAACAATAAATTATTTTAAAAGTTTCTAAATTATCTAACACTTTTTCACTTTAAACCAATACACCATTGACAAGAAACAGAAAATTTACTAGAATATTAAAAGCGTGACAGATTTTCCATTTATTACACAGAAAATGGAGGACATGAGAATGAATACAACAAAAAAAATCGGCTTCATAGGTCTGGGATTGATTGGTGGCTCCATCGCAAAGGCGATTCGTCAGTATCACCCTTCTTATGAAATTATTGCTTTTGATAAAAACAAGGAAACACTGGCGCTTGCAACTCAAGAGTCTGTAATTAACGTTGCATGCACAACCATTGATGATAATTTTTCAAATTGCCATTACATCTTTTTATGCGCTCCGGTTTCTTATAATAATGCTTATTTAAAACAAATTAAAAACTATCTTCATGACGGCTGCATTTTAACAGACGTTGGAAGTGTAAAAAATGCCATTCATAAAGAGATAAATGCTCTGGATATGGAAAAGTATTTTATCGGCGGGCACCCTATGGCAGGTTCTGAAAAATCAGGCTATGTAAATTCGAAACCGGTTTTAATTGAAAATGCTTACTATGTTGTGACTCCATCTTCTAAAATCACACAGGAAAAAGTAGATGATTATGTGGCACTGATTGAATCCATAAAAGCTTTGCCCGTCATTATGGATTATGCAGAACATGATCATATTACAGGTACGATTAGCCATTTGCCTCATATTATTGCATCTACACTCGTCAATTTTGTAAAAGATACTGACACAAAGGATGAAATGATGAAGCATCTTGCAGCCGGAGGTTTTAAAGATATCACGCGTATTGCATCGTCTTCACCGACTATGTGGCAACATATCTGTCTGACGAATAGAAAAAACATTGTGAATATATTGAATGACTACATCGCTGTGCTTGGAGAAGCAAAAAATGCAGTAGCAGAAGGTTCGGAACATCGAATTTATGAATTATTCGAATCTTCCAAAAATTACCGAAATTCTATGCCTGACGGATCTGCAGGTCCTATTAAGAAACAATATGCTGTTTACTGTGATATTGTAGATGAGACTGGTGGAATTGCAACTATCGCAACCATTCTGGCATCAAATAATATCAGTTTGAAAAATATTGGTATTGTACATAACCGAGAATTTGAAGAAGGTGTTTTGCGTATCGAATTTTATGATGAAACCTCTTCGCAAAAAGCAGCCGAATTATTACAGAAATACCGCTATATTGTATATGAACGTTAATATTCGCAATTGAGATTACATAAAGAAGCAGATGCAATCCGCATCTGCTTCTTTCTACTTTCATTTCTATTTTGCATATCTTTTACGAATCACTACTGTCGCCGTTGCTGCACACACTAACATAAGTACTGTAATCGAGAATAACATAGCTGTGTCTCCTGTTACAGGTGACTGATCTTCCTGGTTCTTCCCATCTGTTACCGGTGGCTTTTCTTCAGCCGGTTTTTCTGGTTCAGCCGGTTTTTCCGAATCTTCCGGTTTTGTTGCAGGAACTTTTTCCAATTCGCTTGCTGCCGCTTCAATTGCTTGCATAGCTGCTTTTATTTCTTCAGGAGTTGCATCTTCTTTAGCTAATACTGCCTTTGCATTCTCCATAGCTGCCTGATATGCTTTCCAAGTTGCAGCAGTGTAAAGGGTTTCGTCATATTTTTCAAAGCACTCATCGTAATACTTTTCTAATATTTCTTTATCTACTTCTTCTGGTTTTTGTGGAAGCTTAGGAATTGTTTCCTGTACTTTATGTGTACAACCTTCACGCGTACATTTGCTTTCTTTCAATCCTTCTTCCGTCCCAGTAGCTTCCTTTACAACTTTCCATTCGCCCATGTCATGATCTAGTTTTTCAATTACTGTTACATCTGATTTCTCATCACAGCGTGAACAGTGTTTTGATTTGCTTCCTGCTTCTGTACAGGTTGCTGCTTTATCTGTTGTAAATTCATTTGCAAAATCATGACCTTTTGCAACAATCGTTTGCCCTGTCTCAATTACTTTTTGACAGTCGTTACAGAAAGTATCTCCTGTATATCCTGTTTCTGTACAAGTTGATTCTTTTGCACCCAGAACTTTTGTGTTGGCGTGCTGGCATTCTGGTGCCGGCTCTTCTACTGCTTTCTTTTCTCTTCCGTAGATTTCAAATTCTGTCACACCTATACCATTTCCTGCTGCTGCAGTATTTAATGTGTTGAAATACAATCTAATATATCTGCCTGTTACAGGTGTTTCAAAATCTACTGTTTCCACCGGATGGACCGGTCCATTATTCTCTTTTGTAAGTTCATCTGTAATATCTGTCCATTCCTGTGCGTCATCTGAACTTTGAATTACCCATGATGTCGGGTAAATCTTATTAAAGAAGCGAACAACAATCTGACTGATTTCATACTCTTTTTCACTACCCAAGTCAATGTAAATCCATGAATCGCCTATATCCGTTGTTCCTGACTTAATTGCATTACTATCCCATTTTGTAGATGTATCGCCATCATTTACATTATCTTTGTTTCCATCACTTGTTCCTGATACTGTAACTGTCTTTCCAGGCGCAATATTTGTAATTGGAGCATCTCCTTCGGAAATAATAATTGGTTCTACATACATTCCGATATCATCTGAAGAATCCGCACCACGGCTAATACTTAATTCATGAATTGCAACATCTTCTGCCTCATTCCATTCGATGCGTACTGCAGCGATTGGTGCAATGCTGCTTGTATCAAATACAGATACGCTCTTTTCTAATGTACCAAGTAATTTCTTACCAGATGCTGTTATTGCGTATATTTTTCCTTTTCCGGCTGCTCCCTGCAGTACAGAAACCTGTGTTACATTCGTATTGTCAGAGATACGATATTCCAGGTAATCTCCTTGATTTACAGATGCCGCAAACAAGGTTGAAATATTTTTATCAATTGCTGCATGCAAATTACCAGACACACTGCTCACAATTTCACTTGCTGTTGTGCTTGCTTCTACATTCGCATTAATCTGAATTTCATGCAATTTTAACTGGTTGCTGTTTGCACCTGTAAAGTAGATTCTCATGTATCTTGCATTTGCACCGTTACCATTGCCACGTACATAACGATATGGTACTTCAAATACAGAATTATCATTCACTACTGTTGAAACATCTGTCCATTCTGAATTATCTTCTGAGATTTGAATCTTTGCATTGTAGAAACGTTCTGCACCGTCTGTTGTCACTGCTGTAACATCATATACTTCAATTGTTTTACCTAAATCAAATGTGATATGAGTATCTTTCACCTGTGCTCCGCTTGTCAAAGCATAAGTTGTTAAATCACCATCAAATATATTGTCATAGCTGCCCTGAGCAAGACCTGCTGTCGTTGTAGTAAGCATTGTCGGTTCGGCAACCAGGTTCTTTAGTGTCATACCAATTTTGGTAATATTCGTCTGTACTGCTGCATCTGTTTTATTTATCAGACGAAGATATTTTACTCCAACCGGATTATCTACAGATGATGCTTGGCTCCACTCCAATCCATTATATGCGTATTCAAAAGCAATACCTGTCTCGTTGCTGATTTCCTTAGCAAATGCTGTTACTGCTGTTGGCTTTTCTAATTTGATACCGATATACTCACCAGCCTGTAAGGTTACATTGTTTAAATTTCTTACACTTACTTCTGCCCCTTCAAATGTCAGCGGCGTTTCCTTTAATGACTCTACATTTGTATAAACTCTGTCATGTTCTTCAGCTTTTTTGTTTACTGTAAACTCTCTGACATGTGTCCAATAATTCGGCTTTGAAGTCGTTCCTTTTTCAACTAAATAATATCTGACATATCTTGCCCTTATATCAAGCCCGTCAACAGAGATACCATGACCATCTGCTGAACCATCTGAATTATCAAGAATGGTTGTCCACGCTTCACCGTCTGTCGAATATTCAAGACGCGCTTTATGGAAAATATCGTGGTCCGTATCTGTACTTCCCTGGATAATTGCAATATCTCTAACCGGTACAACTCTTCCAAGATCTAAACCAAAGTAGTCTCCTTGTCGTTGATCTGTATTCCATGTTGCAACAGTTGCAACATTACCATCATACATCTTCAATCCATTTGCATCTGCGTTACGTACCACACCGCCAAGTTTCGCATATAATACAGGAGAGACTGTATCGTCTGTCGGGTCTAAAACAGGAGTCAGCTTATTCTTAGCATCATTGATTAATACTGACACAAATGGATAAAGTCTCTTGCTTCCTGCCTGTGCCGCTTTGTCGGCCTCGTTCTTATAAGTATAAGCTGTGTCAAAATACTTACTTGCACTACTTAGTTTGTCCCATGCTGCTGATGCATCATTATCTTCTAATGCGATTAAACTCTCAAGCGCATTCTGTCCTGCATGTGCTATATCATCTAAAGACTTTAACCAAGGATCCAGTTCTGTCACCAAACCTGTATTCTCACAGTTTTCTCTGAAATCTTTAATAGCATTAATGATATCCTTGAATTCTTGTAAAACTTCTGCCACTGTAGCATTGGCTACAAATGAATCCGAAGAATTTAAAGCAGCCTTCACCGTTTCAATCTTTTCTGCCAGATATTCTGATTCGTTGAATCCCGGAACACGGCTTGAATTTGGTGCGTTAGAAAGATTGCTTGCAATCTTAAAATAAGAATCTCTTACTTCAGGCTGCAGATAGTTAAACGCACTCTCCCAGACTTTCTGTGCATGTTCTGAATAATTGTTGTTATTCCATACCAGAGCTGCCAACTGATATATTCCCACTTCATTTGCATAAGCATAACGAGAAGGATTTGAATGGAATCCTGCAAGGCCACTCACATTATCTCGCGCATAATAGGTAATATCCCCTAAGAAAACACCAGAGCCGGCATGTTCATTTACAGGATAATTCAACCAGAAATCCGGATTATGTCCTGTTTTTTCTGTAACAAAATCTACAGTATCCTGTGAGATTGGTGCATTTACATCATCCCCGGTCCAATAAATATTGATATCAGAATCCAGATTTTTTAATGCAGCTAATTCTGCCCCGTCTCCTGACCACGCTTTATTATAACCCTGCGGACAATATGTAAGAGGTTCACAGCCCTTCGATTTCAAATAAGCATTCAATTGATTCAAAACTGCTACTACCGTCTCATGTGAGCCACCTCCAAAGTCATCATTCAGCACGTCTATTTTCTGAACACCTATTCCAATCATCTGATCAAGCTTTGCTGTCAACTTCTTATATTGTGACTCATAATTTGCATCTGATATACTGCTAAATGTACGAAAGAAACTTCCCAAGTGAATTGACCAGCCAAATTGTACTTTTGTCTCTTTTCCAACTTCGACAAGTCTCTTCAGATTATTGAGTTCAGTTTCTGGATATAAATCAGCCCATTTATCTGTGTGATATGTATCGCCTTTCGCTGCATACACGTAACTGTTCATCTTATAGTCTCTTGCGAATTTCATAAGATTTTCACGCTCTGTAAAATCCCATGAACCATAAAATCCTTCTATGTAACCTCTGGTTGCAACAGTTGCATAATCTTCAATATGTGCATTTAATATTTTTTCTCCTGCGAAAGAAGACAACATCATCTGAAGTGTAGCAACACCATAGAATACAGCATCTGTATCTTTTCCTTCAATGACAATACACTCTTCTTTCGCATCTAACATATATGCATCATTTTGTGCATACAAATCTGATTTTGAAATTGTGATGTTATCATTTGCATAGGTATCTACAGTCCCATTCGATCCTTCGATACCTAATAAAATATTGGTCTTACCGGACTGAATAGAAGATGCCTCTGTATATGTTACATTGTAATCACCGAGCACTTCTTCCAGAAATGCTTTCGTATATGAATCAATACCACTTTCTGCTACAATCACAACATCTTCCAATGTAAAAGATGTATGATTGCTGTCATAAGTAATTGATTGGGGAATCGGATAAATCGCATATTCATTCGCATTATCCGAACACCAGGCAGTTGTCTTCGTCCGTTCCTTTCCCTCTGCTGCAAAAGAAGGTAAAACAGAAGCGACAACCATAACCACCGTCAGTAATAAACTAACGATTCGTGAATATCTTTTCTTGTTTTTCATAATCTCCTTACTCCTTTTTTCTACATTATTACAATTATGTTTATTGTAACATATTTTGTATTTTCATGGAAGCTTCTTTATTTTTTTATGCAAATCAACCAATTATGTGGCCTTGTTTTTAGTAGAAAGAGCGAAAATCTCTTCTTGACACTCATACTTTGCTATGATAAAGTGAAAATAATTATTTTTAGGAGGCATACACTATGAGCATCAAAGAAATACCATACAAAATCTATTTAGAAGAACATGAGATGCCGAAACAGTGGTACAACGTTCGTGCAGACATGCAGAATAAACCTGCTCCTCTTTTGAATCCTGATACATTACAGCCTGTAACTGCCAGTGAACTCGGCAAAGTATTTTGTGATGAATTAGTAAAACAAGAGTTGAATGATACAGACCCATACATCGATATTCCACATAAGATCCGTGATTTTTATAAGATGTATCGTCCTGCACCACTTGTAAGAGCATATTGTCTGGAAGAAAAATTACAGACACCGGCAAAGATTTATTATAAATTTGAAGGAAATAATACGAGTGGAAGCCATAAGCTAAATTCAGCAATTGCACAGGCCTATTATGCAAAAGAACAAGGCTTAAAGGGTGTAACCACAGAGACCGGTGCCGGGCAGTGGGGAACTGCACTTTCCATGGCTTGTTCTTATTTCGATTTGGACTGCAAAGTTTTCATGGTAAAATGTTCTTATGAACAAAAGCCATTTCGACGCGAGGTCATGCGTACATATGGAGCAAGCGTCACTCCTTCTCCTTCAGCAGATACCGTTGTCGGAAGAAAGATTTTAGCGGAACATCCAGGTACCGGCGGAAGCCTTGGCTGTGCGATTTCCGAAGCTGTAGAGGTTGCTTCGAACACAGAAGGATATCGTTATGTTTTAGGAAGTGTACTCAATCAGGTAACACTACACCAGTCAATCATTGGATTGGAAACAAAAATTGCAATGGAAAAATACGGCATCAGGCCTGATATCATCATCGGCTGTGCGGGTGGCGGTTCTAACCTTGGCGGTTTAATTGCCCCATTCATGGGTGAGAAGTTAAGAGGAGAAGCAGATTATCGTTTTATCGCAGTAGAGCCTGCTTCATGCCCTACCCTTACACGAGGTGTATATGCATATGACTTCTGCGATACCGGAAAGGTTTGTCCAATGTCAAAGATGTATACACTTGGAAGTGGATTTATCCCTTCTGCCAACCATGCAGGAGGACTTCGTTACCACGGCATGAACTCTACATTGTCTCAATTATACAGCGACGGATACATGGAAGCACGGTCCGTAGAACAGACTTCTGTATTTCAGGCTGCAGAACAATTTGCACGTGTGGAAGGTATTCTTCCTGCACCAGAGAGCAGTCATGCAATCAAAGCTGCAATTGACGAAGCGATGAAATGCAAAGAAACAGGAGAAGAAAAGACGATTCTTTTCGGACTCACAGGCACCGGATATTTTGATATGTATGCATATGAAAAATTCCATAATCGCCAGATGTTCGACTATGTTCCGACTGACAAGGAATTAAATGCCTCTTTTGCAACACTTCCAAAGATTCCAGAAAACAAATAATTAGATTTCACATTATAAAAGGCTTTAGCATACCAACACAGTTTGCTAAAGCCTTTTGTTCTTATCATTCTATTGTAGGTACAGTCCCGCCAGCTGCATCCCATCATCAAAAGACAACGTATAATGGATTGTTACGTTCTCATAATATGCATCAAGCTTAATTGTTGCCAACTTTGCTCCCATCTGGGTAACTTCTGTCATCGTTACGTTTCCCACAGACTTAAATTCTCCCCAGTCAAAAGACATTCTTGCCTTTGCCTCATCCCAGTCCTTTTCTGTCATTTTGTCAAAGGTCGCCTTTAAAGCTGCATTGGAACAGTTTGAAAGCTCTGTATACTCTTCTTCATATACCATGGCAATCACTTCTTCTGCCTTACTCTGAAGTGTTGCCTCCTGAAAGACCTTGCTCTTTTCAATCGGACTTGTCTTCGGCCACCACCACCAGAAAAACAATCCAAATGTAATCAAAAATACAAGTGCTGTAACAAAAAAGTTTTTCCGTTTACTCTTTTTATATTCTTGAACCTCTTCTTCTGACAGACTATTGTTCAGTTTTGCCGCCAGCTCCTTCGGTGTTCCCATACTCTTTTCGATATCTTCCATGGTACTTCCCTTTTTCAATGACTTATTTACATCTGACATCACCTTCTGTTGTAATTCTCTTCTCTTGTCAGGTGCGCATTTCAAACGTTTTGCTACCTCATATATGTACTTTTTGCTAGTCATCTTCGTTTCGCTCCTTTATTATAATCTCCTATAAAATCTCATTGTATTAAATTTTAGGACATTCCCTATCGCTTGTCAATCTTTTTCCACTTTCGCGTCTATATGTGTTAAAATCAAAAGAGACAGAAAGGAGCCTGATTACCAATGGCAAAAAAAGAAATAAAAACAAATGCAATGCGCATATTGGAAACGTTAAAAATTCCTTATAAGATGTATACATATGAGTGCGACGAATTTATAGACGGGATGCACACAGCAGCTTTACTTGGATTTCCACACGAGAGGATGTACAAGACTTTGGTTACCGTCGGGAAAAGCAACACACATTATGTGTTTGTAATACCAATTGCAGAAGAGATTGATTTCAAAAAGGCAGCCAAATCTGTCAACGAAAAATCTCTGGAAATGCTGCCTTTAAAAAATCTAACATCTGTGACCGGCTATGTCAGGGGCGGCTGTACTGCTATCGGCATGAAAAAGACATTTAAAACCATTATTCAGGAAGATGCCATGCTCTTAGATTCCATCATCGTAAGCGGAGGCAGAATTGGACTACAATTGCAGCTCGTACCAGAAGATTTTAAAAAAGCATGTGAAGCAGAATATGCAGACGTAATACGAAATACTATATAAAAATGATTAAGGTATAATCCCACTGGATTATACCTTAATCATTCTGTAACCCACCCCAATATGCGTCTGAATATACTGTGGAGTACCTTCTTTTTCTAATTTTTTCCGCAACGTAGCCATAAAAACTCTCAGCGATGCTACATCATTATTCCAACTATGCCCCCATATATTTTGTGTAATAAATGTATGAGTCAAAACCTTGCCCACATTCTTTGACAAAAGACAGAGTAATTTGTACTCAATTGGTGTCAAATGCAGCTCTTCCCCATCAAAATATGCACATCCTGCCGCATAGTCCACCTTCAAATCACCATTCAAAAATATGGAAGACTGTGTCTTTGTCTCTCCCTGCATTACACTTAAACGGCGCTGCGTCGCTCGAAGTCTTGCGAGCAATTCCTCCACCGAAAAAGGTTTTGTGAGATAGTCATCCGCCCCTGCATCAAGCGCATTAATTTTATCTGTATCTTCACTTCTCGCACTAATCACAATAATCGGAAGATTTGACCATGTGCGTATTCTTTGAATCACCTCTACACCATCCATATCCGGCAACCCCAAATCAAGCAGAATAATATCTGGATTATGTGAAGCTGTTTCCATAATAGCAGTCGCCCCATTCGGTGCTGTCAGATAACGATAATCGTGTGCATTCAGTGTAATAGTAATAAGATTTTTTACAGAATTATCGTCCTCGACTACTAAAATTAATGGTTTATTCATGTAAGTTTACCTCCTCTGCAGGCAAAGTAAATGTAAAGATTGCACCATGTGGTTCATTGTCCGAAACCTCAATGGTTCCTCCGTGTGCCATAATAATTGATTTACACAGCGACAGTCCTAGCCCCAATCCTCTCCGGCTCTCTGATTTTTTATTCGTACCACTATAGAACATATCAAATATATGTGGCTTCATCTCATCTGAAATACCCTGCCCATCATCCGAGATTCGCACTTCTGCCTCATCCTCACGTTTACAGACAGCAATACATATTTCAGAACCTTCGGGTGTATATTTAATTGCGTTCTCTACGATATTGATAATAACCTGCACAATTAACCTTGCATCAATTTTAACCACACACAATTCTGCGTCATTTTTGACCGTAATTTTATGCTCCGCACCCATACGGCTTACATGTCGCAGTGCTTCCGCAATCACATCTTCCAGCAATTCCGCTGATACGTTGAGGTTCATTCTGCCTTCTTCAATTCTTGTTACAAACAAAATATTTTCTACAAGACTAATCAGCCACATAGAATCATCATAAATATCTTTATAAAGCTGCTCCTTCACTTCTTTTTCGAAAGATTCTCCATGTGAAAGGAGATTGCTTGCATTTCCCGAAATAGATGTCAGCGGAGTCCGCAAATCATGCGAAATAGCCCGCAACAAATCTGCCCTGAGCTGTTCTTTCTCGGCAAGCATAGAGACCGCCTCTTTCTCTCTTGCATTTTTTTCATTCTGCAATGCCAAAGTCCCCGTAATAAATGCTGCTAAAAACATGACTCCGAACGTAACTATATATTCGCTATCATATGCCCACAATGTATGACGTGGCTCGGTAAACAAAAAATTGAACACTATTACACTGGCAAAAGATGATATTAAACTGTAAATTTGCTTCTTTGTAACTACAGAAGTAATTAATACCCCCAGAATATAAACTGTAATAATATTGACTTCAGTAAAACCAAGATGAAAGAACCCTAATCCAATACAGCTTGCAGCAACCAGAATACCTATGCTTTTCAGAATATCTGATATCATTGTATTTCCCCCAACTTTTATTTTCGAACCATATTATACTATATTTCGAGATTGCTGTAATAGATTTTTGAAATTTTCTGTTTGTTCTGTACATATAGAAATCTCTGTATCAGGGTATTTTTGCAATATCATTTCCAACTGTTCTTCAAGTGCATCGGGATGCTTTTTATTATTCAGAAAAATACATACTATATTTTCATTTTCCTTATCTTCATCAGTAAAATCCGTTATATATGCAGAATTATTCTCTAGAAAATCATCAATCTTTTTCATAATAAAATAACCCAATGCCAATACTACAACTATACAAATCGTAACTACTATATATTTCACATTCTCACCCACTTTGCGTATCGCATTACGTTATATACGAAAGCACTTCTGTATGTCTTTTATCGTTCCCAATACCAAAAGTGTTTCATAAGAATGCAAATATGTGTCAGGCGTAATATTTAATTTTAATACTCCGCTTTCTTTTGTTCCCATAATGTTAATATTGTGTTTTTTACGGATGTCCAATTGACCGACTGTTTTTCCTGCCCATGATTTTGGTACTGCAATTTCAAAAATGGCGTGTTCTGAATCCAACTCAATATAATCAGAGATGTGATCCGAGCTATACCGGATTGCGGTCCATACTGCAAGCTGTTTCTCCGGGTATACAATCTCATCTGCACCATTTCGTAACAGAAACTTCGCATGTACGCCTCGCGCAGCTCTTGCTACTACCTGCTTTGCGCCTAGTTCTTTTAATAATGATGTCGTTTCTAAGGATCCTTGGAAATTATCTCCAATAGCTACAATACATACGTCAAAATTCCTAACGCCCAGCTCTGAGAGAAAATCTTCATCGGTGCTGTCTCCTATTTGTGCGCTTGTCACATAAGGCAATACTGCATCTACACGTTTCTCGGATTTATCTACTGCCATCACTTCGTGGTTTAATTCATGCAGTTTTCTCGCAATATGCCTTCCAAACCTTCCAAGTCCAATTAACAAAATCGATTTCATTATTTTTCCTCCTCATAACTATTCCCTTGTAGTTTAGGCTGTGTGTAACCCTCATTGTAATCAAATCTGCATAAAGCAAGTATTAATATTTCGTCATACACATTAAGATAGTATAAAGAAAAATTTTTAATTATATTTTTACCAAAAAGACCACATACTAACACTGAGGTGATTAACTATGTATTCAGTCTGGTCAGAAACCGTAAACTTTCCAGCTTTCGGGCAACAAAATGAAAATATAAATACAGATGCGTTAATTATTGGCGGAGGCATTACAGGTCTTCTATGCGCATACATGTTACAACAATCTGGAATAAATTATGTCCTCATCGAAGCGAATACAATTTGTGGTGGTATTACAAAAAATACAACTGCAAAAATCACTTCACAACATGGGCTGATTTATAATGAACTTGCTCGCAAGTTCGGGCTGGAAAAAGCGCGTATGTATTTAGAAGCCAATGAAACCGCATTAAAAAAATATCGCGAACTATGTGAAAAATGGGACTGTGAATTCGAGAGCAAAGATTCGTTCGTATACTGCCTCGACAATCGTGATAAGTTAGAGCAGGAACTTTCCATCCTCGACAAAATCGGTTATCCTGCCGGGTTCGTCAGTACTCTTCCTCTTCCGTTCTCTGTTGCGGGGGCGATAAATTTTAAAAATCAGGCACAGTTTCATCCTCTGCTATTTCTCTCTAAAATCGCTGAGAATCTTCATATTCTCGAACATACATCTGCACTGGAATTCATAGGAAATACCGTGGTTACAAATCACGGGAAAATCACTGCACCTAACATCATTGTAACCACACATTTTCCATTTCTTAATAAGTATGGAAGTTATTTTCTGAAAATGTACCAGCATCGTTCCTATGTACTTGCGCTTGAAAACGCACCTACTGTAGGCGGTATGTATGTAGATGAAGCACAAAAAGGACTTTCTTTCCGTAATTATAAAGAACTGCTTCTCATCGGAGGAGGCGACCACCGCACAGGAAAATACGGCGGAAACTGGGAAGAATTAAAAAAAATTGCAAAAAAATACTATCCGGACGCTACGGAAAAATACCGTTGGGCAACCCAGGACTGTATGACACTTGACGGTGTCCCATATATCGGACAATATTCAAAAAATACACCAGGACTTTATGTTGCAACCGGCTTCAATAAATGGGGCATGACTTCGTCTATGGCTGCTGCTATGCTTCTGAACGATATGATACTCGGAAAAGTAAATCCCTACGCACCTGTATTTTCCCCTTCCAGATCGATATTGCATTCTCAGCTTGTCATAAATACTTTTGAGGCCACCACGAATCTGCTTACTCCTACAACAAAACGTTGTCCGCACATGGGCTGTGCATTGAAGTGGAATCCACAGGAACATTCCTGGGACTGTCCATGTCACGGTTCACGTTTTAGTAAGGAAGGAAAGCTGATTGATAACCCCGCAACCGATGATTTAAAGGAGTACAAAGAATAGTTTTGGAAAGATATGTAGCCTTAGACTATTTTCGTGGACTGACACTGATTAGTATGATTTTGTATCATGCTATATGGGACTTGGTTTATATTTTTGGTATAGAAATTCCGTGGTATGAATCAGACATCGCATATGTATGGCAGCAAAGTATCTGTTGGACATTTATCATGCTTTCCGGTTTCTGCTGGTCCTTGGGACGCAGAAAGTTAATCCGTGCTTTGCAGGTACTTACGATTTCTATTTTGATTAGTATTTTTACAATTACGTTTATGCCGGCAAATGCTATACACTTCGGGGTCCTGAGTGCCATCGGAAGCTGTATGCTGATTATGATTCCTTTGGACAAGGTCTTTCAGAAGTTCAACCCATATTTCGGACTTGTTACTTGTTTTACATTATTTATCGTTTTCAGAAATGTGAATTCCGGCACAATAGGTTTTGGTAGCTGGAACATACTGAATCTTCCTCGAAAATGGTATGCCAACTTTTTTACGGCTTACATTGGATTTCCGGCAGATAATTTTCAGTCTACTGATTATTTTTCTTTAATTCCATGGATATTCTTATATCAGACGGGATACTTTTTATATCAAATATTCAAGAAAGAATTGTTATTAGAGTATTTAAAAATGCCACCAATCCAGCCTTTTTCCTGGATTGGTGGACATTCACTTATCATTTATACTTTGCATCAGCCTGTTCTGTATGCCATGTTGTTTTTGATAATGAGATACAGTTGATTTTTCGTTTTATCCTTTCCTACTCAGATTTACACTACAACCAGCTCATACTCTCTGGTTCCAATTCCCAGTTTTTCTGCATGCTCAACGCAAGACATCCAATTGGTATTCGGACTTACTTTATGGAAATGGTCGCCTTCATGAATATGCTGGTGGTCACCTAATACACTATTGCCAATTACCGGCTGTTTATTTACTGCGTCGGCACAGGCAACATCCAATGCTACCGGATCAAATGAAGCAAAGAATCCTACATCTGGTACAATTGCAGCATCGTTTTCTGCATGGCAGTCACAATATGGAGAAATATCAATTACGAGATTAATATAGAAACATGGTCTTCCATCAACAACTGCTTTTGTGTATTCTGCAATCTTTTTATTTAAAATATCATTTGATTCGTCTGAAGCCGGATTTACAGCATCTCTTGGACAGACACCAATACATCTTCCACAGCCCACACATTTGTTATGGTGAATAGAAGCTTTTTTATCTGTAAAAGAAATGGCGTCATGTGCACAGATTTTCGCACACATCTTACATCCAACACAGTTCTCTGCGACTACATGAGGTTTTCCTGCACTGTGCTGTTCCATCTTTCCTGCACGAGAACCACATCCCATACCGACATTCTTCAATGCGCCGCCAAATCCGGTTGCCTCATGTCCTTTAAAATGTGAAAGTGCAATAAAAACATCCGCATCCATAATGGCCTGCCCGATTTTCGCTTCTTTGACATATTCCCCACCTTCTACCGGAACAAGTACTTCATCTGTACCCTTCAATCCATCTCCGATAATAATATGGCATCCTGTACTGAATGGTGAATACCCATTTTCATATGCGCTCTCCAAATGATCCAGTGCATTCTTTCTTCCACCCACATATAACGTATTACAATCTGTAAGGAATGGCTTTCCACCCAATTCTTTCACTACATCCGCTACCGCTTTTGCATAGTTCGGACGCAGAAATGCCATATTTCCCGGTTCACCAAAATGAATCTTAATTGCTGCATATTTCTTTTCAAAATCAATATCACCGATACCTGCTTTCCGAATTAAACGTTTCAATTTTTCCGGAAGACTGATTGTATTATGTGTTCTTAAATCTGTAAAATAAACTTTTGCTGCCATAATAATCTCCTCTTACTTTTAATTTATATGTAAAGTTATAATAGCATTTGGCAAAAATAAGGTCAACAATACATGCATAATCTTTTCATTCTCTTACATAACTCCAAGCATCATTCCAATAATTTTTACAAGGAACGCACAAATCCATGCCACTGCACACTGTCCTAGTGCAACTCCGACGGCCCACTTTCCACCAAGTTCCTGCTTCACAGAGGCCACTGCTGCCACGCAAGGTGTGTAAAGCAGACAGAATACTAAAAGCGACATCGCTGTAAGTGGCGAGAGCACTGCCTGTAAAGACTGCACACTTCCAAACAGTACCGTCAATGTGGAAACTACACTCTCTTTCGCCATAACTCCGGCAATCAATGAAGTGGATACTCTCCAATCTCCAAAGCCGAGTGGGGCAAAAATCGGTGAAATCACACCGGAAACAACTGCAAGAATACTATCCTGTGAATCACTGACTATGTTCATATGTACATCGAAAGTCTGCAAGAACCAGATTACAATGGTTGCAATAAAAATGACCGTAAATGCTCTCTGAAGAAAATCTTTCGCTTTTTCCCACAAAAGTTGTGCCACATTCTTTATACCTGGCATACGGTAGTTTGGAAGCTCCATCACAAATGGAACTGCCTCACCCTTAAACATACTACTCTTAAATAGCAATGCAACGAGAATTCCAACAACAATACCGATCACATATAATCCTATCATAACCATGGCACCATGCTTCGGGAAAAATGCGGATGAAAAAAATGCATAAATCGGAAGCTTTGCGGAACAGCTCATAAATGGTGTCAACATAATCGTCATCTTCCGGTCACGCTCCGAAGGCAGTGTACGACTTGCCATAACCCCCGGAACGGTACAGCCAAATCCTATCAGCATCGGTACAATACTTCTGCCGGATAAACCGATTTTTCTCAGAAGCTTATCCATCACAAATGCAACTCGCGCCATATATCCTGTATCTTCCAATAATGACAGGAAGAAAAACAATGCAATAATAATTGGAAGGAAACTTAAAACACTTCCAACACCGTTAAAAATCCCATCAATTACTAAAGAACGAATTGCCTCATTTACATTCCATGTGGTAAGGGCGACATCTGTTATCTCCGTCAGATAACCAATCGCATTTTCCAATATTCCCTGCATCCATGCGCCAATTACATTAAAAGTCAGCCAGAACACAATCCCCATTATACCAACAAATGCCGGAAGAGCTGTATATTTCCCAGTAAGGAATTGATCTATTTTACGGCTTCTCGCATGTTCTTTACTCTCCTTCGGCTTCACAACTGTTTCATCTACCAGTTTTTGAATAAAGTCATATCGCATATCTGCAATCGTTGCCGCTCTATCAAGACCTCTTTCTTCTTCCATCTGACAGATGATGTGCTCCGTCATTTCCTTTTCATTTTGGTCAAGCTTTAAACGATTCAGAATCATCTCATCGCCTTCTACCAGCTTAGTTGCCGCAAATCTCAGAGGAATCCCTGCTGCCAAGGCATGATCCTCAATCAAATGCATAATTCCATGCAGACATCTGTGAACCGAACCATCATGCTCTCCTTTATCACAAAAATCGGTTCTTCCCGGACGTTCCTGATATTTTGCAACATGCAGTGCATGCCGAATCAGTTCGTCCACGCCTTCATTTTTTGCAGCGGAAATCGGCACCACCGGTATTCCTAACATCTCTTCCATCTCATTGATCAGAATGGAACCGCCATTTCCACGAACCTCATCCATCATATTCAATGCAAGAACCATCGGTACATCGAGTTCCATCAGTTGCATCGTAAGATAAAGGTTACGCTCGATGTTCATCGCATCTACAATGTTAATAATCCCTTTTGGTTTTTCATCTATAATAAATTCTCTGGTAACGATTTCCTCACTGCTGTACGGTGACATAGAATAAATTCCCGGAAGGTCTGTAATCTCTGTATTGGCATTCCCTTTGATTGCGCCACTTTTTCTATCAACTGTGACACCCGGAAAGTTCCCAACGTGTTGGTTTGCACCCGTCAACTGGTTAAATAATGTTGTTTTCCCACAATTTTGATTGCCGGCAAGAGCAAATGTGAGCACCTCATTATCAGGCAGTGCATGTTCATCTGCTTTAACATGATATTTTCCACCTTCACCTAAGCCCGGATGTGCAGACTTTCCCCGCCTCTTGTCTTTGCCAGCTTCATTCTCCTCTTTTGAAATTTTGGTAATTGGCTTAATTCCAATTTTCTCAGCGTCTGCCAGACGCAGTGTCAGTTCATATCCATGTATTCTAAGCTCCATAGGGTCACCCATCGGAGCATATTTAATCACAGTGATCTCTGTGCCCGGAATCACACCCATGTCCAAGAAATGTTGTCTCAGTGCACCTTCTCCACCGACAGTTTCTACCACTGCCGATTTTCCTATCTCTAACTGCTTTAAAGTCATTTTATCCTCCAGTGTTTTCTAGTCAAACGATATTATTTCTATAGTTAGAATAGACTTACTTCATATATTTGTCAATTATTTTTTCTCTAAAAGTCCCCTGTCAGCTTAACGGTTTGGCTATGGACCCCCTTTTTTTCTTGCAGTTTATTCCTTGTGACGTTTGCATTCTTATAGAATATAAAAAGGACGCCTTGTCCTGCAAGCAGCCCAATCGTCCTTTGTTATATTCTACACTCATAGCTTATTCGTTCATCTTTGCTAATTTCGCCGCCTGATCTGCCGCAATCAAGCTGTCAATAATTTCGTCCAAATCTCCATTCATAATATTATCAATCTTATATAATGTCAATTTGATTCTATGTTCTGTTACACGTCCCTGCGGGAAGTTATATGTTCTTATCTTTTCAGAACGGTCGCCCGTACCGATCTGGCTTCTTCTTGCCTCCGCTTCTGCTGATTGCTGTTTCTCCAACTCTAATTCGTATAATTTTGAACGAAGTAAGCGGAATGCTTTTTCCTTGTTCTGCAATTGTGATTTTTCCGTCTGGCTATAGATTACAATTCCAGTTGGGTTGTGGGTCAATCGTACTGCAGAGTCTGTTGTATTGACACACTGTCCACCATTACCCGACGCACGCATTACGTCGATACGGATATCTTTTTCATCAATTACTACGTCAACTTCTTCCGCTTCCGGCATAACAGCTACCGTAATTGTGGATGTATGGATACGTCCACCGGATTCTGTCTCAGGCACACGTTGTACACGATGAACACCGCTCTCGTATTTCATTCTTGAGTATACACCCTGACCGCTTACCATAAATACGACTTCTTTGAACCCACCGATTCCATTTTCACTGAAAGAAATCATTTCCGTTTTCCATCGTCTGCTTTCTGCATAATGTACATACATACGGTATACTTCTGCTGCAAACAATGCGGACTCATCTCCACCAGCGCCGGCACGGATTTCTACCATAATATTCTTGTCATCATTAGGGTCTTTTGGAAGAAGAAGAATCTTTAATTCGTGTTCTAGTTCTTCTACGCGTTTCTTTGAATCGTATAATTCTTCTTTCGCAAGCTCACGCATCTCTTCATCAGATTCCATCTCAAGCATTTCTTCACTGTCAACGATTGCCTGCTTTGCACTCTTATATTCTTTATATGCCTCAACGATTGGAGCAAGGTCTGCCTGCTCTTTCATTAATTTACGAAAACGGTTTGGGTCATTCGCAACATCCGGATCTTGTAATTCATTCATAAGCTCGTCATAACGAATGAGTAAATCGTCTAATTTATCAAACATATTATTTCCTCCATTATTTCTTATCACTTCCATCAAACTGCATACCACAGACCATCTGTCCTGCTGACAGACTGCTACCGATGCATCACTCTGTTACACATTGTACACACCAAACACCACTCGGTCAAGACCTGCCAGGTCCTTTTTTATAGCAACCTCCGTAAAGCCAGCCTCACTCATCAATCTTGTTACAGCTTTGCCCTGGTCATGCCCGATTTCAAAATACAGCTTTCCTTTCTCTTTCAGATATCCGGGACTTGTTCTTATGATTTCTCTATAAAAATAAAGACCGTCTTCTTTCCCATCTAAAGCGAGAAATGGTTCATGGAATTTCACTTCTTCTTTTAGTTCCTCAATCACAGTCGTCCTGATATATGGCGGATTAGAAACAATCACATCATACCTTCTGTCCACTTGTGCAAACAAATCACTCTGTATCATCATCACATCTGATTCTAGTTTCTTCGCGTTATGCCTTGCCATTTCCAAAGCTTTTTCGGAGACATCTACACCGGTGCATAGCAAACCTTTGCAAAGTTTAGACAAACTAATTGCAATGCATCCGGAACCGGTGCACATATCCAGAATCTCCATACCCGGTTTCAGGACCCCCATCACGCTTTCCACCAATACTTCCGTATCCTGCCTTGGCACCAGCACGTGTTCATTCACACAGAACTCAAGTCCCATGAATTCCTGCACTCCCGTAATGTGCTGTAAAGGAATATGCTTCGCTCTCTTCTGAAGACATGTATAGTATTGTTTCGCATGCTGAGCATCCATTTCTTCATTCATCCGAAGAAAGTACATCGTTCTGCTGATTCCCGTCACGTATTCCAGCAGATACCATGCATCTAACTTGGCATCATCAATTTCTGCCTCTTTTAATTGTTCCTGTCCATATGCATATGCTTCCTGTAAAGTCATGTTATTGTTCTCCGAAATTTTCTGCCAGATACGTTTTCCAGTCAAACACTTCTTCTACTGCTTTAATCGCCACTTCAATCATGTCGTCCTGCGGCTCTTTTGTCGTCAGATTCTGTAGTGCCATTCCCGGTTTACTAAGAAGTTCTACTACCGGATTATCACTGTTTCCCGCCAATCTGATTAATTCATAGGAAATGCCAGCGATTACCGGAAGTAATGCAATGCGAATCAATACTCTCAAAATCTGCGATTCTGTTGTGATAAAAAAGCATACGATAATACTTACAAATAATACAAAGAACAGAAAACTCGTTCCACACCGCTTATGTTGTTTGGAACTTTTTCTCACATTCTCAACATTTAATTCCAATCCATGTTCAATACAGTTAATACATTTATGCTCTGCCCCATGGTACATAAACACTCTCTTAATATCTTCCATTCTGGAAATCAGCAGTATATACGCCACAAAAATACCAATACGGACACAGGATTCTATGACAGTCTTCAACAATCGCGACTCCACGAGCCCACTAAACAGATTCGAAATAAAATATGGAAGCACCATGAAAATCCCCATTGCAAGCACCATTGAAAGAACAACAGTAACTCCCATAATCAGATTGTCTTTCTTTTCCTGTTTTTTCGCTTCCTCTTTTGTTAAAGGCTTACTCTCTTCCTCTTCGTCAAAAAAACTTGCAGAATATGTAAGTGTCTTCATTCCAAGCACCATGGAGTCTACAAAATTAAACACACCACGCACAAACGGTATTTTCTTTACTACACGCATCATCTCTGTTTCCCGGCAGCTTTCCTTTTTTACTTCAATTTCACCATCCGGTTTTCTTACTGCTACGGCATAATTACTGCCGTTTTTCATCATAATTCCTTCCAGAACAGCCTGTCCACCTATATTCGATGATTTCATACGCTTCTACTCCTTTTTAATTATTAAAAAAGGTTGAGATTCGTGCACAAACCTCAACCCGTACATTTGGATTCTTATTATTGAATTCCGTATTTTTTGTTAAATTTATCAACACGACCACGAGCCTGAGCAGCTTTTTGTTGTCCTGTGTAGAATGGATGACATTTTGAACAAATTTCTACGTGGATTGATTCTTTTGTAGAACCTGTTACAAATGTGTTCCCACAGTTGCATGTTACAGTCGCCTGATGATATGTTGGATGGATACCTTCTCTCATGATTTTCACCTCTTTAATTTTATTTCTGCGTAGGTCACCGTCTGTCATTCTCATTTCAAACGATGACACGATGATTTCTACTTCTAAACAGCTTTGTTATTGTATCATAGTTGTAATCATTTTGCAAGTTTTTCTGCAAATTTTTCTATAAGAATTTCATTTTTTTAACCATATTCACAACTTCTCCATTATTTGGGGTCTTTGCGAACATATTCAAGATATTGTCAACTGCTTCTTCCGACTTCAGACCATTCAATGCTTTTCTCATAGTATACACTGCTTCCTGTTCCTCCAAAGTGAGAAGTAAGTCTTCTCTTCTTGTTCCAGATTTCGGAATATCGATGGCCGGGAATACTCGTTTTTCCTGCAGCTTTCTATCCAGCACAAGTTCCATATTACCCGTACCTTTGAATTCTTCGTAAACAACATCATCCATCTTACTTCCGGTATCAACGAGTGCAGTTGCAAGAATTGTAAGGCTTCCGCCCTCTCTCATATTTCTCGCAGCACCAAAGAATCGTTTCGGCATATGAAGGGCTGACGGATCAAGACCACCTGATAAGGTACGACCACTCGGTGGAACTGTCAGGTTATAGGCTCTTGCAAGTCTTGTTATACTGTCTAATAAAATCATAACGTCTTTCTTATGCTCTACCAGACGCTTTGCACGTTCGATTACCATCTCAGAAACACGCTTGTGATGTTCTGGTAATTCATCGAATGTTGAATAAATCACTTCCACATTATTGCCTACAATTGCTTCTTTAATATCTGTAACTTCTTCCGGACGTTCATCAATTAACAGAATCAAAAGGTGCATTTCCGGATTATTCTTCAGTACAGACTGTGCAACCTGTTTTAACAAGGTTGTCTTACCTGCTTTCGGAGGTGACACAATCATACCACGCTGGCCCTTTCCAATTGGGGAAATCAAATCAACAATTCTCATCGCGATACTGCTTTTTCCGTTTTCCAGACGTAGCCTCTCATCCGGGAAAATCGGTGTCATATCTTCAAAATTAGTACGTTTTGTTGCTTCCGCAGGCACCAATCCATTAATCTTAGTCACATATAATAATGCGCTGAATTTCTCTTGCTGCGTCTTAACTCTTGTATTTCCCGAAATAATGTCACCTGTTTTAAGTCCGAATCTACGAATCTGAGAAGGTGAAACATATACGTCATTTTCACCCGGAAGATAGTTCGCACTTCGAATAAATCCGTACCCGTCCGGCAACACTTCAAGAATTCCGCTCACTGTGATTCCACTGTCTAACTGCTCAATATCTGTCACGCCGGCTTTCTCGCTCTTTAGCTCTTCTTTGACTTCTTTTGCTTTATCTTTTTCGTCCTGCTCTAACATCAATTCGATTAGTTCCGCTTTTTTCATGGTACTCGTTCCTTTTAATTCCCTCGCTTTTGCGAGTTCTCGCAAGGTTGCCAATGGCAGAGACTCATATTTTTCTCTCATATTACTTTCCTTTCTATATTCAAATTCAACACTACGGGGATTTTCTTTGAAATGACATCCTGAATTACTCCAATTATTATACAGTATTTTCCCAAGAATATAAAGTACTTTTTTTCTCAGTTGAATTGATTCCCTGAAAATGGTATTCTAAAATACATAAAAAATATTTTACACCGAGGTTAACATGAAATATTGGAACGAAAAGCGATATTATTCCCTTGATTATTATATCAAGGAAACGTTTGGAGAAAAACTATATAAAATTGCATTAGACGGCGGTATGACCTGTCCGAACCGTGACGGCAAGCTTGGCCACAAAGGCTGTATTTTCTGCAGTGAGGGTGGTTCCGGTGATTTTGCCGGAGATAGAAATGTTTCAATTAAAGAGCAGCTAAACGCGGGTAAATCTCTGGTACAGAACAAACATACCGGTTCTTCCTACATTGCCTATTTTCAGGCATATACAAATACATACGCCTCCGTATCCTACCTTAAAAACGTCTTTATGGAGGCAATCGAAGAACCCGACGTCAAAGTATTGTCCATTGCGACCCGACCCGATTGTCTTCCTCCTGAGATATTAGATCTGCTATATCACTTAAATAAAATAAAGCCAGTATGGATTGAGCTGGGGCTACAGACCATCCATAAAGAAAGTTCAAATTTTATTCGTCGTGGTTATGACCTTGACGTTTTCCAAAAAGCAGTTTATGATTTGAGTAAATTAGGAATTACCATTATTGTCCACACGATCCTATGTCTTCCCGGTGAAACCACTGATATGATGATTCAGACAATAAGGTACCTGAATTCCCTCCCGATACAGGGAATCAAATTACAATTACTGCATGTTTTAAAAAATACGGATCTTTCTGTTTATTATGCACATTCGCACTTTTATCTTCCTACTCTGGAAGAATATTTGACATTGCTCGGAAAATTGATTGCAAACCTTCGCCCGGATATTGTGATTCACCGCATCACGGGGGACGGTCCAAAGCCATTACTTATCGCCCCGCTGTGGACTTCCAATAAACGCTTTGTACTGAACAGCATTCAAAAATATCTAAAACATGCTGATATATGGCAGGGAAAGGAATATATAGCTCCTGCTTAGAAAGGAGAAATTATGTCAGAAACATTTACACTTTATAAACTGATTGTCTTATACATGTTGGAAAAAGTAGATTTTCCATTGACAAATGGGCAGATTTCCGAATTTATCTTAGAAAAAGGATATACCACATATTTCACATTACAGCAGGCAATCTCAGAAATGGTAGAGGCGGGATTTATCCGCCAGGAATCCACACACAACCGTACACTCTATCATTTAACAGAAGAAGGTGCAGAAACTATCCAATATTTCAGGTCAAATATTTCTGCTGCTATCCGAAAGGATATTGATACTTTTATGGTGGAGAAATCCTATGACCTTAAAAATACTGTATCAATAAAGGCAGATTATTATCCGAACAACAGGAACGAATACTCTGTACGCTGTCAGATTTTTGAGGACAATGCGACATTGATCGATCTTACAATCAATGTGCCGACAGAGGATGAAGCCGTCTCTATAGCAAATAACTGGAATCAAAAACATCAGGAGATTTACGCACAGATTATGGCGAATCTACTGTAATACGACATAAAAGGCATCGGTACCGATGCCTTTTAACTTTATCCGGTTCTGTTCCTCAACCGTTCTAACCGTTCTTTTATCTGCTTCTCATACCCAATCTCTGTCGGTTCATAGAACTTTGCATCTCGAATCTCATCCGGCAGATATTGCTGTTTTACATAGTGTTCTGGATAATCATGCGCATACTGATATCCCAAACCATGCCCTAACTTAGCTGCTCCCTTATAATGCGCGTCCTGTAGATGTGCAGGAACAGTCGTCTTATTGTTTCTAACATTTTTCAGTGCCGCATCAATCGCCAGATAAGAAGCATTGCTTTTCGGCGCCCCCGCAATATAGGTCGCTGCCTGTGCAAGTACAATTCTTGCTTCTGGCATACCGAGTCTTTCTACAGCCTGCGCCGCTGAAACCGCAACGGTAAGCGCGTTCGGGTCCGCATTTCCCACATCTTCCGATGCTGATATCATCATTCTCCTCGCAATAAATTTGATATCTTCTCCTGCGTAAAGCATCTTCGCCAGATAATAAACTGCAGCATCCGGATCTGATCCCCTCAGACTTTTGATAAATGCCGAGATCGTGTCATAATGATTATCACCTGTCTTATCATAACGCACTACCCGTTTCTGAATACATTCCTGCGCTACATCTAATGTAATTCTAATCTTTCCACTCGCATCACGTTCGGTAGTCAGAATTCCAAGTTCAATCGCATTTAATGCGCCTCTCGCGTCACCGCCTGCAATATCTGCCAGAAATTCCAATGCATCTTCTTCAATTTCTGCCTGATAGCTTCCCATACCTTTTTCTGTATCGTATACTGCCCGGCGCAGTAACGTCTTAACATCCTCTTTCGCGAGTGCTTTCAACTCAAATACACTCGACCTGGAAATTAGCGCGCTGTTGACCTCAAAATATGGATTTTCCGTTGTAGCACCAATCAAAATTAAAGTCCCGTCCTCTACAAACGGGAGCAGATAATCCTGCTGTCCCTTATTGAAACGATGAATTTCGTCCACAAAAAGAATAGTCTTTTTTCCATACATTCCAAGATTATTCTTTGCCTGTGCAACTACTTCCTCCATATCCTTTTTCCCTGCAACTGTTGCATTGATTTGTTTAAAGTCGGCGCTTGTTGTATTGGCAATTACTTTTGCCAGCGTCGTTTTCCCTGTTCCCGGAGGTCCATAGAAAATCAGTGAACCTAGCTTGTCTGCTTTAATTGCTCGATACAGCAGCTTATCTTTTCCTATAATATGCTGCTGACCAACCACCTCCTCTAGAGTTGTAGGTCGCAGTCTCGATGCTAACGGAGATTCTTTTTTTGCATTACTTTCACGCATATATTCAAATAAATCCATCTTTTTTACCCCTCTATTCTACTCCTGCAATTTCACGGATGACCTCGCCCGCAATGATAAGACCTGCCACCGGCGGCACAAAGGCAATGCTTCCCGGAAGAATTCTTCTCTTTCCTTTTTCTTCTCCAGTTTCCTTGCCCGATATATCGATCGGCTTCTCTTTCGAATACAAGACTTTTAAATGTTTAATCCCTCTGTTTTTCAGTTCTTTTCGCATAACTTTACACAATGGACACACTGAAGTCTTTGCAATATCCTCGATTTCAAACAATTCCGGATGAAGCTTATTTCCGGTGCCCATACAGCTTATAATCGGAATTTTATTTTCCTTAGCATATTCAGCAAGTGCCAGTTTCGCTGTAACCGTATCAATTGCATCTACAATATAATCTACTTTATGAGCGAAAATCCCATGCATGTTTTCCGGGAGTACAAAGGTTTCATAAGTAACCACTTCAATTTCTGAACAAATATCCCAGATTCTTTCTTTCATCAGCTTTGTTTTGTATTGCCCTATGGTGCTGTGATAAGCGATAGACTGGCGGTTAATATTTGTCAAAGATACTTTGTCATTGTCTACAAGTATTAGTTTCCCTACACCGCATCTTGCCAGTGCTTCCACACAATGCGAACCAACACCACCGATACCAAGTACCATGACCGTTGCACGTTTTAGCCTTTTTAGACCTTTTTCCCCAATCAGTAATTCTGTTCTGGAATATTCATGTGTCATATCTGTCTCCTCTTTCTTGTCTTGTTTTACTTCTGTGCATAATCATATCATTTCCTCCAATCTACGTCACTACTTTATTTACACTTTTTGTGATGAACATCTGTCGAAATAAAGAAAATACGTTGCACCCAAACTGCAAAAGTGTTAGAATACCAAAGTATGTTTACGAAGGAGGTATTTTTATGTCTGAGACACAAATCCAACAAAACAAGATGGGCGTTTTACCCATTCCAAGGTTGTTAGTTTCCATGTCCCTGCCTATCATTGTATCAATGCTTGTTCAGGCCCTATATAATATTATAGACAGTATCTTTGTTGCACGAATCAGCGAAGATGCACTGACCGCCGTTTCACTCGCCTTTCCGGTACAGAGTCTTATGATTTCTGTTGCTACCGGAACAGGAGTCGGCATCAATGCACTGTTATCCAAGAACCTGGGAGAACAAAAACATGCAGAAGCAAATAAAGCCGCCAAGAATGGTATTTTCCTTGGTATTTTAAGTTTTATCATCTTCGCAATCTTAGGCGCTGTCGGTTCACACGCTTTCTTTGTCACACAGACATCGAATAAGATGATTGTTGAGTATGGCACGCAATATCTTTCCATTGTAACAGTTATGTCTTTTGCACTCTTCTTGCAGATTACGCTGGAACGTCTTTTACAGGCCACTGGGAAAACAATTTTCAGCATGATTACACAAGGAATCGGCGCTATTATTAATATTATACTTGACCCGATTTTAATTTTCGGTTTGTTCGGATTACCCAAATTAGGAGTTGCAGGTGCTGCGATTGCAACTATCATCGGACAAATGATTGCTGTAATACTATCATTGTATTTTAATTGTAAATATAATAAAGAAATCAATGTGAACATGAAAGGCTTCAGACCATGCACAGAAACGATTGGCAATATTTATAAAATTGGCGTTCCTTCAATCATTATGCAATCTATCGGTTCCGTGACTGTGTTTGGAATGAATAAGATTTTGTTAATGTTCTCGTCCACTGCAGCTGCAGTATTCGGGGTTTATTTCAAATTACAGAGCTTCGTGTTCATGCCTGTATTTGGATTAACAAATGGTATGATTCCAATTGTTGCCTACAACTTTGGTGCTAAGAATCAAAAGAGAATTCTACAGACAATCAAACTGAGCAGCTATATTGCCGTAAGTATCATGCTGATAGGTCTTATAGTATTCCAAATGGTACCGGAAACTCTTCTGAAACTGTTCGATGCATCTGAACACATGTTGGAAATTGGTACGGTTGCGCTGTGCACGATTAGTTTGAGCTTTGTATTCGCAGGTTTCTCAATTGTAGCAAGTTCTTCTTTCCAGGCACTTGGAAACGGAGTATACAGTTTAATCATATCGGTCGCAAGACAGCTTGTGGTAATTCTTCCGGTAGCATTTGCATTTGCCAGATTATTTGGTTTAAATATGGTATGGTGGTCATATCCAATTGCCGAAATTGTATCTGTTGTCTTATGTATTTTCTTTTTAAAACGAATTGCTGAAACAAAACTTCATGCACTCGTAAAAAATTGATGATGAAAAGGAGCATATCGCCGTTGATATGCTCCTTCCATTTGCTCTTATTTACGCTTATTTTTTCTTTTTCACGCTGTAACCAAAGGTTCCTATTTTCTCACCCAAGCCCAGATATTCCCCGTGCGAGTAAGCTAAAAGTCCCGTCTCATTCAGACAGAATTTCCCGGATTCATCCAGATACTCATCATCCACCTGTACAGAAACCACTCTTGCAATAAACATATGATGGCTTCCAAGTTCTTTGATTTCCTCTACTTTACACTCAATATTTACCGGACATTCCTCAATGATCGGTGCATACTCCAGTTCATTTGCTTTTCCTCGTGTCAGGTTCATTTCCTTCCATTTATCCACATCACGGCCTGAACGAACCCCACAGTAATCCGTTGCTTTCGCAAGTGCCTCCGTGGTAAGGTTCACAACAAATTCTCCGGATTCCTTAATCATGTGATAGGAATACCGCTCCGGTCTTACTGAAATATATAACATTGCCGGATTGGTACAGATTGTTCCTGTCCATGCAATTGTGAGAATGTTCGTCTCTCCGCTCTTATCCCCGACACTTACCATAACTGCCGGAAGGGGATATACCAGATTCCCTGGTTTCCAAGTCTGCTTTGCCATATTCTACCTCCTACTGCTGCAATGAAACTACGAATGTCGGTATCAATTGCTTCTTACGAGATACCACACCATTCAAGATAATATTTTCTGTATCCTTCGGCAAATCAAATGCCTCCAAAACTTTTTCTTTTGCACCTTTACCGTAACACAGTAATTCCGTTGATTCTTCGATAATATTTGTCAGCATGACAAACATCATGTCTACTCTCTGTTTCAACATTGCCGTACCCATAAATGGCAGAAGCTGCTCTTTGATCTCATGAAGTTCTTCCGCACTCATTGAGTTAATCTGACTTACTCCAAACGAAAGATCATTGACTGTAAATTTCTTAAAGTCACGGAAACATATTTCCTCCGGTGTCTTTCCTCTTGCATTGCTTCCCGCCCGAAACATATCCTGTGCAAACTCTTCAATGTTGATGGATGCAATCACAGCCAAATCCTCTGCTGCTGCACGATCCACAGGAGTACATGTCGGCGAACGGAACATCAGTGTATCCGAAATAATTGCCGAGCATAAAAGTGCTGCAATTGTAGGCTCTATCTCTACATTATTTTCCCTGTACATCTGATACACAATTGTTGCCGTACAGCCCACAGGCTGATTTCTAAAATACACCGGCCCCACTGTTTCCAGACTTCCAAGTCTGTGATGATCAATAATCTCCAAAATATCAGCATCTTCAATTCCGTCCACTGCCTGCGTCTTCTCATTGTGATCTACCAGAATAACCTGCTTCTTGCTCGTATACATCAAACGACGTCTGGATATCAATCCATAAAAATCGCCCCGTTTATCAACCACCGGAAAATCACGGAAACGGGTCTTTGACATTACATCTTTGATATCTTCAACATAATCTGTAGTATTGAACATTGTCAGGTTCTCGCGGCTCATAAAATGTTTGACCGGCATACTCTGATTAATCAATCTTGCTACGGTAAATGTATCATGTGGTGTGGTAATTACAACGATACTTCTTTCCTCTGCCATCTTCTTTATCGTACGGGATACAGTTGCCCCCTGACATATAACCAGACAACTCGCCTCTAACTCAATCGCACACAATTGTGCTTCATAACGATTGCCAAGAACAACCAAATCATCCTTTTCAATAAAAGTCTCCATCAATTCCGGGCTGGAGGCCGCGATTACCACTTTTCCTCTGACAAAATAGCCATGTGGATTTCCTGTAACCACTTCGCCATCTAATGTATTCACAATATTCTGATACTGCGTTCTTGCACTTGATAGAATCTTACTGTCATACACATCCATGTAAGAAGTCGCAATATCAGCGGTCGTGATAATACCTTCCAGCTTCTGGTCGCGCGTAACCGGAATCGTGTACACATTCTTTTCTTTCATCATCGCCCATGCTTCTTTAATGGACGTGCCGCTTCTGATGCCTTCCATACGGTTAACATCCATGTCTTTCACTTGCAGATAAACATCTGACAGAAGGCTTGGTGCTTCCACCCTGAAACGTTCCAGCACATATTGGGTTTCTTCGCTGATCTGACCTGCACGCTTCGGAACATATGTATCTTTTGAAATCTTTTGCTTTAGATTTGCATATGCAATTGCTGAGCAAATAGAATCCGTATCGGGATTCTTATGTCCTACGACATATATTCTTTTTCTAATTTCTTGTTTCATACCGTTTCACTTCCCTTTACTACCTATAGGTTGCCATTTTTTTGGTGTTTTGTCAAATAATTTATCACAATTCTTGTCACTATTTTGTAAAATATGCTATACTAAACGAAATATCAAATTTTATAATGAGGAGGGCAAAACAATGAGCGAAGAATTATTACAGGCTGAGACAATGGCAGATTATGAAGACCATTTTGACGATGCCAATCCTTGGAATCTTGTAACCGGATATATGAACCAGAAAACCGTTCTGCAGGTGAAAATTGAGGGTGTAGTGAACGGTGGTGTGATTGCCATGGTAGAAGGTCTGCGTGGATTCATCCCTGCTTCCAAATTATCATTATCGTACATTGACAACTTGGAAGATTATCTCTTACAAGATATCGAAGTACAGGTACTTGATGTCAACCAGGCCGAGAACCGTCTGATTTTATCTGCACGTGAACTCTTAAAGGAAAAGGAACGAAAAGCGAAAGAGGCATTGATTGCAAGTGTTCCTGTTGGTGCTGTCTTAGCCGGCACAGTTGAAACCATTCAGTCATATGGTGCTTTTATCCGTCTTGAAAACGGACTGTCAGGACTTGTACACGTATCTCAGATTTCTGACAAACGAATCAAAGCACCTGCTGACGTGTTGAAACCAGGCGAAGAAGTCAATGTGAAAGTAATCGGAATCAAAGATGGTAAGATCAGTCTCAGTATCAAGGCACTAATTGAACCAGAAGCAGATGTAATTGAAAAAGTAGAGATTCCAAAATCAGAAAATATCGGAACAAACTTAGGTGATCTATTCAAGAATATCAAATTATAATTTTCATGTAATTAAGAGTGTAATTATTACTATGCCACATAAATTGGCATATTGAAATTACACTCTTTTTCTTTCCTCTTATCCTATCAATACTTTCTTTCCTTCAAATGCAAATCCATACTTGCGAATATGTTCCAACGGAATTCCTCTTGCGATGAGAGATGCTGCGTATTCTTTCTCCTCAATCTGCTTCAAGGCAGCTGATACCGTATCTTCAAGACTTTCCTCTCTGTTCGGGTTATACACCTTGAACTCAATAATCATAGCATCTTTATTCTTATCCCGTGGTTCGATCATAATGTCATATCTGCCAAAACCACTTTCCCGGTTGGAAGTAATCACATAATGTCCCGTCAGTTCCACAATCAGACCAAGCACAAAACCATGATAAAACCGCTCGGGTTCTGCTTCTGACGACCGCCTTTCTGTGTCAAAATAACTGAAAGCATCCCTTGTGACACGGTTCATGTACCCATTCATGGATTCCAAATCTCCCCTAAGCAGGGCATTCACAAAAAAGCTGTAGTCTCCCGTTCCTGAGAACCACCCTTGAATCATTCGAAAGAACATTCTTCTTGTTTCTCCATTCGTTAGTGTCAGATCATAAATTGGTGCTCTACCGTACTCTACCTGTTCCATGGCTTCGTACCTAAGCACCTTGAGATAGCCACTTGCCAGCAGCAGACTCCAGATTGCATTCGCGTTATCATCCAGTTGATTATACACAATCTGTTCATCAATTGCACATCTGATAACCTCCCCGCGAAGCAATGCCTCAAAGGACAGCTTGACCTCTTGGTCTCCTTCTCGTATAAGCTTACCTACCAGACTATTACTACTGCTATTCGCCCAATACGCATCATATTTGCCTGTATCCAGGAAATTCAACACCGACCATGGATTGTAGATATCCTTATGCATTCCAAAGATAAAACCGTCATACCAAGCCTTCACACCTGCCTTTTCTTGTCCAAGGCCATACGCATCCAATGCTGAGAACACCTCTTCCTCTGTAAAACCAAAGGAAGTCGAATATTCGTCTGAGGAAGTCGTGATTACTTTAAGATTATTAAGATCAGAAAAAATGGACTCTTTGCTGACCCTCGTAATCCCCGTCATAACTGCACGTTCCAGATATGGATTCGTCTTAAATGCAGAGTTGAACATACTTCTTGTAAATGCTGCCAATTCATCCCAAAAGCCATGCACATAAGTTTCATAGTTGCTTTCTTTCACATTAGCAAAAGAAAGAAAAATTAACGGATAAGTCCCCTGTATCTTACGATACTCCTCATGCCCCCAGATAGAAAGTCCCTCAAATAAATCTCCTCTGTCTGCATAATCTACGGAAAAGAATTTCTCCAGCATACTCATATTTAGGGTTTTTCCAAAACGACGCGGACGAGCAATCAAGGTTACCTCGTCCCTGCTTCCCCACCATTCTCGGATAAAATCCGTCTTATCCACGTAAAAACAGTTGCTCTCTATCATTTTTTCAAAATCTTGTATTCCGATTGCTACATTTCTTCCCATAATATCCTCCTCGAAATCCATCCAGCTCGTTATTTATAGTATAGTAGAAATCGTGATGATTTACAATCATCTCTCAAAAAGGATTTTACTATTTTAAAAACAATGGAGTCAGATAACATCCCACTCCGTTGCTCCATATCGACTTTCTAAAATTTGTTCTTCTTTTAAAGTTCACTGGTCTTTCCATTTACATAATAGAAAATTCTCTGCATATCGTTGGTTGTTACTTTTCCGTCGCCATTGACATCACCAACCGCAATCTGTGCCTCTGTGAGTTCTATGTTTCCACAAATAATTGCCATCAGCCCCATTTGCATAGGCTCCAAAATCCACCACGTCAGCAATTAAATTTATGGACAACTTGAAGTCGGAGGTTCTCAGATGTCCGAATTTATATAATACACGCAAAAAGGCAGAGCCACTCAATATGAATCAAATGTCTCTGACTCTTTAGATAATCATTTTATTCATCAAATCCTACAATCAGATAGAATCCTCTCTCCGTCTCCATGATTTCCTTAATGATGCCCTTCTGTGACTGAATCCTCTGGTTACTGCGGTAAATCCCAGACATTGCAACGGACGGCTCCACAATATAGCTGTAAAGGCTTCCATTCACTCTCTCCGTCACCTTCACCTCTTGTCCCTCTGTTACCAGTCCTTTTCGCTCCATTTTAAATTGCTCTTCTCTCATATTATATCCCTTCCTTCTATCCAATATACCACCGTATCATCTGCTCTCCGAACAGCATTGCCGCTTCTATTCCTATACATAAAAATGGTCCAAACGCAATGACTTCCTTATGTCCTTCCTCAGTTTTACAAATCAGATAAAAGCTGTAGATTCCAGCCAAAAGAACGGCCACACAAAAGGCAGCCAGATTCTTTTGCCACCCAAGCAGTAACCCTGACACTGCCATCAGCTTTACATCACCCGCTCCAAATGCTCTGGGGTACAGAAAAGTCAAAAACAGTAAACCGCAGCTCACACTCAAACTCCCAATAATTCTATCAACCCATGTAATATCTGTAATTATAAATCCATGAATCACTGCAAGCACACAAAGAATTCCAAGCAGCCGATTGGGAATCTTTTTCTTCCTTACATCTGATATCGCTATCATAATAAGTACAATCGTAATAATAGAAATAACTCCTTTCTCTCAAAAAACAAGGGTAAAAATCCCCTCTGCTTCTCTGCAAAGGGGAATATCGTCTCACTATACGATTATATCTGCAAAACCAGGCAGCTCATTCTCATCTGTGATTCCTTTATAAAAAGCTTCTGCCTTAATTGCTGTGTAGTATTCTGCCCAGGAAGCCTCCATATATGGATTCACATAAAAGGTGTTCAATAAACCACATGTAAATATTCCCAAGAAAATCCATCCAAAGAATGAAAGACCAAATACAAATGCTTCCATCTTATGACCTTCCATCATCTGAGCACTCAGCTTAAACACACGTTTTCTGTCCAACTGTGGGTTATCCGCCAACAGGTATGGTACCAGAAGATACTCATAAGATTTAATAATACCCGGTATAATCAATAATAAACTCCAGGCAAAGATGTATAAATTATACAAAAACATAATTAATACATTATTAGTATATCTTCCATTCTTAAACCCAAAGAATATCTGTCCCATACTAGTCTCATGCTCCCGATTCTCCAAAAAGAAACGAGCCCCGCCTATACGAACCAGATTGCCTACTAAAATCGTATAGCAAGTTGCTATCACTAATATAATCAAAAAAATTGATGTAAAGACCAACCAAGCAGTTGGTGAAACGTTCTCCCATTTGAAAGACCCGTCTTTGAAGTCATAATTAAATTGTGTGGTAAAATTTGTTGCCGCCCCTCCACCGAGAAGTCCTATTAGCAGGCATACCACCACACATGACCAATAATTACGTGTAAATGCCATTTTCCCATTTGCTTTTAATTGCGCTCTAGTCCACATAATGCACCCTCCTATTCTTATAACTTGCAAGATATTCAATCTCAATCGGATCAATTGCATCCATCGGATTCTCCAGCATTGCTTTGCGCTTTCTCTTACTTCGCTTTACCAGCTCACCCGTTCTGTTGTAAACCCAAAACGAATACACAAGAATATTCTTTGCTCTTCCGAGCTTATCCTTCGCTGTCTTATTATGCAGCATCCCGCCTACTTCCATCAGTATATTTTTACGAATCAGCGAAATCAGTTCCGTCTCACAGGTTACACGCTCCGGCAAATCCGTATATGCCATACCAACACAGCTCGGACGATGTGAGTCACTTCCTGCAATTCCCAGCTTATTATACTTATATGCAAGCTGCGCAGCCTTTTCATTCGATTCTAATGCCTCACAGGAATTGAATACCTCCACGAAATCAAACCGTTTCATTAATTCCGGTGACTTATAAAAACGCTTGGTATGCGTGAAACTCATATACTTCTCTCCACATGGATGTGCAGGTCCAAGTATTCCGCCATTCTTATGGACAAAATCGATCAAAACAGATACCGGAAGCCCCTTCAATTCTAAAAGGCGCTTCTTCACACCCTCCGGCATAATCACAATAATATGTCCTGCATCACAGGTATCATACTCGATTCCTTTCAGAACAACGAAATCTTCATGTACCTTTCCCTTCATGTTGTACTTCCAATGACGATATCCCTTATACGTATCGTGATCAGTAATCAACATACCTTCAAATCCATTGGCTTTTAAAATAGTAATATATTCATCTAAACTCACCTTGCTGTCCGGTGAACCTTCTTTTACATGACAATGCATATCTATCTTCATAAAACAAGCCTCCCCTGCCGATTATATAAACATATTATACAACCAATGCAGGAAAGGCGCAATGAAATATCTTGGAAGATTTTATCGTGTTTTTATTATTCCTTTCCGTCGAAACAGTACGTACACAACTTACATGGTTCCAAACCAATAGACGCAATTAAATCATCTAAGCGGTGGAATCTCAAGGTTGTGAAATTCTGTCTCTTACGGATTTCCTCTAAGAGGTCAGCGTAACGTTCACTGTTCGGGTCTGCATATTCTTTCAAAACCTCCTGAACATTATCCCCCTCTTTTTCAGCGATAATTCTACGTGTAATCAGATCCAATTCTGATTTTGAACGTGAAAAGTTCAGATATTTACAGCCATATAACAATGGTGGGCACGCTGGTCTTACATGCACCTCTTTTGCACCACTGTTATATAAAAATTCTGTCGTCTCACGAAGCTGTGTACCACGCACAATAGAATCATCAATCAAGAGCAATTTCTTATCTTTAATCAAAGATGGTACTGGAATTAACTTTCTACGAGCAACCAGGTTTCTCTGTGCCTGACTTGTCGGCATAAAAGAACGTGCCCAAGTTGGTGTATATTTGATAAATGGTCTTGCATACTGCTTACCTGATTCATTGGCATACCCGATTGCATGTGCAATACCAGAATCCGGAACACCTGCGATAATATCCGGGTCTACATTGCCCATATCTCTCTGAGCCAGCATACTTCCGCATTTATAACGCATCTCTTCCACATTCACACCCTCGTATGAGGAAGTTGGATAACCATAATATACCCACAAAAATGAACAAATCTTCATCTCCTGCTTTGCCTCAGAAACTGTCTCCACACTCTCCGGTGTAATGAACACGATTTCCGCCGGGCCTAACTCTTTATACTGCTCATATCCAAGTGTCATAAATGCGAAATTTTCAAATGATACACAAAATGCATCTTCCTTCTTTCCGATTACAACCGGTGTTCTTCCATAGTGGTCTCTCGCTGCATAAATTCCTTCACCATTCAATAGCAGCAATGTCATAGAACCATCCACAAGTTCCTGAACATACTGTATTCCTTCTACAATAGAATGTTTCTTGCAAATCAAAGAAGCAATCAACTCTGTAGCATTAATCTGTCCGCCACTCATCTCTTGAAAATGTGTATGTCCGTTCTTATAAACAATGTCCAGTAACTCTGTCATGTTGTTGATTTTTCCTACAGTCGTGATTGCAAAGCTTCCCAAATGTGATTGTATTAATAATGGTTGTGGTTCATAGTCAGAAATACAGCCAATTCCAAGATTGCCTTGAAGTTCATCTACATCACGTTCAAACTTTGTACGAAATGGTGAGTTCTCAATATTATGAATTGCACGACAAAATCCATTTTCTCCATATGTAGCCATTCCTCCACGTCTGGTTCCTAAGTGTGAATGGTAGTCTACACCGTAAAATAAATCCAATGTACAATTTGTCTTTGCTGCGACACCAAAAAATCCACCCATATATTTTCTCCTTTTCTATAAAGCTCATTTTATTCCTCATCAACACGACTAGTTTAGCACGTTTTTTTTCAGAACGCAAAGAGGAATAATTTATTATTTTTAAAGACCACTTATAAGAATGAGTTATATATTCAGAAATACATTTTTATTATATTGTAACATTTGGAAATATTTAATATAATAAGGATATATTTACCAAAGAAAGTCGGGGAAGGGATTATGAAACTCACACAGGATAACCAATTTAAATTAGCTTTAGAAATAACAGGCTGCAACGGTATGGAATGGCCTTTTTATGCATCTAAAATTTTAGAATTCAATAATCTTGAATTGCTGCACGCTATTCTCACTTGTGCTACGCCTTCACAGTTTCTTGCACCATGGCATCACGAAAAGAGAACTCAGGAATTCATTTCAAAAATTTCTATGTTTGAGTCTCATCTTGCGGTGAGCGATGGTTATCTTGTCAAATCCCCTGAAACAGAATACTTAGATGCTAGTGAAAAAAGTGTATCATCTTATTACCTGGGATTATTTTTTACGAAATTATTCAGCATGAAAGAATTTCACATAGACTATTTCCTTCACACTTCGCTTTTTGAGCAGGTTTATGGTAAGGACGCATTTATATGCAACGGAAGAAAAAAACCTTCGTTTATTGGATTTCAGCGAAACACGAACCGTTTTAGCATCTGGGAACCTACCGGCAAACGTGATCATGCCCCAAAAGCGTTAGATGATGCTTTCAATCAGATGTTAGGGATACGCAGCGTAAACTCCAAGCCTCCTCATCTTGCAATGGCAAGCATGACATATTTCGACACAAAACACGGCGAACTACAAGGTATATTACGTAATGCATCAAGCGGTAAAAAAGCAGAAGTTGTGTTCGACAAAGAACAGTTTCTCACACTATACTATCGCCATATCTGTGAAATTTTCGATGAATCACTGCGCCGGAAACCGTTTGACAGCGTAATTGACTATATTGATGGCTACTTAGAGATTGAGCTTGAATTATTCGGATTAAATGTAGATGACAATGAAAAAAACGAATATACAAGGAAACGCCGCGTAAAGCTAGGTGTGCCAAAAGACATTCTCGGCTTTTTCCAATATAATCAGGGACGTTATGGTGGAACTGATACCATTACATCTATCGTGGATTCTCTTCAGATTAATACTGTTGACATTCAGGAAAAGAATTTTTTTATGGGGAGAGACGGCATTTATTTCCGTATAATATAAATTTTGCACAATTATACATGTTTATTTTCACTATTATTGTTAACATTTTTCAATTCTCTTATGGTATAATATGGCAGATGGCGTATTAACATTACATACCAAGCACCATTTAGGAGGTAAAATAATGGCTACAAAGAAAACAACGACAACTAAGAAGGCAGAAAATAAAACAACTACATCAGTAAAGGAAACACCAGTAAAGACAGCCGCTGTAAAGGCTGAACCAGTTGCAGAAGTAAAAGCTGCAGAAACAAAAAAAGTTGCTCCAGAGGTTGAAGCAAAGGCTGAAGAAGTAAAAGTTGAAGAAACAAAAGTTGAAGAAACAAAGGCACCAGCTAAGAAAGCCGTTGCAAAGAAGACTACTGCAAAGAAAGCTGCTAAGGCAGAAATTACAACATCTGTATTTGTTCAATACAACGGAAAACAAGTAGAAGACAAAACAATGGTTGAATCAGTAAAAGCTGCTTGGGCAGAAGCTGGTAACAATGTAGAAGGCATCGAGACAATTACATTATATGTTAAACCAGAAGACAATGCTGTTTACTATGTAGTTAACGATACAGAAACAGGAAGAATCGATTTCTAATTCGACTTTCCACTTCATTGTTTATGATCGGAACGAAGGTTCATTCAACTTTCGTGTAAAACTTGATTTAAAAAACACATCGTGGATTCATTTCCACGATGTGTTTTTTTACAGCTTTATTGACGTAATTCAATTCCCATCTCTTCCAATGCTTTTAAGATTTTTGTCATAGCTGATGTCACATCTGCTTCCTCCAATGTCTTATCTTTTGCACGGAATACAATCGAATAAGCAACCGACTTAAATCCTGCTTTAATCTGTGCACCTTCATAGATATCAAACAGATTATAGCTTTCTAAGTAGGCACCGCCTTTCTTTTCAATTACTTCTTCAATCTGACCTACCAGAATTTCCTTTGGAACCACCATACTAATATCGCGGCTCACAGCAGGATATTTGGCAATACCTTCGTATTTTCTGTCAAACGAAGCTCTTGCCACTACTTCTGGCATATCAATTACTGCGACGTATACTCTGTCGCCAATACCGTAAGCATCTGCTACTGCCGGATGTACTTCACCAAGGTAACCTACAACGATTCCATCATAGATAATGTTTGCCTGACGGCCCGGATGTAAGAACGGTTTTCCTGCATTTGGATCGTAAGTCTCTTTGTTTGTCATACCTACTTTTTCAAAAAATTCTTCCACAACACCTTTCATGCTGAAGAAATCGCCTTCTCCATACATACCAAGTGTAAACTGCATACGTTCTTCCGGAAGCTCTGTTACCGGAATTTGCTTTGGAAGATAGATATTCCCAAGTTCATACAGACGTACATTTTTATTTCTTCTATTGTAGTTTGTTGCAAGAGAAGTTAGCATACCATTCAAGGAAACAGTTCTCATAATGCTGTAATCTTCCCCAAGCGGATTCATAATTTCTACTGTTTTACGAAGTTCTGAATCTGCAGGAATTAATAATTTATCAAACACTTTAGGACTCTCAAATGAATATGTCATTCCCTGGCTGAAACCACAAAATTCTGCAATATTTCTTGCCATTTCTTCCACACGAAGCTTAAATGATAATTTACCTGTTGTTGCTTCTCCCGAAGGAAGTGTTGTAGGAATATTGTCGTATCCGAAAAATCTCGCTACTTCTTCTGCAAGATCCGCAATACGGAAAATATCGTGTCTGAATGTTGGAGCCACGATTTCATTTGTCTCTGCATCATATACAAGTTCTACTCTTGCAAGATATTCTAACATTTCTTCTTTTGAAATATCTGTTCCTAATAATGCATTAATTTTATCTGCATCGAATGGGACACGTACCGGTTCTTTCACTTTTCCGTATACATCTACTGTACCGCCAACTACTTCACCAGCACCTAACTCTTCAATCAACTGACACGCTCTGTCGATTGCAGCTTTTGCATTGTTTGGATCAAGACCCTTTTCGAATTTGCCGGAAGCATCTGTACGAAGACCAACTTTCTTGCTTGATTTACGGATATTTGTTCCGTCAAAACATGCTGCTTCAAATAATACAGTCTCTACATGATCTGTAATCATAGAGTTTTCTCCGCCCATGATACCTGCGATACCAACTGCTTTTTCGCCGTCACAAATCATCAATACTGTCTCATCTACTTCTCTTTCCTGTCCGTCCAATGTTGTAAATTTATCTCCGTTTTGAGCAGTCTTTACGATAATCTGATTTCTGGCAATTGTTGCAAGGTCATATGCGTGCATTGGCTGTCCATATTCTTCCATAACATAGTTTGTAATATCAACAAGGTTATTGATTGGACGGATACCAACAGAAGCAAGGCGCCTCTGCATCCAGACAGGGGATGGACCGATTTTAACATTTTTAACAATCCTTGCACAGTAACGTGGACAAAGATCTGTATTTTCAACCGTTACTTTGATGTAATCATTTGCATCTTCATCATTTCCTGTTTCCGTTACGACTGGTGGATGAAATTCTTTCTTAAATGTAGCTGCCGCTTCTCTTGCAATACCTACTACACTGAAGCAGTCCACACGGTTCGATGTTACTTCGTACTCAAATACAACGTCGTTTCTTCCAAGTGCTTCAATTGCACTGCTTCCAACCACTGCATCTTCCCCAAAAATATAAATTCCGTTTTCCGGTGCTTCCGGGTACATATCTGTATTAGAACCAAGTTCTTCAATTGAGCACATCATACCATATGATGGAACTCCACGAAGTTTTCCTTTTTTTATCTTAATTCCACCTGGTGTTAATTTTCCATCATGTCCGCCCGCAACACGTCCACCATCTAATACAACCGGTACTTTTGCACCTTCAAATACATTTTGTGCACCAGTTACAATCTGTACAGTCTCTGCACCTACGTTTACCTGACATACTACTAATTTGTCAGCATCCGGGTGTCTTTCAATCTTCTCAATCTGACCGATTACAATCTTTTCCAAATCTGCATCTAACACTTCAAATCCTTCTACTTTTGTACCCGAAAGTGTCATTGCATCTGTATATTCCTGTGCTGTTACATCAAGCCCCGGAACATACGCTTTTATCCATGATAATGATGTATTCATATTTCTCTCCTCCTAGAACTGACGTAAAAATCTAATATCATTTTCATATAACAGTCTCATGTCATCGATTTCATATTTCAACAACGCGATACGCTCCAGACCTACACCAAATGCAAATCCGCTATATTCTTCTGGATCAATGCCGCACATTTCCAGCACGTGTGGATGAACCATACCACATCCTAATATTTCAATCCATCCTGATCCTTTACAGAAACGACATCCTTTACCACCACATTTAAAACATGTTACGTCCACCTCCGCACTTGGCTCTGTGAACGGGAAGTGATGTGGTCTGAATTTCGTCTTTGTCTCTGGCCCAAACAATTCTTTTGCAAACACTTCCAATGTTCCTTTTAGGTCGGCAAAAGAAATCTTTTTGTCAATTACCAACCCTTCAATTTGATGGAACGATGGAGAATGTGTCGCATCTACTTCATCTGAACGGAATACGCGGCCTGGTGACAGGATGCAGATTGGCAGATTGCCCTGCTCCATGATACGAGCCTGCACTGGAGATGTCTGTGTACGAAGTACAATATCTTTATTCACATAGAATGTATCTTGTTCATCTTTCGCAGGATGATCTGCCGGAATATTAAGCTTTTCAAAGTTATATAAGTCATATTCTACTTCCGGGCCTTCTACTACTTCGTATCCCATACCAACGAAAATTCTTTCTACTTCTTCTAATGTGATTGTATTTGGATGTCGGTGTCCCACCATGTTTTTCTTAGATGGAAGTGTTACGTCAATTACTTCTTCTTTTAATTTTGCTTCACGGATTGCAGCTTCCATGCTTGTCTTTGCCTCTGCCAAAACAGTTTCTATTTCAGCACGCACCTCATTTACCATCTGGCCAACTTTTGGTCTATCTTCCGGTGCAACATCTTTCATAGATTTTAATACAGCTGTCAATTCTCCTTTTTTTCCAAGGAATTTTACTTTTACATCATTCAGTTTCTCTGGTGTATCAGCAGCCTGAATCTGTGCCAAAGCCTCTTGTTGGATGCTTTGTAATTTTTCATTCATTATTTTTTCCTTCCTATTCTGTCAAGCCCAAATCTATTGATTTTACTGGCTTTGACGTAT
>CALBNS010000018.1 GCA_937896665.1 uncultured Clostridia bacterium
ATCCAAGTATTCGTTTTTCAGGATGTGTTCCCGTGTCAGTTCCCGGTGGAAACTGATCAGCAGATGACGAAGTAGAAGGACAAGCATTTCCTCATAGTTGTCCTGACAGCGTTGGAACTCTATGATAATACGCTTGAAAACCCGTTCATATTCCATAGATGTGCCGACTTGGAAAACTCGTTCTTTATCTGGGAATCCATACTGACGCAAGATGTTTTTTACATTGCTTCCCGTGAAGTGAATCCAGTATACTTCTGTCTTGTCTTCTCCATAGTATTCATACTTCTGAAGTTCCTTCGGTCTGTATAATACAATATTACCGGCAGGAACAATCGTTTCGTTATCAACATTATCAAAATGAAAATGCCCACACCCGGCAATAATATATATGATTTGATAATCAAGACGGCCCCTTGGACGGTAGGTTGGAAGCTTAGGATGACTGGAAAGGCCGTAAGTACCACAACTACCTACAATTAGTGGACGGCTTTTGTCTTTGAAATCCATATGTGAGTGGTTTAGATAACCCGTATTCATATACATGCTACAGTACCTCCCTAATAAATCAAGTCTTTTTTCCTTTACCCTGTATCTGGTACGAAAATAGAGTATTTTGGGTATACGAAGTAAAACGTCTTTGTATTTCGTTCTACATGGCCTTGTGTATACCCATCCATCTACGGCAGCGAACCTCCCGTGTCTACCAGGATCATCCAGTCATTTCTGACCGGGTCCTAACTTCTCTCGTTCCGCCTGTCCATAACCAGGGTGTCAGCTCAGCTCCTTTACAGGGTCATGCCCTCTGGATAATATTCTGCCGACTACTGGCTCATTCTTTGTATGTTGTATTACTGACTTTCTTCCTGCAACAGCACTTTTCAGTGGACGTTTTCCTGTCACAATCCGTTTTTTCAGCTATCGTGGCTGATTTCAACACTCCGGCTGTTGGTGCATTAAGTGCTCAAACCAGCCACGAGTTACCGTTGTTTGTGGATAGATTTACGCAGCCAATGTCATTTCCGGTCTTACGATATCCCTCAGCATCTTCTGTCCATCATAATCTATACCCTTCGTTAGAATTGTATAGAAGACCCTGATCAGCTTACACGCAATCGCTATGACCGACTGCATCTTTTTCAGAGGATTTTTCGCCCTCGTCAGATAGTATTCATGTATTGACTTAAACTCGGGATTTTTTCCAATCACTGAGATTGCTGCCTCATATAAAGCGTATCTCAGGCGTTTTCTTCCTCTGTGGCTGATGCGACTCTCTCCATTGTGTTTTCCTGAATTGTCTGAAACAATGGCATATCCTGCCAGTTTCTGCAGCTGTTTCGGGCTATCAAAACGACGAATGTCACCCACCTCTGCTATGAAACAACTCACTGTTTTTATCCCGACTCCATTTATCTCAAGAAGTTTATCAATATATGGAATCTCAGATAGTTTTTTCTCAATCTCCTCCAGCAGATCATCCATGCGTTTACTGTACACTTCATAATCCACAAGAAGCATTCTGATCTCAATTCTGGCACTTTCAGGTGCTTCCGTATTTCCGATGCTGCGCTCTGCTACCTCTACCAGGGTCTTTGCCCTCTTCAGACCGGCGCCTTTCAGCTTTGCATCTCTCCATATCTGATTCACCCCATCCACTCCAAGCTCCTTAATATCGGCCGGAAGTGGCGCCTTTTTGATCACCATCATTCCACTTTTTGCATCCGGCTTTTTGTAAACGTCTTTCATTTCCGGAAAATATATACTGAACCAGCGGGCAATTCGGTTTTTGATCCTTGAAATTTCTTCCTGTATCTGAATGCGAAGATTTGACAGACTTCTGATTTCCGCATATATTCCTGTCGGAATATATGGATAGGAAAACCTTCCTTCATTTACCAGACCTGCAATTGTCTTAGGATCCTTACGGTCATTCTTATTCGGATTGTTGTCATCCAGTTCTTTGGACTTCTTAACGTGATGCGGGTTGACATGAACCGGCTTCATTCCCTGTTCCTGCAGGTACGCTCCAAGATTCAGCCAGTAGTGGCCGGTAGGTTCCATCCCCGGAATAACCGTATCCTTACCATGCTTTTCTGCAATCTCGTTCATCCATGATTTGAATGATCTAAATCCTTCTTCATCGTTATTGAAAGAGAATGGCTTCTTTGAGTACTCGTAGTTTCGCCAGTCAAAGGCCCTTGCATAATGTGTTTCGCTTCCAATATCGATACCAACGATTAAAGTTTTTTCCGTAATTGATTTGATTTTCGCGTTTTGTGTGTTAGAATTCATTTCAGATACCTCTCTGTTTAATAAGATTTTTACTAACCGTCCAAGTCAGTAATCTTATTTTACTCTGAGGTATTTTTTTCTCAACCTTCTTTCTCGGAATTCCTTATATTTGAATTATACAAGAAGCTCCTTTTAGAGGATTATATCATAGATGACGAAGAAAAGAATCATGCAGAGGAACGCTTTCCACGAGATTTGGATATTGCTTTCTCGTACAGTTCTTCGAGGGATATGCGCTTATGATTATAATAGGGTTCCAGAAACTCCATTTTACGTCTGCAGTCAGGACATTCCAAAGGGTCGTAGCCGAAGGAAGAAAGGATAGCTACTCGCCATTGATTAAAGCTGCGGTAAATATGATGTTTTTCTTTGGAAACGGCCCGATTTAATTTTGTATCAATATCACGGTGTCTGGCATATAGCCCACCATATCGGATCATTTTAAAATGTTTTTCCGGTATATGCCGGATCAGCCTTTGAATGAACTCCATGGCAGGAATCGTTTCTTCGATATATTTATTGTCTTTCATGTCGATTATAGTGGAAGGCAACCATCTCTCCATCGTATTTATCGATGCGGGAAGTAGCAATAACAGGGCGGCCAAGGTAACGTCCGATGTATTTCACAACGATATAAGGATCACATTTATTGGGCTTGGCATAAACATAAAACCTGTGTTTGTGTGCTGTATAGCATTTCGCTTTTGTCTTTTTGAAGGAGGATCCTATTTTGGATTCCAATTCATTAAGCAGAGCAGTACGAAATGCGTTGCGAAGGTATGTATAGTTAAAGTGGTTGACATTTTTCCAGAATCCATCATCACTATATCCGCCTTCAGAAATCAGGCAATGAATGTGAGGATTCCATTTCAAATCCCGGCCGAATGTATGTAAAACCATAATGAAACCGGGTGTGAAGTTTTTGGATTTATTCATCTTGGAAAACATACGAGAAACAACACTAGTGACAGAATGAAAAAGACAGTCGAGCAGAAACCTGTCATGCAGAAAGAATTCACGGAGATTTTCATCAATGGTAAAAACACAATGTCTATGCTGAACATGAATCAGTTTAAAGGACATACTGGTAGTGCGTTCCATGGCATATTTATTTCCGCAGGTAGGGCAAAAACGGCTGTGACAACGAAAAG
>CALBNS010000019.1 GCA_937896665.1 uncultured Clostridia bacterium
TTTTTTTCAACCTTCTTTCTTGGAATTCCCTATACTTGAATTATACAGGAAGCTCCTTTTTTATAAAAAGCAGACGCTTTATCATAGCAACTTCTTAACTGATATTGATTATTTAATCCTATTACTCCATTGGTACGAGTGGTGATAAAATTATTTAACTTTACCATGTATTCTTCCGGAGTAATCTGACCTTCTGCCACATAAGTCAAGCCCTTTTCCCAGCTTGCCGTCAACTCCGGATTTAGAAGTGACTTTATTGAGTGCTCTACTACGTCAAAAATCATCTCACCGAGCAGTGTCGGCGTAATAATCTGTGTTTTTTTATTTAATGCTAAGTATTTGATATTGATTAGTTTTTTTAAAATTTCTGCTCTCGTTGCACTGGTTCCAATGCCGCTTCCTTTAATCTGAGCACGCAGTTCCTCATCTTCGATTAACTGACCGGCATTTTCCATTGCAAGAATCATAGAACCTGAATTGTATCTTTTAGGAGGAGAAGTTTCTCCCTCTTTAATCGCAAGCTCCTGAACCGGTAAGACAGCTCCTTTTTTGATTGCCTTAACTGCTTCGAAGAGCCCTGCATCAGCAGAACCCTCATTGCCGGTTCCCACTACCTTCAGATAACCTTCTGTCACCAGCACCTTGAAATTAGCAAAAAACCGTTCGTCTTTCATCCTTGTGGTAATGCTGATCTTCTGATAAACGGCAGGCGGGTAGAAAATACTTAGAAATCGCTTTACAATCGTATCATACACCTGTTTTGCAGTCCCGGAAACGCTTTTCAATGCCGCAATTCCCTGCCCAGTTGGAATAATCGCATAGTGATCTGTAATCTGCTTGTCGTTGACATATCTTGTCTTCTCAAGTCCTTTATGGCTACCAAACTGTAGGATATCTGCAAGATACGGTGCTGCCATCTCATATTTTGCCAATCCATTTAGATTTTTATGTATCTCTTTTGCAACTGCTGTTGAAAGTACTCTGGCATCTGTTCTTGGATAAGTCACCATTTTCTTTTCATACAGTTCCTGCACAATCCGTAGAGTCTCATCCGGGCTGATTTTAAATCGTTTCGAGCATTCATTCTGCAGTTCTGCAAGATTATAAAGCAATGGCGGGTTCTTCTTTTCCTGTTTCTTTTCAATCGCTTCCACGATACAGGAAAGTGGTTTCTCATCACTCAGATACTCTATTAATTCTTCTGCCTTTGCCTTTTCTTTAAATCCATTTTCTTTGTAAAGATAAGGACTTTCAAAATACCTTGAACCTTTTACCGCTTTCCATTCTCCCTCAAAAGAATGCTCGCCAGCCTGCACCACACTTAACACTCTGTAAAACGGTGTCTTTACAAATTCACGAATTTCCCGTTCTCTTCTTACCACCATGCCAAGCACGCAGGTCATCACACGACCTACTGACAATACGGTATACTTAGTATTCAGATAACTGGAAATACTATTCCCATACTTCAAAGTCAAAAGTCTCGAGAAATTAATCCCCATCAGATAATCCTCTTTTGCACGCAGATATGCGGATGCAGATAAATTATCATATTCTTCCAAATCTTTTGCTTCTTTAATCCCTCGCAAAATCTCTTCTTCCGTCTGCGAATCAATCCACACCCGTTTTCTCTTTTTCCCTTTGACGCCAGCCATCTGCTCTACCAGACGATAAATATATTCTCCTTCACGTCCAGAGTCGGTACAGACATAAATGGTATCTACATCTGCACGATTCAAGACTTCACTGACAATCTGGAACTGCTTCTTAACATTTGCAATTACTTCATACTTGAATTCTTCCGGGATAAACGGAAGCGTCTCAAGGCTCCATCTTTTATATTTCTCATCATAGCATTCTGGATAGCTCATCGTAACAAGATGCCCCACGCACCATGTGACGATTGCCTCTCCTGACTCCAGATATCCTTCTTTTCTTTTTGTGTTTAATTTTAATGCTTTTGCGAATTCTTGTGCCACACTTGGCTTTTCCGCAATATATACTGATTTTGCCATATATATTCCTTTTAATTGTTATTCTTTTTTTTCTTGAAAAAACCTATGATTTTTTTTACGAACATCTCGTGTTCCGGCTTTTCTTCCTTTTGTACCTCCAAAGCCTCTTTCATAAAAACTTCCTGCGCTGCAATTCGTTCATTAGAAAAATCTTTCATCCCATAAGTCCCGTCTGCCTGTAAAGTTCTCGCTTTCATATTATCAGAAAACAGCACATCCATGATATGATTGAATTGTGCTTTGACATTTTTGTCAAAGATCGGACATGCCACTTCCACACGTTTTTCTGTATTACGCGTCATCATATCGGCAGAACCGATGTATATCTTTTGATTTTCCCCTGTTCCAAAGCTAAAAATGCGTGCATGTTCCAGATATCTTCCCACAATACTTGTCACAGAAAGATTGTCCGTCTCGCCTGCAATTCCCGGAAGGATACAGCAGATTCCTCGTACATTCAAATCAACTCTCACACCTGCTCTTGAAGCTTCTGCAACTTTTTGAATAAAATCCACATCTGTCACAGAATTCATCTTCATAACCACGCGGCCCTGTGAACCTTTTTTAATTTCTTCGTCAATAAGCTCCAGAACTTTCTTTTTAAGACTCTTCGGAGACACAAGCAGATGCTCATATTCCCCCTGCAAATTTCCAATTGACATGTTTTTGAAAAAGTTTGCTGCATCTTCACCAATCACCCGGTTTCCTGTCATTAATGATACGTCCGTGTACATTGCTGCAGTCTTTTCATTATAGTTTCCGGTTCCAATCTGTGTAATGTATTGAATCTCATTACGATTACGATATGTAATCAGACAAATCTTTGAATGCACTTTGTAGCCTTCAAATCCATAAATGACACGGCAACCCGCCTCTTCCAAGCGCTCTGACCAGTCAATATTGTTCTGCTCATCAAATCTTGCCCGAAGTTCAATCAATACCGTGACTTCTTTTCCATTCTCCGCTGCAGCACACAGATATTCTACCAGCCTTGTCTTCTTTGCCAAACGGTAAATCGTAATTTTAATCGTCATAACAGAAGGATCAACAGAAGCCTCTTTGATTAACTGCAGGAATGGCTCCATACTTTCATAAGGATAATGAAGCAAAATATCCTTCTTTTTTACCTGCTTCATAATACTTCCTTCTGAAACCATCTTTGCCGGCTGTGGCACAAATGGTTCATCTGTCAGCGAATGTTTCATAGAATTCGGTAATTTGTCAATAATTGAGAAAATATAAGAAAGCTTCATCGGAATCTTCGTTCTAAATATCTGCTTTGGTACAATCATAAGTTTCTTGCATAAATATTGTTCTGTCTCTTTCGACAACGGATTCGCAATCTCTAAACGAACTGCCGCCATTGTACGTCTCTTGTGAAGTGTCTTTTTCATGCGGTTACGAAAATCTTCATTCACATCAAACGCTTCATCATCCGGTGAAATATCTGCGTTTCTTGTCACACATATGTAATTTTTTTCTGAAATCTCATATTTTTCGAATACAAGTTCCAGATATTCCATAATAACCTTCTCTATACGAATATAACGTATATCATGTCCCGGCAAATACATAATATCGGAAATAAATTGTGGAACCGGTACAATTCCCATCATCGTCTTATCTCCGGACTTAAGATTTGCAGTAACGTAAATCTCTTTATTCTGCAAATGCGGAAATGGATGATTCGCATCTACAATCTGTGGGGATAATACAGGTAAAATCTGTTCTTTGAAATATCTTTTTACATATTTCTTTTCCGTCTGCTCTAATTCCTTAAAAGATAATCCACAGACCCCATACGGTGAAAGCTGCTTTTTAATTGTTCCATAAATTCTTTCCCTGTCTTTATACAATGGTGCAACTGCCGCATAAATTGCGTCTAACTGTTCCTCTGCCGTCATACCAGAACGAGAGTCTTTTGTCTTATCACCTATCATCTTCATGTCATAAAGGCTTCCAACGCGAATCATAAAAAATTCGTCCAGATTACTTGTAAAAATTGCGACAAACTTCATGCGTTCCAAAAGAGGAACACTTTCGTCCTGGGCTTCTTCCAACACCCTCTGATTAAATCTAAGCCATGATAATTCTCTGTTCTGTGTATATTTTAATAGTTCCTTACCCATATGACGCCTCCTCGTCTATCGCCGTTTTATACTCCTATAAGCATATCAAATTCTGCTGTTTTTTTCTAGTACCCCATAAAAAATGGCGAGGAAAAATTTCTCCCCACCATTGTATTTGCTCTATTTCTTCTGGATATATCCTTTTGCCGTTAATGTTTCTGCACATAGAATTGCGCCACCTGCCGCACCACGTACTGTGTTGTGTGACAAACCTACGAATTTGAAGTCATATACACTGTCTTCTCTGATACGTCCGACAGACACTCCCATACCATTTTCATAATCTACATCCAGACTCACCTGTGGACGATTTTCCTCTTCTAAATATTGGATGAACTGTTTTGGTGCACTTGGAAGCTCTAATTCCTGTGGAAGTCCTTTAAAGTTCACGATTTTTTCAATCAGCTGCTCTTTCGTTGGTTTTTTCGCGAATTTTACAAAAACTGCCGCTGTGTGTCCATTCAATACCGGTACACGGATACACTGTGTTGTTATCACAGGTCCTTCTGCTTTTACAATTTCCCCGTCTACAACTTTTCCCCAGATACGAAGTGGTTCCTGTTCACTCTTTTCTTCTTCACCACCGATGTATGGGATGATGTTGCCAACCATCTCCGGCCAGTCTTTAAAGTTCTTTCCTGCACCTGAGATTGCCTGATATGTAGTAGCTACCACTTCTATTGGCTCAAATTCCTTCCATGCTGTAAGCACCGGTGCATAACTTTGAATCGAACAGTTTGGTTTTACTGCGACAAAACCTCTTGTTGTTCCAAGACGTTTCTTCTGTGCCTCAATTACTTCAAAATGTTCTGGATTGATTTCCGGCACTACCATCGGAACATCTTTTGTCCAACGATGTGCACTATTATTAGAGACAACCGGTGTTTCTGTCTTAGCATATGCATCTTCGATCGCCCTGATTTCTTCTTTCGTCATATCAACTGCACTGAATACAAAGTCAACACCGGCTGCTACTTTTTCTACTTCATTAACATTAGCAACCACGAGATTCTTTACAGCTTCCGGCATTGGAGTTGTCATTTTCCAACGATCACCTACAGCTTCTTCATATGTCTTTCCTGCAGATCTTGAACTAGCTGCCACTGTTACTACTTCATACCAAGGATGATTTTCCAAAAGTGCGATGAAACGCTGTCCAACCATACCTGTTGCTCCAAGAATACCAACTCTTAATTTCTGTTCCATAATCTATCTCCTCACCTTCACAAATACCCTTTTCACAGACATTTCCCTTTATTCGTAACATGCTATACGATTTTTTGCGACAATGCAAGTATTTTTTAGAATTCTGCTAAATATTTTTCATAAATTGCAATTACACGCTCCATCGCTTCTTTGCTCGGAGCACCGATAGTCATACGTTTATTCACGCAGGTTTCCATACTGATTGCTTCATAAATATCTTCCTCAAACACCGGTGAAATTGCTTTATATTCTTCTAAGGTCATATCGTCCAGCGCAATTCCTTTTTCAAGGCAATATAACACTAACTGTCCTACAATACCATGTGCATCTCGGAATGCCACACCATGATTTACAAGATAGTCTGCTGCATCTGTAGCATTCGTAAATCCGTTTTTCGCACTGTTTTCCATGATATTTCTATTGAACTTCATAGTACGGAGCATCCCTGTAAACAATGCAAGGCAGCCTTTCACTGTATCAATGGCATCAAATGCAAATTCCTTATCTTCCTGCATGTCCTTATTGTAAGCAAGCGGAATTCCTTTCATTGTTGTAAGAATGGAAATCAATGCACCATAAACGCGTCCGGTCTTGCCACGTACAAGTTCTGCAATATCCGGGTTCTTTTTCTGCGGCATAATACTGCTTCCGGTACTGTACGCATCATCAATATCTACAAATTGATATTCATTGGAATTCCAGATAATTACTTCCTCCGAAAAACGGCTTAAATGCATCATAATCGTCGATAATGCCGACATTAATTCTATGATATAATCTCTGTCAGCAACCGAATCCATACTATTTAATGTCGGCCCATCAAAGCCTAAAATCTTGGCGGTATACTCTCTGTCCAACGGATAAGTCGTTCCCGCAAGTGCCCCCGAACCCAATGGACAATAATTCATTCGTCTGTAGATGTCATATAATCTGGAACGGTCACGTTTAAACATCTCAAAGTATGCACCCATATGATGTGCCAATGTAATCGGCTGTGCCTTCTGTAAATGTGTAAATCCAGGCATAAAGACTTCTGTACTGTCTTTCATAATAGACAGCAGCACTTCCAAGATTTCTTTTAATAACTCGTCGAGCGCTTCTATCTCATCCCTTGTATACAATTTCATATCCAGAGCCACTTGATCGTTACGGCTTCTTCCTGTATGTAGCTTTTTACCTGCTTCCCCGATTCTCTCAATCAAAGTAGCCTCCACAAAACTGTGAATATCCTCATACTTATCAGAAATCTCAAGTAATCCACTCTGCACATCGCTGAGAATGCCATCCAATCCGTTTAGAATCTGGTCGCACTCCTCTTCCGTTAAAATTCCTTGTTTCTCCAGCATCTGTACATGTGCCATGCTGCCACAGATATCCTGTGCATAAAATTTTTGATCAAATGAAATTGATGCGTTAAAATTATAAACTAACTGATCTGTTTCCTTTGTAAAACGTCCACCCCATAATTGTGCCATGTCTGTTTCCTCTCTTCTTTCTTACATAAATAAACTATAATGTGCTTCGCTCACTCTGTCTTGCTATATATGAATACTCGCAACCACAGTAATCTTGTCTATAGAGTCCATATTCTTTTGATAATTCAATGGACCTCTTATATCCATTTTTCTTTTTAAAATCGGACTGCAGATATTCTACACCATATTCCTCACCAAGCTTCCTGCCAGTCTCATTCAGCTTGTCCGCATTCTTTAACGGGCTAATACTCAGTGTCGTTGTGAAATAATCAAATTCACCTTCCTTTGCAATCTTAGCAGTCTCCTCCAAGCGAAGATGATAACACTTAAAACAGCGTTCTCCACCCTCCTTTGCCCGTTCCAGTCCTCTTGCAAGTTCATAAAAACGCTCACGTTCATAACTGCCTGCAATAAAGGAAACTGGATGCTTTACCTTCATCTTCTCTATCAGCATCTGCTGTTCCAGGATCCGCTTCGTATACTCACTCTCTGGAAAAATATTCGGATTATAGTAGAACACTGTAATCTCAAAATAATCTGCCAGATATTCTAATACATAACTGCTGCACGGTGCACAACAGCTATGAATCAAAAGTTTTGGTACCCGGTCTTCTTTCTGAAGTTTAGCAATCAGTTTTTCCATTTCTTTTTGATAATTCATTGTGATTCTCCAGTTCCATAATCATATGCGTCAAATTATACTCTTTTCTTGCATTTCTAGCAAGCACCCTTTTTTCATTTCCACATAAAATATATCAGACGAGAGTATAATCTCTCGTCTGATATTGAAACGGAGGTATCTATGAAACCAGTATTGGAAATCAAAAATGTCGACCATTCTTATCACACTATGGAGGGCGAAACCTCCGCTTTAAAAAACCTGTCTTTTTCTTTGTATCCGGGAGAATTCATCAGCATCGTTGGCCCTTCAGGCTGTGGAAAATCCACACTGCTCTCCATTATTGCAGGGCTTATGAAACCGGAGGCAGGCGAAATTCTTCTCAATGGAAAACCATTAAAAGAAAATGCTGCCAATATCGGATATATGCTGCAAAGAGATCACTTATTGGAATGGAGATCTGTCTATCACAATGTACTTCTAGGCTTAGAAGTGCAACATACGCTTACTGCAAAGAGCAAAGAGAAAGCAAAAGAATTGCTTATACAATACGGTCTTGCAGATTTTTCCAGTGCGAAACCTTCCGGACTTTCCGGCGGCATGCGTCAACGTGTAGCTCTGATACGCACACTGGTATTAGAACCGGATTTGCTTTTGCTTGACGAGCCTTTTTCTGCACTTGACTATCAGACACGTCTCTCAGTCGGCGACGATATCGGGCAGATCATCCGGAAAGAACATCGCACTGCAATTCTTGTCACACATGATCTTTCTGAGGCTATCAGCCTCGGTGACAAAGTCCTGGTCATGACAGCACGCCCGGCTACAATTCAGAAAGTGATTCCGTTGTCCTTTGATTTAGAATCAGATACGCCGCTTCAACGGCGTAATGCGCCTGAATTCAAAATCTATTTCAATCAGATTTGGAAGGAGCTGAATGATAATGTATGAACTGTCATCTTCTCAGATGAAATTTATAAAAATGCAGAAACGCCATAAACAGCTTGTGAGGAGCTTTCGTATTTTAATATTGATTGTTTTTCTTCTTATATGGGAACTTGCTTCCCGAACAGGCATCATTGATTCTTTTATCTTTAGCAGTCCCAGTCATGTAGCGCTCTGCTTCTGGTCTATGGTGTTAGATAAGAGTATTTTTCTTCATATCTCAATTACGTTATACGAAACATTGGTCAGCTTCATACTGGTAACGCTTGTCAGTCTTCTGATAGCCATTCTGCTTTGGTTCAGCAGAAAATTATCCGAGACTTTAGAGCCTTTTTTGGTTGTCTTAAACAGCCTTCCTAAATCAGCTCTCGCACCACTTTTAATCGTTTGGCTTGGTGCAACACCAACAACCATTATTGTTGCCGGAATGTCAGTTGCATTGTTTGGAAGCATTTTAAACCTCTACACTTGTTTCATGAGTGTCGACCCCGAAAAAATCAAATTAATTTATACGCTCAGAGGAAACCGTCTACAGGCCCTTACCAAGGTCGTGATTCCAAGTTCTATTCCTGCTATCATCAGCAATATGAAAGTCAATATTGGACTTTGTCTGGTAGGTGTCATCATCGGTGAATTTTTAGCTGCACGTAACGGATTGGGTTATCTGATCATTTATTCTAGTCAGGTATTCAAGCTGGATTGGCTGCTCATGGCAATCGTCATTCTCTGCTTCATGGCAACCGGATTATATACACTAATCAATGCCTTTGAAAAATGGTATTTAAAATCAAAATAGACGCAAAGAATGGACACGAAATCAGTGTCCACTCTTACATACATGTCATTTCTTATATAATTCCGTAATGTTTTAGCGCATTCCAGATTCCGTCCTCTTCCACACTTGTTGTCTGATACGCACAATACGGAAGAATTTCGTTCATGCTATTCCCCATCGCAATACTATTCGGCACAAATTGAAGCATTGATAAATCATTCGTGCTATCGCCGATTGCAAAACAATCTTCAAGCGGTATCTTATAATAATCCATCACCATCTGAATTCCCGTTGCCTTTGAAATTCCCTTCGGCATCAATTCATACATATCGCTGCCCCGGTCAATACACTCAAAATCCTTCGTAATGTATTCATAAAAAGTAGAGAAATCAGCCTCTTTACTTACCCACACACAGAATTTTTCAAACGAGAAATTTGCTCCATCTGTCGTGTCAGGTACACTTCTTCCGTTTAGTCCAAATTTCTTCACAAGCTGGTCTACGACCTTGTGCTTTGGTACCTTCTGGTCAAAAAATACAGCTTCATAAGATTCATACACAGCCGTCACCTTTGTTTTTCTAGCCATTTCTACTACTTCATTACATTTTTCCAAAGGAAGGCTGTGTCTGAAGATGCATTTACCGTCTGCGTATATATCTGTTCCACATCCACATACATATCCATCGAATCCAATCTCACGATATTTTTTCTCAACACTGAAAGACGTACGTCCAGTATTAATAAATAGTAGATGACCATTTTCTCTCGCCTGTCTTATGGCTTTTATTGCGCTCTCCGGGATCTCGCCGGTTACCTCTGAAGAAATCGTTCCATCTATATCAAAAAAGATAAGTTTTCTCATTATAATTCCTCCGCCAGATCATAAATCAGACGTTCTGTCTTTTCCCATCCAAGACATGGATCTGTGATAGATTGTCCATACACGCCACATTCTGCTGGCTGTGAACCATCTACGATATAACTTTCGATCATGAGTCCTTTTACGAGATTGTTGATATCCTTACTTACACGGCGGCTGTGCATAACATCTTTACTGATACGAATCTGTTCCAGATACTTTTTATTTGAATTTGCATGGTTGGCATCAATAATAACACTCATGTTCTCCAAATCCTTTTTCTGATACCACTCATATACATGCATCAAATCTTCGTAATGATAGTTCGCTATATTCTGACCCTGTGCATTCATGCCGCCACGAAGAATTGCATGTGCATATGGGTTTCCTTGACTTTCTACTTCCCAACCTCGGTAAATAAATGTGTGGCCACTCTGTGCCGCTGTAATAGAATTCATCATCACAGATAAATCTCCGCTGGTCGTGTTCTTCATTCCAACTGGAATATCAATTGCACTGGCTGTCAAACGATGCTGCTGATTTTCAACAGAACGAGCTCCGATTGCAACATAAGCCAGTAAATCTGAAAGATATCTGTGGTTTTCCGGATATAACATCTCATCTGCACACGTAAAACCAGTCTCTTTTAAAGCACGCATGTGCAGCTTTCTGATCTTAGTAAGCCCTTCAAGCATATCCGAATCGTGTAACGGATCAGGCTGGTGAAGCATTCCTTTGTAACCTGCACCGGTCGTTCTTGGTTTATTCGTATAAATTCTTGGAATAATGATAATCTTATCTGCAACTTTATCCTGTACCGGACGAAGTCTTGTAATATAGTCCATTACAGAATTTTCATAATCTGCTGAACATGGTCCGATGATTAAAAGGAACTTGTCAGATTCCCCCGACAATACTTTTTTTATCTCAATATCCCTTTGTTTTCTTATTTTCTCCATCTCAGCTGTCACCGGATACATCTCTTTTACTTCCATTGGAATTGGTAATTTTCTTTTGAATTCACAATTCATAATTATGTCCTCCTGCTATTGTTTTTCTATTTGAATTCCTAAATCACTAATTACTTCATAATAATTTGGAAAACTTTTCTTTACTGCCTGTGCTTCACAGATAATACCGCCTGTAATTGACGCAAGCACAGATAACGTCATTGCAATTCTATGGTCATTGTGACTTTGTAAGTTTTCTTTTGGAGTCCGAAGTTTTCCGTCATAAACGGTAATTACATTCTCCTGAACCTCGCACCGAATACCAAATTTCTCCAGTTCTTCTGCCATAACCACACCGCGGTCGCTCTCTTTCATTTTTAATCTCCTTGTGCCTGTAAAGACTGCACCGTGCAAAGCTGCTGCCATTCCCATCAGAATCGGACCCAAATCTGGGCACTCTGCAATATCCAAGATTGGTTTTTCTTCCTGCAGCAATTTAAAATATGTGCGGTATATTTGATCTCCCTGCAGACTGTCTTCGGTGAGTCCCTCTACCTGAACCGCTCCGCCGATTAGATTAAGTGCTTCTAAAAATGCTGCATTAGAGTAATCGCCCTCTACATTCACATCAATCGGCTGATAAGTCTGACTTCCTTTGATTTCATACCGGTTTCCTTCCTGTTTCACTTCAATCCCACACAAATCAAGAACCTGCAAGGTCATTTCAATATAAGCCTTGCTTTCGATTGGGGGAATAATCTCCAGCACACTATCCTTCTCAAGCAAAGGAAGGGCATATAATAGTCCGGTAATAAACTGACTGCTGATATCACCCGGCACCTGAAAATATGCGGCCTTAAGTCTGCCATCCAATAGAAGCCTTCCTTCTGATTTTTCGAAACAAATCCCTTGTTCCGTGCAAATTTTCTCGTAAATGCTAAGTGGCCTTTCAAACAAGCGTTTCGCGCCTACAAACTCGCAGCGTGCGCCGCCGCTTAATAATAGTGGTACAAAAAAACGTAATGTACTTCCACTTTCATTACAGTCAAGTGGTTCGTCTGATACAATGGCTCTCTTTCCGATTCCCTTCAGAGTTACCTGTCCGCCTTTGATGTCACATTGGACACCAAGTGCTTCTAAAATACCGATTGTTGCTTTGATATCCTCACTCAAATCAATGTTTCTTATAACGGAAGTTCCTTCCGATAAACCTGCACCGATTAGCATTCTGTGTGCCATACTTTTCGATGGAGGTGCTTTTACCTTTCCTGCCGCTTTTCCGACCTTAATCTCTATATTCATTCCTCCATCTCCTTCATCCAGTCTGTTCCATACCGAAGTGCCAGCATATCTGCAATGACAATTGCTGTCATACTGTCCACTACGACTCTTGCTCTGTGAATAATTGCGGGATCGTGCCTTCCCTGAATCTGAATGATTTCATTTTCCCGCAGTGCAATATCCACAGTCTCCTGCTTTTTATAAATGGATGGTGTTGGCTTGATTACTGTATTAAAAAGAATCGGCATTCCGTTGGTAATACCACCGTTAATTCCACCGTTGTTATTTGTCTTCGTCACAACAGCCCCATCCTGCATTGCAAATGCATCATTTGCCTCACTGCCCTTCATCTGCGCGAATGCAAACCCTTTTCCAAATTCAATGCCCTTGACTGCCGGAATACTAAACATTCCATGTGCCAGCATGCTTTCCATGGAATCGAACCACGGTTCACCGACCCCCGAAGGAATTCCTGTTACAACCGTCTCCAAAATTCCTCCGACACTGTCGCCTTCATTGGCTGCCTGCGTCATATAATCATGCATTTCTTTTGCAGCTTTTTCATTAAGCACCGGGAACAACAGCCGATTCAATTTTTCGATATCTTCCTTGTAATTTTCAAACGGTTGGTCAGAAATACTTCCGCATTGTTTAATATGTGTCCCGATATAGATTCCTTTTTTTTGCAGTGCATGTATGAGAATCGCACCTGCTGCCACAACCGGAGTTGTAATTCTGCCGGAAAAATGTCCGCCACCCCGATAGTCTGCAAAACCATGATATTTTTCCATCGCTGTAAAATCTGCATGCCCAGGTCTCATCAAATCTTTCGTTTTCGAATAATCCTTGCTCTTTGTATTCTGATTTGTAAAAAGGATACAAAGTGGCGTTCCTGTCGTCTTTCCTTCAAACACTCCGCTTACAATATGTGGCTCATCACTCTCTACACGCTGTGTCGAAATCTTTCCATGTGGCTTTCGAAGTTCTAACTGATTCTTGATAAATTCCAAATCAATCTCAAGCCCCGGTGCAAGGCCATCTATCACAGCTCCTATCTGTTCCCCATGGCTTTCACCGAATAATGTCACGGTAATACTGTTACCAAACACATTTTTCATTCCATCCACTCTCCAATCTATCCAGCACTTCCTGCATTGTCCATTCTTCTATAGACCCCTCACCTGCCTTTGGGACTGTGACTACGGAACAATTCTGGTTATTAGCTTTTTTATCATGTGTGATTGCTTCTTTTACTTCTTTCATATCAAAAACAGATAGTTCTGGAAGCTTAAAACCAATCTTATCATATATTGCAAGCAATTGTTGTTGCACTTCCTCATTACTCATATACAGCATTCCGAGCGCCACACATTCACCGTGATAAAGCTGTCCATTCGCTGCACTTTCAAATCCATGTCCAATGGTGTGGCCGAAATTTAAAATCTTTCGCAAATGGCTTTCCTTTTCGTCCTGCTCAACTACATATTTTTTTACCAACAATGCCCTTTCAATCATCAAATCAATCTGTTCTTTCCAATTCCCGTTTAAGAATAAGTCAAACAATTCACGATCGCCGGTTGCCCCCATCTTGATTGCTTCCATCAGACCGTTAAGAATCTGACGTTCTGACAGAGTGCTCTGAGTATCCGGGTCAATCAGCACAGCCTTTGGCTGGTGAAATGCACCAATAATATTCTTAATTCCTGCAAGATTGACTGCTGTCTTGCCTCCAATTGACGAATCCACCTGAGACAGCACCGTCGTCGGAATATTATAGAAATCGATTCCTCTCATATAAAGAGAAGCAACAAAGCCACCCAAATCACCGACTACACCTCCGCCGACTGCTGCCACACAATCCTTCCGACTAAATTGATGTTCTAGCATCTCTGTGAGAATCTCTTCTGCTGTCTGCAAGGACTTACTTCCTTCTCCTTGTGGCACGACTTTTATGTAGGCTTCCTTACATTGCTTTGCAATCGTCTCCGCGTAAACAGACGGAACTCCTTCATCTGTGATAACCATCACTTTTCTTTGTAAATTCAATAATTTATCTGCTTTGTTCAAGTTTCCACGTCCTAGCTCAATATTATAACTATGTGGTCCTAATTCCATTCGAATCATTTATTATCACCTCATACAAACAAAAATACCGGTCTTTGCTACTTCAAATACCGGCATTCACTTTATTATCTCTTAACTTAGTGTACATATCGGATATGAATGTAGCAAAATTAGCCAGCGCTAAAATAAAAGCCCTGGAAATAGAAGAAAAAGTATGAACTTATATCTTTCATCATTTTCTTACACATAACATAAACCGCCTGTCCTTAAATCTGTTTTTTATTATAGTTCTATGCTTTTTATTTGTCAATATGATTTTTCGCTTTAAAGCGATAAATTATTTCTAGTTATCTTTTTTGATTTGGCATACGCGTAGAAGAGCATGAAAAAAGCCCTTGATATGTTCAAGGACTTCCACAAGAAGCTGAAAATGGGACTCGAACCCACGACCTACGCATTACGAATGCGTTGCTCTACCAACTGAGCTATTTCAGCACATGTCTATAAAAATAATCACAAAACTTATTATATCGAATTTTTAAAATTATGCAAGCCTTTTATGTAAATTCATAAAAAACATGCCACAGCTCGTCCTTTCGGGTGAACTGTGACGATGAATTGAATGTGATCTTAGTAATTCTCGCTATGAATCTCAAAATAAGCTCTTGGATGTGCACATGTCGGACAAATCTCTGGTGCTTCCTTACCTACTACGATATGACCACAGTTGCGGCATTCCCATACTTTCACTTCACTCTTTGCAAATACTTCTGCCATCTCAACATTCTTTAATAATGCACGATAACGTTCTTCGTGATGTTTCTCGATTGCTGCAACTAATCTGAATTTCTTAGCAAGTTCTGTGAACCCTTCTTCCTCAGCTGTTTTGGCAAATCCTTCATACATATCTGTCCATTCATAGTTTTCGCCAGTTGCCGCATCTTCAAGATTAGATGCCGTATCTCCAATTCCATCTAACTCTTTCAGCCACATCTTCGCATGTTCTTTTTCATTGTCAGCTGTTTTTAAAAACAGTGAAGAGATCTGTTCATAACCTTCTTTCTTTGCAACAGATGCAAAATATGTATATTTATTTCTTGCCTGTGACTCTCCTGCAAATGCTGCTTCCAAATTCTTTTCTGTCTGTGTTCCTGCGTATTTTGACATTTTCCTACCTCCTATATAATCATCGTTATATATTTTATTTGAATAAATGTTAACACTCCATATTCTAAAAATCAACCATTTTTTACAATTTTACAACAACGAATCAGTCTTCTTTTTTCATATGAATGTCTATCTGACGATATGGGATTTCGATTCCATTTTCGTCCATTGTTAATTTGATTTTTTCTAACATACGCCAGCGTGTCGTCCAATAATCCTGGGTTTTTACCCAACCCCTTACGCCAAGCACAACGGAACTTTCGCCAAGGCTGTCTACGAATACAAGCTGTTCCTTATCTTTCAAAATGGATTCCTCTTCATTGAGTAAATTCTCAACAAGCCGTTTTGCTTTCTTCAAATCTGCATCGTAAGAAATGTCTACTGTTAAATCCAATCTGCGCTCCATCTGTGCTGTAACATTCGTCAGACTATTATTTGTCAATGCTCCATTTGGAATGACGATGATTTTATTATCTACAGTTGCAAGCTTGGTGTAGAAAATCTGTATTTCCTTTACAGTGCCTTCGCATTTATGATTATCTTCAATAATATAGTCACCAACGACAAACGGTTTTAACAGGAGGATCAAAACACCTCCCGCAAAATTCGAAAGACTTCCCTGTAATGCCAGACCAATCGCCACACCACCGGATGCAAGCACTGCCGCCACCGAAGTTGTATCCAGACCAAATTTTGTTCCAATCGAGAAAATCAAAATAAAATATAATAAAAATTTTAATACTGAATCGACAAATTGTTCCACACCCTTATCTACACTGGAGCGTTCCAAAGAACGTCCAACAATTTTTCGAATCATTTTAATCAGTTTTGCTCCGACAAAGAATATTAAAAGCGCCAGAATAACTTTAATACCAAATCCTATCAAAACAGGAATATGTGCATCAATATATGATTTCAGCCTGCTTACTTCCTGCACGGCCTCTGTCGCCACCTGTGAAATTTCATTATTGCCTGATGTCTGCACTAATAACATATTATCTCTCCTTTAATAATAAGAATGCCGCGAGATTCCCACGTTTTCCATGCGAGGCACGATGTGAAAACAAAATCTCAGGATTACAGCAGGTACAAAGGTTCGTTACCGCAATGTTATCTTTTAAAACACCCGCTTCCTCCAATACAATCTCATTTGCCCTCCACAAATTCAATTGATATTTTCCATTTTCTTTTTGATAAAATAATTCATTCCAATATTTTAAGTCAAATTGATTTTGAAATTCCTTAATCACATCGAAACTCACTTCATAACAGTCCTGACAGATTGACGGACCAATTGCCGCTATCACATCAGATGGATTCGTGCCATAGACTTCCCCCATCCTTTCGATTGTCACCTGTCCTATTTTTCCGACAGTTCCCCGCCATCCGGAGTGACTGAGCCCGATAGCCTTATGTACCGGGTCCACAAAGAACAACGGTACGCAGTCTGCATAAAAGGTCGTAAGACATAGTCCCGGAATATTCGTAATTAATCCATCTACATCCCGATAATTCAATGGTTTTGTAAGACCTTTCCCTCTGTCTTCTTCTGTCACAACCCGTACATTCGTTGTATGTGTCTGCATGGAAAACACAAAGCTATCGTCCGGAACACCAAGTGCCTGCGCCATTCTCCTATAGTTTTCGCGCACAGCAGACTCTTCATCTCCTCTAGAAAAGCTGAGATTCATGGTACTGCATACACCTTGGCTGACGCCTCCCAGACGAGTCGAAAATGCATGCTTCACAATTTCAGTCCCGACAAGCAACGGATACTCCAAATACAAAAGACCATTTTTACGCTTTTCTTCAAAAACCTGTTCTTGATTCTTATATTTCAAACTTTTATCCATATATTTACCCACTTTATCAATTATAATATTTCTCTTTCCATATTATCCCCAGAAATCAAAAGCATTTTTAATCAGAACAATTTCTTCTCCCAAAATGCCTACAACATCAAACCTGCATGCCACATCAATACATTTTTGCTTACTTAAGTAATATAGGGCACACAGTGAAATCTTCTTTTGTTTTGCAAAGGAAACAGCCTCCAATGGATGATCTTTTTGATCGCTATCCCGATATTTCACTTCACAGAACACCAGGTATTCTCCCTCCCGTGCTATAATATCAATTTCACCCATTTTACAGTAGAAATTGTACTGTAAAATCTCATAGCCCTGTGCTTCCAGATAAGCACCTGCCTTTTTTTTCATAATTCATTCCTATCTGTCGCTTATTTTGCTTCATGCATACTCCATTATACAAAATTTTTGATAAAACTTGATCTATGTATCGGTGTCGGTCCCTGCTCCATCAATGCTCCAATATGTGATGCCGAGCCATAACCTTTATTGCTTGCAAACCCATATCCCGGAAACATCTTATCGTATTCTATCATAAGGCGGTCCCTTGTTACCTTTGCAACAATGCTGGCAGCTGCAATAGAAACACTCTTGGCATCACCTTTGATAATCGGAACCTGTTTCACATCCACTTCCGGTATGGTTACAGCATCATTCAGAAGCAAATCCGGCTGGACTTTCAGATTCTGAATCGCCATTCGCATGGCTTCATAAGTTGCCTGCAAAATATTAATTTCGTCAATTCTCTCCGGCCCGGCATAACCTATTCCAACAGCAGTCGCCTTTTCCATAATTTTATCATACAATTCTTCTCTCTTCTTTTCCGATAGCTTTTTAGAGTCATTCAGATACAGAATCTCGCAATCTTTTGGTAAAATCACGGCTGCCGCCATAACAGGACCTGCAAGCGGTCCACGTCCCACTTCGTCAATACCACAAATATAAGAATACTCTGCATATTTATGCTCATAGATACGCATTTCTTCCAGTCTTGCCCTCTCTTTATTCAGTTTTTCCTCCTGCTTCTTATACTTTGCAATCAGGCTGACAACCGAAGCACGGTTGTCATTTGCATATTCTGCATACAACAACTGCAAAGTCTGATTGTCAGCCTGTTCAAATTCCATTTTAATCTCATATATTTTCTTACTCATGTGAGATTACTCCTATACGTTTTAACGGCCAGATGCGCACCCATGCTCTTCCAAGCAAATCATCACGGTTGAGCACACCGACACTTGCATCACGGCTGTCCGAACTCCTATTCCGGTTGTCTCCAAGCACAAAATACTCATCTTCTCCTAAGGTAATCGGGCTCTCTGCAATTCCCGAATCCGCCATTACCTCACGTCCATAAGTTTCACCCAGAAGTTCTCCGTCAATATATACATATCCATCAACAATCTGTACTGTTTCTCCCGGAAGACCAATGATTCGCTTAATATAATATGTATCCTCCTTATATTTAAACGGAAATACAACGATTTCATAACGCTTCGGCTCTCTGAAATGATATGACAATTTGTCGACAATCAAATGATCCTCATTATATAATGTCGGCAACATGGACTCCCCGCTTACTCTTGTTCTCTGTCCTACGTAAGTAATAATCAGATAAGTTGCGCCAATAATGATAGCCAGATAAAGAAGCCACCCTATTAATTCATGAACAGCCGCCTCTGCCCGGCTTCTTTGTGCTACTTTTTCAGCCTTTGCCTGCGCTTTCTCGGCTTTTATTCGAGCTTTTCTCTTTTTCTTTTGTAAATATTCATATCGTTCCCTGTGCTTTTTCTTCATACTCGCCCTTCTTTCGCACATTATTCAAAATCCCTTGGAAACTCCAACGTAATTCTTCCTAATTTTCCACTTCGGAAATCATCAATCAAAAGCATTGCTGCCTTGTTCGTATCATGCTCATTTCCTCGTACAAGACAATGCCTATTCTTTGCAATATTCAAAAGACACTCATATACGTCTTCTGTCTCTTCAATATTATACTTCTCTTTCAATACACCTGTATAGTTTTTTTTCAAAAAAAGAATTAATTCTGTTGCTAATTCTTCTATATTCAGAATCTCATCTTTGATAGAACCAATAAATGCAAGACGAAGCCCCACTGTCTGATCTTCAAACTTCGGCCACAGAATTCCAGGTGTATCCAAAAGTTCCACATTCTTATTCAGACGAATCCACTGTTTTCCTTTCGTAACCCCCGGCTTATTTCCTGTTTTCGCACATGCCTTTCCGGCCAATGCATTAATAAACGTAGATTTTCCTACGTTTGGAATGCCAACTACCATTGCTCGCACCGGACGATTCAGAATTCCTCGTTTTCTATCACGTTCCATCTTTTCCTTACAGGCTTCCTGAATAACACCCTGAATCGACTTAATGCCTCCGCCCTTCTTAGAATTTACTTTTACAACAGAAAATCCTTTTTGTCTGAAGTACTCAGCCCATGCATCATTCTGCTTTTCCTCAGCCAGATCTGATTTATTAAGCAGAACCAGCCGTGCTTTATTTTTTCCAAGTTCATCAATATCCGGATTCCTGCTGCTGACCGGTATTCTCGCATCTACAAGCTCAATTACAAGATCAATTAATTTTATATTTTCCTGCATCATACGTTTTGCCTTCGTCATATGACCAGGATACCATTGAAAATGCATATTATCCTCCTATTTTACAAAACCAAAATTCTTTCTCGGTGAAATTACAAACCAGACCTTTCCTTCAATCTCAGAACGTTTCACATTCCCAATCTCTGCCATACGGCTGTCCTCACCGTTCTCTCTATTATCTCCCAAGACAAAATATTCATCATTTTTAAGTACCAGAGGTTCCTCTAAAACCCCAACTTCATTAATCTCCGATGTCTGATACTCTTCCTCTATCTTCTTTCCATCTATATAAATCTTACCATCTTTTATCTCAACTGTATCACCCGGTGTTCCAATTACACGTCTGATATAATAATAAGAATTTTCATTTCCATTCGGTTTAAATGCCACGACATCCCCTCGTTTCGGACTACTCATATTATACACAATACGGTTAATTAAGGTGATATCCCCATTCTGTAGTTTCGGCTTCATAGAGTCCCCGATGGTACTGACACGCTGACCAAAATACCATACACACACGAATGCAATCAGACAAACGACCGCTATCTGAAATGTCCATGTAACAATTCCACGAATCAAGTCATAATTCACTTTTCTTCTCTCTCTTCGAAATGATAATTCACTCATGAATACTCCTAAATTTTGATAAGAAAAGGGACAACATACGTTATGTACTTGTCCCTCTCTCATTTACTATTTTACTAATTCTTTAACTTTAGCTCTCTTACCAACACGTCCTCTTAAGTAGTTAAGTTTCGCTCTTCTTACTTTACCTCTGCGGATAACTTCTACTTTTTCAACGTTTGGTGAGTGTAATGGCCAAGTCTTTTCAACACCGATTCCGTTAGAATTCTTTCTAACTGTAAATGTTTCTCTTGTGCTTCCACCTTGTTTCTTAAGCACAATACCTTCGAAAACCTGGATTCTTTCACGGTTACCTTCTTTAATTTTACCGTAAACTCTTACAGTATCACCTACGTTAAATGCTGGTACTTCAGCTTTTAACTGTTCTGCTTCAATTTTTTTAATGATATCGTTCATCTGTGTGACCTCCTTATATTTTGGACGTTCTTAATACACATTTTGTATCAGAGGACCATCTCTTTCTTCTCACAACCTAAATCATCTTACCACATTTACCCTACATAGGCAAGTGTTTTTTTGCCAATTCTTTTTCTTTTTGACTCAGTTCTGCTTTTTTCAGCAAATCCGGCCTTCGCTGTGCTGTTCTTATAATAGACTGCTCACGGCGCCATTTTTCAATATTGGCGTGATGCCCTGACAAAAGAATCTCCGGCACTTTCTTTCCATGCCACTCTTCCGGTCTTGTATACTGTGGATATTCCAACAAGTTATCCTGAAAGCTTTCAAATTCTGCCGACACGTCATTGTGAAGAACCCCCGGCACCAGCCTTGAAACTGCATCAATCATGACCATGGCAGGAAGTTCCCCTCCTGTCAGAACATAATCTCCGATTGATACATAATCGGTTACAATCTCTTCCAGAACACGTTCATCAATCCCTTCATAATGCCCGCATAAAAATACAAGTTCGTCTTCTTTTGCGAACTCCTCCGCCATCTCCTGTGAGAAAGTTCTGCCCTGCGGCGAAAGATAAATTACTCTAGGCTTCGCTTTTGTCTTCTCTAATACTGCTTCATATGCACCATATACAGGTCCTGCCTGCATCAGCATTCCCGCACCGCCGCCATACGTGTAATCATCTACTCTGTTATGTTTATTTTCCGCATAATCGCGTATGTCAATTGCCTCTATGGATAAAAGTCCCTTATTTACTGCCCGTCCAATAATACTCGTGCTAAGCCCATTCATTACCATATCCGGAAACAATGTTAATATATGAAAATTCATACGTTTATACCAGCCCTTCCATCAAATGTATCGTCATTTTTCCTTTCTCGATATCCACATCCAGAATGCATTGTTTTATGGCCGGAACCAGCACCTCCCCATGTTGGAGACTGTCAATTATATATACGTCATTCGCACCCGTTTCTAGCACATCTTTCAGTTTTCCGAACTCTTCTCCGTCCTCTGTAAAAACGGTAAGCCCAATCATATCCGCAATAAAGTATTCATCCTTTCGCAAACGTACTGCGTGTTCTCTTGTTACCAGGAGGCTTTTGCCTTTATATTTTTCTATGTCATTGATATTATCAATACCCTTAAATTTCAAAATCACAAACTGTTTAAAGAACTTAACCCCTTCAATCTCCAAAGTTCTATGTTCTCTTCCAGTATCCAAGACTACTTCTTTTAACTTTTTAAAACGCTTCACTTCATCCGTTGTAGGAAATACCTTCACTTCACCTCTTACGCCATGTGTGGACGAAATTACACCGACCTGCAATAATTGTTCCATATATACTCCTTGTATAAATATAGACATCGCGCATTTACGCGATGTCTACGACTACTTTCTTGTCTTCCTTGACTGCTGCTGCCTTAACTACAGCACGGATTGCTTTTGCAATTCTTCCTTGTTTACCGATTACTTTGCCCATGTCAGACTCTGCCACACGCACTTCAAGAACAATTGTCTTGCCCTCTACTTTCTCAGTAATAACAACTTCGTCTGGATGATCTACTAATGCTTTTGTAATTACTTCAACTAATGCTTTCATTACACGCACCTCCATCTGACAGCTGATTATTTTTCAATACCAGCTAATTTGAAAATCTTTCCAACTGTTTCTGTTGGTTGTGCTCCGTTGTTTAACCATTTTTTAGCTGCTTCTTCATCAACTTTGAATAAGCTTGGTTTTTGATTTGGATCATAGATACCGATTTCTTCGATAAATTTTCCATCTCTTGGAGATCTTGAATCTGCTACAACGATTCTATAGAAAGGAGCTTTCTTTTGTCCCATTCTTTTTAATCTGATTTTTACTGCCATTTCTTTCACCTCTTCTTATACTTTCTTTAATTTTTTATCTATGTGTTAAAAAGGAAGCTTGAACCTGCCTTTTTTACCACCCATGCCACCCATCATTCCAGGAAGCTGCTTCATCATCTTTCGCATCTGCTCAAACTGCTTTACCATGCGGTTTACCTCGCCGATATCCACACCGGCACCCATTGCGATTCTGCGTTTCCTTGATGGATTCAAAAGTTCCGGATTACGGCGTTCTTCCGGCGTCATGGAATAGATAATTGACTCAATCCGGGCCATCTTTCTCTCACCCTCATCTGTATCAATATCCTTCATCCTTGCCCCGCCAAGTCCCGGCATCATGCTCATGATATTCGCAAGTCCGCCCATCTTTTTCATCTGTTTCGTGCTTTCCAGATAATCCTCAAAATCAAATTGGGCTTTTTTCAGCTTGCGTGTCATCTCTTTGGCTTTTTCTTTGTCAATCTCTTCTCCTGCTTTTTCAATCAGACTTAAGACATCTCCCATTCCCAAAATACGGGAAGCCATTCTATCTGGATAAAACTGTTCCAAATCGGATAGTTTTTCACCCATACCTACATAAAAAATAGGTCTTCCGGTCACTGCTTTAATAGAAAGTGCAGCACCACCCCTTGTATCACCGTCAAGCTTTGTGACAATGACACCGTCGATACCAATCTTTTCATTGAAAGTGCCTGCCACATTTACTGCATCCTGACCAGTCATCGCATCTACAACTAAAATCGTCTGATGTACCGTCACAGTTTCTTTAATCTCCTGCAGTTCTGCCATCATGTCTTCATCAACATGAAGCCGACCCGCTGTATCTAAAATCACTAAATTATTGCCATTCTTTGCCGCATGCTCCATCGCAGCTTTTGCAATGTTCGCCGGCTTATGACTGTCTCCCATTGAAAAGACTTCCACACCCTGCTTTTCACCGTTAATCTGCAATTGCTTAATTGCAGCCGGACGGTAAACGTCACACGCAACCAATAATGGCTTCTTTCCTTTTAACTTAAACTTTCCGGCAATCTTAGCAGTCGTTGTCGTCTTACCGGCACCCTGAAGACCCGCCATCATAATAACGGTCGTTGCCTGCCCCGGCTCAAGTTTAATCTCTGTTGTCTCCGAACCCATAAGTTTAATCAGTTCTTCATTTACAATCTTAATTACCATCTGTCCCGGATTCAATCCGTTCATGACATCCTGTCCGATTGCACGTTCCTGAACATCTTTTACAAATCCCTTTACAACCTTAAAATTAACATCTGCTTCTAAGAGAGCCATCTTTACTTCTTTCAGTGCCGCTTTTACATCACTTTCTGTCAAACGGCCTTTACTTCGAAGATTCTTAAACACGTTCTGAAGTTTTTCTGATAAACTATCAAATGCCATGCTACAACTCCTCTATAATTTCTCCCGATATCTTTCTGATATCCTGTATCAACTGATATTCCTTGATATTGTCTGCTTCCTCACTGTCAAGTAGCTCATTCATCCGGTGAACCTTTTCTTTAATCGTTACAAACCGCTCTACCAGATGCAGTTTTTCTTCATAATTCTCTAAAATCTTATTGCACCGCTTTATTAAATCATGCACGCCTTGTCTGCTGATTCCCGCATCCTGAGCGATCTCGCTCAACGATAAATCCTCTAATACAAATTGCTCGTATATTTCTTTCTGATGACTCGTAAGCAGTTCACCATAAAAATCATATAATAATGCCTGTTCTAAGATTTCATCCATTTTTATCACCTCTGCTATAATATACGATTTCCTATGGGGTGTCAAGTGCTTTTTCTTGACAAATATTTTTATTTTGATTTATGCGAGCAGCGCTTCTACATTCAACATCCCCCATCCCTGCTGATTCTGGTGCATTCCCAAATCACTGCTTGTTTCCCGCAGACGCAGTTTCACTTCTATATTACGCATATCAGGATATTTTGACAAAAGGTCTGCAATGGCACCCGACACAACTGGTGTTGCCATGGATGTACCACTCTTAATAACATATGGTTTCTCCCTTTGCATTACGTACTTTGCATTGCAGGATGCAATACGACTTCCCGGCGCAACAACATCCGGCTTGCAGACGCATTCTTCCGTCGGACCTCTCCCGGAATAATTCACCTTACGCCCTCCTCCGACGACCACAGAATACTGATCATCCGAAGAACCGACTGTGATAACCTTTCTGCTGATTCCGGGGACAGTGATGCTTCCTTCCATGGGACCGAGATTACCCGCCGCAACAACTACAACCAGTCCGGCATCCCACAAACTTTCTACACTTTGAACTAGTCTCGCTTCCTCGTTTTGACGAAAATGCGCCGGCATTCCTACTGATATATTTACAATGCGGATTTGATATCGTTTTTTATTGTGTAGGATCCACTTCACAGCCTGTATTACTTCCTCTACACTGCCATTCCCCTTACTGTCCAACACCTTTAAGACTACCAGATTGCACTCCGGTGCAATACCTGCATATTCACCTTTGGAAGCACTTCCACGTCCTCCAATCACTCCACACACATGTGTGCCATGTCCGTTATCATCATACAAAATATCCTGTCCATTGACAAAATCCTGGAATGCAAGCACTTTATTTCTAAAATCAGGATGTGGGGCAAGACCAGTGTCTAATACTGCTACAGTAATTCCTGCTCCAAGATAATGGTTATCTATAATATCTTTACACCAATAATGAATATTCTGCTTAACCCGTTTCATATATGCAAAGTCCTTTTTGTTTAGAATATTCTTTTGCAAATATATAGGTGACTAAAAAAGAATTCATTTTTTCTTTGAAATCCTTCGCACACTGCCAAGCATGATAACATATTATGCGAGTGTAAAGTAAATCAATGGAGGCTTATTTATGAGCGACTTAAGTGCGACAAATTGTGGATGTGGATGTGAAAGAAACGAAAGAAGCTTTAATAACAATAATAATTCATGCCTTTGGATTATCTTAATTCTTTTATTCTCCTGTGGCGGATGCGGCAACGGATGTGGATTCGGACGCAACGACGGTGGAGGTGACAGCTGTATCTGGATTATCTTAATTCTTTTATTCTGCTGTGGCAATGGATGTGGATTAGGACGTAACGACAGCTTCGGCTTCGGAGATGGCTGCTGCTAATTTACAATATCTTAGCTTAATGACACACAATGTGGGGCTGCTGCAAGAGATTGCAGCGGCCCTAGTGTCGTGTTTTCTTATTCTGTTTCCATATTGTTTATGCATGAATTCAAAAATGGAGTGCGCATGGCACTCCTGTCTATTATGTGTCTTGTTGCTTTTCCTGCTTGGACTGTTCTTGTTTTTCTGTCTGTTCTCCATTATTCCTGTAAAGTTCCTTGATAAGCATGCATTTTTCATCTAATTCGTAGACTGCATTTCCTTCAATAATTAGTCTTTGCCTTTCCATAAAATCCCTCCATTTTTTTCTCTTCTATATTATATGAGGATTACATATTTTCGCCCGTTCATTCATATATATTGACAACGTTAGTTTTCGGAGCAGTTATGGACCAAAAAGAATCACATAAGATGACTCCCTTTGACCAATTGCTTTCCACACAGAATTTACAACTCTTAAAACTGTTTATTCCATACATGCCTCTGGAAAACCAACGTTTTCTCGGCGTGTATGTGAAATTCACTGAGTTACAGCATACAATCCACTTTTTCCAGACACAGCAAAAGCCCATCGGCAAACAAAATGTAAATGAAAAATCTGACTCAATCTTAGATATTCTGCAGGACATCCGCCCTTATTTACCGGAACAGTTCAGTGAAACTCTGGATAATTTTATTAACATGATGAATATGATGGATTTATTCCGAAGTTTTCAAGATATGCAAGACAGTGACGGTGATGCCGGATTTAATCCGATGGATATGATGAAGAACATGCTTACACCAGAACAGCAGGGCATGTTTGAAATGTATAACACGATGCTGGAACAAGAACAGGAAAATCAAGAAATCAAGGAAGACAAGGAGGAATACTCTCATGCTTGATTGGTTAAATGACCCTTTATTAAAAGATATGGATCCTGTCAAACGGGAACTCTTCAAAATGGCGGCTGCACAGACATCGGGCAAATCCGGCAACGCACTTGTGCCCGTTTTGATGGCGCTGATTACGAATGCTAACAAAAAAGGTATTCAATTCACGCCGGAAGAGATATCCTTGATTCTTCAGATCCTAAAACAAGGAAAATCCCCACAGGAACAGGCTGAGATTGATAAAACCGTGCAGATGATAACTTCCATGATGAAAAAGCACTCTAAATAACAGCAAACGAATGACATAAAAGCCCAAAAGCCTACTTTCCTATCCTGTCAAACAACACCGCCAACAGTCACAAACATCTGTGACTGTTGGCGGTGTCGCATAAAAATTTACATTTTTAGTTATCTTCTTCCGCATGGTCCATGGTATACGTCTGACGTTTTCTTGCCATCTCATCGCTTTCAAGATATTCATCATAGGTGGTCATCTTATCAATCAATTTACCGCCCGGAACAATTTCCATGATACGGTTTGCTGTTGTCTGTACAATCTGATGGTCACGTGAAGCAAACAATAACACGCCCGGAAACTTAATCAGTCCGTTGTTCAGCGCGGTAATTGCTTCCATATCCAAGTGGTCCGTAGGCTCATCAAGCACTAATACGTTCGCACCCGAAATCATCATCTTCGACAAAAGGCATCGTACTTTTTCTCCACCGGAAAGCACTTTTACCTTCTTCACACCGTCATCTCCACCAAACAGCATTCTACCCAAGAAACCACGTACATATGTTACGTCCTTCTCCTCAGAATACTGCATCAGCCATTCTACAATCGTGTCTTCATTGGCAAATTCCTGTGTACTGTCTTTTGGGAAATAAGCCTGAGTTGTAGTAACACCCCACTTATATGTTCCTTCATCCGGCTCCATTTCACCTGTTATAATCTTGAATAATGTTGTCTTCGCGAGTTCATTGCCGCCTACAAAGGCAACCTTGTCTTCTCTGTTAATTGTAAATGAAAGATCATCTAAAATCTTAACACCGTCAATCGTCTTCGAAAGACCTTCTACAGTCAGAACTTCGTTACCAATAGAACGATTTGGCTTAAAGTCAATGTATGGATACTTCCTGCTTGATGGACGGATATCATCCAATTCAATCTTTTCCAGTGCACGTTTACGTGAAGTCGCCTGTTTTGACTTCGATGCGTTCGCACTGAATCGTGAGATAAATTCCTGAAGTTCTTTAATCTTCTCTTCCTTTTTGCGGTTAGCTTCTTTCATCTGTTTGATGATTAACTGACTTGATTCATACCAGAAGTCATAGTTACCTGCAAAAAGCCGGATTTTACCATAATCAATATCTGCAATCTGTGTACATACTTTATTCAGGAAATAACGGTCATGGGATACTACGATGACTGTATTGTCAAAGTTAATCAAGAATTCTTCTAACCATGCAATCGCGTCCAAATCCAAGTGGTTGGTAGGCTCATCAAGAAGCAGAATATCCGGATTACCAAATAATGCCTGTGCAAGGAGAACCTTAACCTTTTGTGCACCTGTCAAATCCTTCAAATATTTATAATGTAAGTCCGTTTCAATTCCAAGACCATTCAAAAGTGATGCTGCGTCAGACTCTGCTTCCCAACCATCCATAGTGGCAAATTCAGCTTCCAACTCGCTGGCTTTAATACCATCTTCGTCAGTAAAATCTTCCTTTGCATACAGCACTTCTTTTTCTTTCATAATCTCATAAAGTCTCTTGTTACCCATAATAACAGTATCAAGTACAAGGAATTCATCGTATTTAAAATGATCCTGCTGCAAAAACGAAAGACGTTCGCCCGGTGTAATAATTACTTCACCCTTGGTTGGCTCTAACTGTCCTGATAAAATTTTTAAAAATGTAGATTTTCCGGCACCATTCGCACCAATTAATCCATAGCAATTGCCTTCTGTAAACTTTACGTTTACATCTTCAAACAGTGCTTTCTTTCCTACTCGCAGCGTAATATTGCTTGTGCTAATCATGTATATATTCCCTCCATGAGATTTTTTCTCTATTTAATATGTCTCTAGTTTATCAACGCATATATTACCATGAGAAATACAAAATAGCAAGTTCTAATTCTTTTCCAGATGTGCAAGATTTTCACGTGTTCTTGTCCTGATAAACAATGTTTTCATTACAAGACAGATTCCGTAACTAAATAGATTAAAAATTTGCAACATAACACAAAATATGTTGTATAATACAAATATCAATTATGAAAAGCGAGACGAATATTATGAACACAAAACCAAAGAAAACAGCAGACTCTATTGTTGAAACAGTCCACATCGTACGCCCGAATCATCTCAACGGTGCAAACCGTTTATTTGGCGGAATTCTGATGCAGTGGATTGATGAAGTGGCGGGTATTGTCGCCAAGAGACATGCGATGACAAATGTTATTACTGCCTCAGTAGACAATCTCCGCTTTTTAAAAGGCGCCTATCAGAATGAAATGGTTGTCATCATAGGTAAGATCACATGGGTTGGTACTACTTCGATGGAAGTACGCGTCGATACTTACGTAGAAAATTCAGAAGGAACCCGTCGTCCGATTAATCGGGCCTATTTTGTTATGGTTGCCCTCGATGCGGATGATAAACCTGTAAAGGTCCCGTCCTTAATTTTAGAAAATGAAGCAGAACGGGCGGAGTGGGAAAATGGACAAAAGCGCAGAGAGATGCGCAACTTGCGAAAATCAGAAGGATTTTAATACAAAGCAAAAGACGAAAGTAATACCAATGTCATGATGCCGGGACATCCAGAGGTTCCTCTGTCCCGGCATCATACTGTAATCATACTTGTTTTTTACTCCACGTAATCTCTACTTTGAATAAATCACCATCCACACTAATTTTCAATTCACCATTCTGCAATTCCACGAAGCTTTTCGCAATTGCCAGACCGAGTCCGCTTCCTTCCGAGTTACGGGATACATCGCCCCTTACAAATCGTTCCGTCAATTGTTCAGCTTCAACACTTAACTCTGCTGCCGAAATATTGCGGAATGTAATCTGTACGTCACTCTCGCCATCTATGACATCCACATATACTCTTGTGTACGGCATTGCATACTTCAGTGCATTATTTAACAAGTTTTCGAAGACACGGTATGTACGCTGCCCATCCAACAAAAGAATTACTTTTTCCTCTGGAAGATTCCAACGGAATGTCAGATTGCTTTTTTCAATCACTTCTGCCATTTCCGATTTTATCTGCCTTAGCAGGTTCACGATATCCACTTCCATAAAATTCATATTCACATTGCCGGACTGCGCCTTGCTCACCTCAAATAAATCCTCGATCAGAACTTTGAGCCGCTGCGATTTCTGTTCTAAGGTCTTAATATATGAATTTCTTTCTTCTTCCGTAAGATCTTCATTTTTCAACAAATCCACATAAGTAATAATTGCTGTTAGAGGAGTTTTTAAATCATGGGATACATTTGTAATCAACTCTGTCTTCATATTTTGACTCTTTGCTTCCTCCAACACTGCTTTTTCAAATCCCTGCTGTACCTGTTCGAGTGATTTCCCAATTGATGCAAAAATTCCCAAATCCTCTTCCATTGTGATCATTAGATTTCCTTCTGCCATCTGTTCTGTCGCATGCAGGATACTATTGTATTGCTTTTGAATTTTCTCTCCATACTTTTTGAGCAGAATATACAATCCCACTGAGTAAACCACGAGTCCCGCAATTCCAAAGAGCCACATACAACATAGCACAGTAAGTATTACAAAATTTGCAATAACAATCTTGATAATGCTTTGATTTAGTTTTTGGGAAATATCAATGTCCGTCACATACTTATATATATTTTTTATCTGCTTAACAATCCTGCGCAAGAAACTTACCACCAATATGCGATTTTTGATGTAGAATACCGGCGATGTCAACAGTGGTCTGATTGATGCCACCACAATATATTCTAAAAGGAAGCATACCGACCAGCCTATAACATCAGCGGCTGACCGTAGATAATACAAGGCAGAAACAGAAATCGTTTTTCCTAATATTGCCAAATCTTGGGCAGATGCAAGTCTCTCTTTCATTTCGGACATGGTGCAATGACTCATCTCAAAATACATACCACAAAGACAAAAAAAAGTAACTGTACCCAGTGCAACCGCCAGTTCAAGAGGCAGACTGAAAATCTTTTCCTTCCCAGTCTCCAGTCTTTTCCAGAATGGCAGCAGCAATGCCATAAGCATAACAAAAATCCCACATGCTATCACAACAAAGTGAGCGCCCGTCTCAACATACAGGTGCTCCGAGTCCGGCATATAATATTCCTGCATTTCCTTCCAGCTCTCTATGGTGTTTATAAAAGCACTTTCTTCATCAAACTGTATCACCATGCTAAAATTCTTCGGCTGCATCTGTGTTTCCGAAATGTAACTGTCTGTTGACATCGCATATGATTTGACATTTTCACAATATTGTTCGACAGAACGCTGCGCAATTCTTAGATAATCAAAATGTTGAGGTATTACCATACACACACTGTCGCTTTCAAAATCAATCCTCTCTATTTCTCCCTTTGAATCATATACGAGCATCAGTGTTGCAATTCCATCTTTCAAATTTTGTGAATTGGTTTTTGTGACTTTCTCACCACCATCCTTAGTATACGTTGCCAAATACCTTGTGCTATCCCGTATTGCATAATAATCGTTTATCCATCCATATTCTTCTAAAATATTCTGATTCACATCATTTGCCGGATCCTCTTTCTGAAACACTGAGTACACATAGTAACTTGCTTCTACTGCATAGTTGATCGTATTTTGCGGTAATACATAGCTGTATTCCTCACCTAGCGGAAGGTATTCGTCATAATATTCTTCTTGGATCTTTTTATATTCTGCTTTCTTAGTTAACATTGCATCTTCCATCATCGGGTATAATGCCACGGTAACAAAAGCCGGCAGCAGAATACAGAGTACAATTAAAATGACTTTAAGTTTTTTATAATTTTTGTTCAATTTTGTAGCCAACTCCCCACACCACCTTCAAATATTTTGGTTCTTTCGGGTTATATTCTATTTTTTCCCGAATATGTCTTACATGAACCATTACCGTATCTGTATTGATTGCCTTTTCATTCCATATTCTTTCATAGATCTCATCTGCCGAAAAGACACGTCCCGGAGTTTTGATTAGTAACAGTAAAATCTTGAATTCAATTGGTGTAAGCTTTACGACTTCACCATCAACACGAACCTGCACCATATCTTCGTCCACCTCCAGACCACCGATGCAATACGTTTTACCTGTTTTGCCCCTCTGCTCATTTTCCTGAATTCCCAGATATCTGGCATAACGGCGTAACTGTGAATTCACCCTTGCAAGAAGCTCCAATGGCTGAAATGGTTTCGTCACATAATCATCCGCACCCATATTGAGTCCCATGATCTTATCCACTTCCTCTGACTTTGCAGAGAGCATGATAACCGGAAAATTATATTCCCTGCGAAGCTCCATTACCATACGAATTCCATCCATTCTCGGCATCATGACGTCAATGATTGCCAGATGGAGCTCCGTATGTTTGATAATATGTAATCCTTCCATGCCATCTGCAGCCTTCGAGACTTCATATCCTTGGTTCTTCAAATAAATTTCGATTCCATCCCGAATCTGTTCATCATCTTCTACAACTAAAATATGATACTTTTCCTTCATGCCTAATCTCCTTTTTATACGGTTATTCATGTATGTGTGTAGCATACAGCACAAATCTAAAAAGAACCTTCAAAAAAATCGAAAGATTTTCTAAAGATTCTTCTTATTTATTTGCTATATCTATTATCGGATTCTTTCTGGGAATCCCACTTTTTTCTGAACTTTTCTTAATGTCTTCATGGCAAAATAATTAGCCTTCTCTGCATTATTCTTGATGATCGAATCCAGATAACCTTTATCCTTCTCTAACCTTGCCACTTCGTCCTGCAATGGCTTTAACACAGATACAACTGCTTCTCCAACAGCCAGTTTGAAGTCACCATAGCCTTTTCCGTCGAATTCCTTCACAACATCCTGAGGGGGCACATTCATACATGCACTGTAAATATCTATCAGGTTCTTCACGCCCGGCTGCTCGTCACGATACAGAATCTGTGCTTCCGAATCTGTCACAGCACGTTTACACTTGCGAATGATTGTATCAGGGTCGTCCATCAGATAAATACTTGCATTTACATTCTCATCTGATTTTGACATTTTCTTTTTTGGATCCTGAAGACTCATAATCTTCGCCCCAACTTTTCCAATATATGCTTCCGGTATAGTAAATACATCACCATAAATGGCATTAAATCTCTGTGCAATATCTCTTGTAATCTCCAAATGCTGCATCTGGTCAATACCTACCGGAACTACATCTGCCTGGAATAGCAGAATGTCTGCTGCCATCAATACCGGATAAGTAAACAGCCCCGCGTTAATATTATCTGCATGCTTTGCTGCTTTATCCTTGAATTGTGTCATACGGTTCAACTCACCCATGTATGTAAAACAATTCAATATCCAAGCCAATTCTGCATGTCCTGATACATGTGACTGATAGTAAATACAATTCTTTTCCGGGTCCAGACCTGCTGCAATATATAATGTCAATAAAGCTCTTGCTCTTTTACGAAGTGTAGCCGGATCCTGTCTTACCGTAATCGAATGCATATCTACTACACTATAAAAGCACTCATATTCATCGCTCAGCGAAATCCAATTCTTCAATGCTCCCAGATAATTTCCCAAGGTCAGGTTTCCTGTTGCCTGCATTCCACTGAACAATACTTTTTTATCATTAATCATGTTATCTTCCTCCACATATCATCATTACCACCTAGTGTACCTCTTTTTGACTTCTTCGTCAAGCAACGTACACTTTTCAGCTAAAGGCTTTCTGCGTCATATAAAAGAATAGCTTCTTGTAGTATCTCTGCTTTTCCATCTTTCACATCTACAATAGACATTCCACAGTTTTGATGTAGCCCGCCATCCCAGAACTTCTCTACCGGATTTTTCTTGATAATCCGAAGCAATCCACAAAGTGCCGCACCATGAGTCGAAATCAAAATCGTACTGTCCTGGTACTCCTTCTTCGCAAACAGTTCCTGTAAAAATGCCTCTTCCCGCACTTTTACATCTTCGAATGTTTCACCACCTTCATGAGGCGTGTATAGCCCTGGTTTTACAAAAAAGTAATTAAAATTCACATCCGGCTTCGTCTTATCTTTCACGCATGCAAGGCCTTCTCCGTTTCCAAAACCAATCTCAATAATACGTTCATCTTCAATGATTGGCACATCACGTCCTTCAAGCAGAATCTGCACTGTCTCTTTTGCCCTTTTTAACGGACTTGTAAATGCCACATCAAACTTTACATCTTTCAAACCTTCTTTGGTTTTTTGTGCTGCAAGCCTGCCATGTTCATTCAAGGGGATGTCTGAACGTCCCTGCATTTTTCTCGCCTTATTCCAGTCTGTTTCACCATGCCTAATGATATATAATCTCATTGCCATTTTCCTCTCAGTATTTCATTCTTAATATGAGAAAACGTTTCCTCTTCTCCTTTTTCGGCAAGCATCTTTAACATATGCTCTAAAAGCTTTCTTGAGTCTTCATGAAGCAGGGAAGCCGCAATACTATTCTCATAATACTTCCACGGACTTTCGTCTGTATATTTCCCCTGCATGTATACTTTCGATGCAGCAATCCTGTCCATAAACATCTCTACCACATAACGCACCGGCATCTTCATACCAGTCAGCCTCTTATTCTCCGGCCCCAAACTATAGTCAATCCAATACTCGAGATGATGTTTATTTCTCCCTTTATGATGCAGCCATGCCGTAGAATATCCAATGGCCTCCCGTTCCGCATTGTTCGGACTTCTCGTTCCCTGATAATATTTTGCTCCTACCAAAAACTCTACCGGAGTATACTTCGACATATCATGAAGCAGCCCCTGCCTATATAGACCGACTTTAAAGCAGCCTTTCATAACCAATATTTTATGCTTTGTGATGGTACAAAAATGTGCCCATGCCCGATTCATACTATTCGCTTCCTCACACAATCAAACTTATTAAATACAATACCAGCAGATGCGCTGGATAAAATCCATAAAACACTGCCTTCATCTTACGTCCTTCATTCCCATTATGCAGCCAGACGGGAATCAGTCCAAACACTGCAAATGCCTGTATATACCCCATCAGAAAGATATTCACGAATGCCACAGCTAAAATCTTGATTATGGAATTTTCCCGCATCAGATAGAAAATAAGGATCATGACAATTCCCATACTGCTGTAATCGGTACGTAGCATCTCACTAACCAGAAGACCCACAAAAACAATCACAATTCTTTGCACTGCATTGGGCGCCTTGGAATAGAAATATAAAACTACAATTCCTAAAAACAAGGTAAAAAATACATTCTGATGCAGAAGAAACAAAGGTTTGCCAAAAAAAGCCAAATCAAACGGCACTTCAGAAATCAATGCAAAAATCCCCAGCCGAAGCATATAGTTCTTGATATCATGTGTATAGATAAATCCTTCTACCAGCAAATATGCATAGATAGGGAATGCCATCCTTCCAATAATACGAAGAATCATGACTTGTGGAAAGAATACTGCACCCACATGGTCTATCAGCATACTAGTAATTGCTATTATCTTCAGTGCAAACGAATTAAGACCGATTTTGTTTTTTTGATTTTCCATTTTCCTTACCCACAAACATTACAATTGTTCTTCCTTCTACAATTGTTTCTTTTTGATTTTCTTCGATCACAGCTTCCTGCATCACTGTTTCGTCACCAGTCGAAAGAACACGATACCAGCTTTTTCCTTTCGGCAGTGCCGGAAGTGCAAATTTATGCCCTACCCAATGCATATTATAAGCCATAAAACAATCAGTATCTCCATGGTAATACACGCCAAGCTGTCTGCTTGCCATATAATCCGGTACTTCCCATGCGCTCTCACCATGATAAGAGACATCTGGCACACCACAACTTGTCTCATCTCTGCCAAGAAGAGGTTTTTCCGGATGCACAATCGCATGCTCTTTACGAAGTGCAATCAGACGTTTTACAAAAGCCATCAAATCCTTTTCTTTATCCAACTTGTTCCAATTTAACCACGAAGTCTCGTTATCCTGACAGTACACATTATTATTACCCCCCTGTGTATTTGCAAATTCATCACCTGCAAGAATACAAGGTGTCCCCTGCGCCATCAAAAGCAGGAAAAATGCGTTTCGCATCTGCTTTTTACGAAGTGCAAGTATGGATTTCTTACGTGTCGATCCTTCCACACCACAATTCCAGCTAAAATTTCTGTCCGGTCCGTCCTGATTATCTTCCCCATTCGCTTCGTTGTGCTTTACATCATAAGACACAAGGTCAGCCATGGTAAATCCTGTATGCTGTGTAATGTAATTGCAGCTTCCCACTTCTCTTGTAAGTTTGCGAAGCCACCATATCACACCTTCTACCATTCCTTCATCACCCTTTAGGAAACGGCGCATTACATTCTGAAAATCATCTTTCAGATACAAAATCTTTGTCTTCTTTAAAAGAGGATCGGCGCAGATTCCCTGCATCGGTGCTAAAACAGGATTTAAAATAAATCCGTCGATATGGTATTGCATCACATAGTATTGTAAGCAGGTTTCTATCATCTGTGGAGTGATTTTTTCCGAAAAGGGAAGATTAAGTACTACTTCTATTCCATTCTTATGGCATGCCTTTACCATATCTTTCAGTTCTCTCGCAGAGTCATTCCCCCCCGCATAACTGTTTTTTGGTGCAAAGCAGAAAGCATCACCATATCCCCAATAATTCGCATACTTCTTATTTTCTTTAAATTCATAGATTGGCATACATTGTATCTGGTTGATTCCCAACTCTTTCAAATATGGAATCTTTTCAATTATACCTAAAAAAGTACCTTTCTTTTTCACTTTTGAACTGCTATGTCTCGTAAATCCTCTCACGTGAAGACTATATGCAACGACTTCATGATATGGAATTCTAAGCGGCAAATCCCCCTCCCAGTCATAATCGTCAAATACAATATATCCTCTCGGCTCACTGCCTGATTTATTATTCAAAACTCTTACATACGGATCAACTACTTTTTCACCATCAATCTCGTAACAATACTCCCGTCCTTTAACCTTTGATTTTGGAAGTGCTGTAAAACGAACCTCACCTATTGCCTCTGATTCAGGAAGCTCTGCTCTTAATTCCGGTTCCGCAGCGCCCTTTTTATATAGCAACAAAGCACAGGTTTTGCCACTTTCTACTGCAATCGAAAAGTTCATACAGTCATTTTTTTCAGTCACCCCTAACGGTAATGGATACCCTCTCATCTCTTTCATCTGCACATATTCCTCCAGTCTCTCTTAATTCTAGCTCGCATATACTTTATTATAACCGAAAAAAACGCCAGTGTACAGATTTGAAACTTGTTTTTCTGCACACTGACGCTAAAACTTTCTACCTATTCCTCGATATCCATATCTTCAAATTCTTGTTCGTCAAGCCATTCATCAAATGCATCTGCTGCCACTTCATACTCGTCATCATCTTCGATGTTTTCTAATGTAGGTTCTCCGTCTTCTGTTTCAGAATAGCGATAGATAAATACCTCACCATCCTCGTTCTCCCCATCTTCATCAATTGGAAGTAATGCGATGTATTCTTTATCTCCTGCTTCATAAATTGTAAGTACTGCACATTCAATAACTTCATCATTATCTAATGTTAATGTTACAGTAACTGTTTCGTCCTGACATCCGCAGTTGCAGTCATGTTTGTGTTCGCTCATAATTTTATCTCCTTTTTCTTGATTTTTTTGCTACTCTAACTCTATCAGACTCTTCCACGAAATGCAAGGGGAATTTCCCATCAAATTGTCAGCGTACCAATAGTTCCCGCACGAACCTTGACTCAGCCATCGCCTTCCCGCCACGTTCCTTCACATAAGAAATTACCAGCTTCTTCTTTGCCCGAGTCATCGCCACATAGAACATCCGCCGTTCTTCTTCTAACTCTTCTTTCGTCTCCGCCTTTTTATACGGTGTAATATCCTCATTTGCTTCGATAATAAACACTGTATCGAATTCCAGCCCCTTTGCCCCATGCATAGTCATAAGCAACACAGCATCTTCTCTTGGCTGCCGGTATTCTGCATGCCTTCGAAGCTCTGCAGAGTATTTCTCAATATGTGTAAACCATTCTTCTATGGTTTTATATTCTTTTGCACGCTCCTCAATCTCTTTTAATACTTCCTGTAAATCCTCAAGCTTCATCTTTCGAAAACTTGCATACTCCCTTAAGAACTCATCATAACCGATGTGTTTCCGGATATACCGGATTGCACCATAAGGTGCGATATTCTTCAAGACTCGCAAATCCACTTCCAGTTGGTCAATACGGTCTATCATCCAGTCTTTGTCACAATAAAACTTCCGCAAATCTTCAAAAGAGACTTCTCCTCGTTCTATGCTGTCACGTCCGATATACCGGTTCGGTCGGTTCATGATTTCTAAGAATGACTTTCTGGAACGGTCACCCAGAGCCATCTTCATATATGTAATCAGATTCCGTCCAATAAAATGCTCATACAGATTCGGGAAATGTTCTTTCATCTGAAATGGCACATTATATTCCATAAATGTCTCTACTAATACTCTCGCTTCCACATTAGTACGAAACAGCACTGCAATTTCAGACGGGGAAACACCTCTTTTTTTTGTGTGCTCAATTTGTTTTAAGACATATTTACTTTCTTCAATTGGATTTCTGACTTCCTGGATGTGAACAGTCTCTCCTTGCTCATTGACCGTCTGGATTTCTTTTGTATACCGATTGTCATTGTGCTGAATAACCCGTCCCGCACCGTTTACAATCGCTTTCGTCGAACGGTAATTGATATTCAGAAAAATCTTCTTCACACCAGGATATTCCTTTTCAAATCCCAGCATAATATCCGGTCTTGCACCGCGAAACTGATAGATGGACTGATCATCATCACCCACGATAAACAAGTTATTCTCCGGTGCTGCCAGCATACGAATCACATCATACTGTACCTGATTGATATCCTGAAATTCATCAATCAAAATATAACGGAACTTCTTCTGCCACATCTGTAAGATATCCGGATGTTTTGTGAACAATTCATATGTAAGTATCAACATATCGTCAAAATCAATCTTTCGCAATGCATTCCTCTGTTTTTCATATTCCAAGAATATCTTCTTAAAAATGCGTTCCGAACACTTCAGTGCCTGGTACTCTTCCAGAGAAATCCGGTTATTCTTGATATTGCTGATTTCCCCTGCAATCCCCTGCAAAAAGTCCTTTTCGTCATCCACATCCAATTCCAGCCTTTCTACGACTTCTCTTAATAGCTGACACTTCTGTTCTTCGGAAAAGATGTTTTCTGCATTCATCTTATATGCCCATTTTAAAATCCCATAGTAAATGCCGTGAAATGTTCCGAAAGTCACAGTCCGGTAACGTCCCTCCGTCATTCGGATAAATCGCTCTTTCATTTCTTTTGCTGCAGCTTTAGTAAACGTAATGACCAGAATCTCTTCCGGATTAACACGGTGTTTCTGGAGCAAATATTCAATTCTTTTTGTAATGACGGTAGTTTTCCCAGAGCCGGGACCGGCTAGAACCATACAAGGGCCTTCTTTATGTCGGATTGCCTCAAGCTGTGCTTTATTTAGACTCATGTATTTCCTCTTTTCTGCTAATGATAAGACGAGGACGGATGTTTCACCGCCCTCCCGCATAATTATTTACTTAACAATTCAATTCCTTTACGCAGACGCGCAAGCGACTCTTCTTTTCCTAAGATTTCCATAATCTCTGTGGCACCACCCGGAGTATTCTGTTTGCCGGACAGTGCTGTTCTTACCGGCCACATTGCATAACCGTTCTTGCAGCCCTTCTGCTCTACGTATCCTTTTAACACACCATACAAAGCATCATTACTGTAATCGTCCTGTGCTTCAAATAACGGCAGTATCTCCTTTAACACTTCTAAAGATGTCTCTTCATTTGTCTTCATCTTCTTGTGTGTGTACATTGCTGTATCATATTCTGGCAGTTCTTCAAAGAAATCAATATGTTCTTTGATATCCGGGAACACTTCAATTCTAGTCTTCACCAAAGCAGCAATTTTCTTCAAGTCGTAGTCTTTTGTCACAACTTCCTTGATATATGGCTCTGCCATTTCATAGAATGTATCAAAATCCATTGCCTTTAAGTATTCACCATTCATCCATTTTAATTTTACAGTATCAAACACAGCTGGCGATTTACTCATGTGACGGTAATCAAATGCTTCTACCAATTCCTGCAATGAGAAAATCTCTCTGTTGTCGCTTGGACTCCAGCCAAGAAGTGCCACGTAATTTACAACAGCTTCCGTAACATATCCTTGTTCGATTAAATCTTCATAAGAAGAATGTCCACAGCGCTTGCTTAATTTCTTGTGTGTCTCATCTGTAATCAACGGACAGTGAACATAAGTCGGCACTTCCCATCCAAATGCTTCATACAGTCTGTTGTATTTTGGTGCAGATGACAAATACTCATTACCACGTACAACGTGTGTAATTCCCTGCAAATGATCATCTATTACGTTTGCAAAGTTGTATGTCGGATATCCGTCTGACTTAATCAAAATCATATCGTCCAATTCTCCGTTCGGGACTGAGATATCTCCATAAATATCATCATGGAAGGTCGTTGTTCCTTCCGTAGGCATATTGATACGAATTACATATGGTTTGCCTGCTGCAAGGTTAGCTTCAATTTCTTCTTTGCTTAAATGCAGACAATGTTTATCATAAACAACGATTTCTTCGCCGCCTTCTTTTACTTCACTTTTGAGTGACTCCAGTCTTTCTTTATCGCAGAAACAATAATATGCATCCCCCTGTTCAATGAGCTGCTTTGCATACTCCAGATACAATCCTGTTGCCTGTCTCTCACTCTGTACGTATGGTCCAAAACCACCATCTTTATCCGGTCCTTCATCATGAATAAGACCTGTCTTTTCCAATGTACGGTATATAATATCAACTGCACCTTCCACATAACGCTCCTGATCTGTATCCTCGATACGAAGCAGGAAATCCCCATCTTCATGCTTTGCAATCAGGTATGCATACAAAGCAGTTCTTAAGTTTCCTACATGCATTCTGCCGGTCGGACTTGGTGCAAATCTTGTTCTTACCTTACTCATTTCCCTAACACTCCTGTTCTCTTTTGCTTTCGCTAAATTTTATTATATAACAACTACTATTACCTGGCAATATTTTTCTTTTGAAACCATTCCTTCGGCAGTGAAACGATGAATACAATTCCCAAAACAATTGCAAATGCAATTTTAATCGATTCAATTCCTTTTTCCAATGCCATCGCCAGATTGTTCGTCACAAAATAGTATGCAGTATAATAGACCCCTGCCCCTGGAACTAACGGAAAGATTCCCGAAACAAGAAATACCGTAATGGGGCATTTTTTCCATACTGCAAAAATTCTGGCAAGTAATACAATCACAAGAGTTCCCAAAAACGAGGCAATTGCAACCGAAGTATAATTTAACATCAGATAATAGCACATAAATCCTGCCATTCCGGTCAGCCCACAACATATATAAAATCGCCGATGCACATTAAATACTACAGAAAATGCAATCGTCCCTAAAAATGCACAAATCATATTTGCTATCATATTGCTGCACCTCCTAAAATGGTATGATACACAGATAAAACAAATCCCACGCCGATTGCAATATATACAAATACTAAAATGGCATCTATCATTCTCACAGTTCCTGAGATAAAATCACTGTCTGCGATATCACGAATGGCATTCGTAAAAGCTACTCCCGGAACCAACGGCAGAATTGCACCGATAATCACCTTATCCACGGTCATGGGAAACGGTGTCGGAATTTTCGTCACTATCAATGCGAGTACTGTAATAATGATGCCGCCAATCATATTCACAAGAATTTTAGAAAGCTCATGTTGATGTGCAAAAAGAACAAACACATACAGCAGCATTCCTATCACAAACGCCATGAAGCATTCCATAACATTACCTTGTAGGAGATAGCAAAAAAAGCCACTTCCAAGTCCGGCAGCCATGATTAATTTGTAACTCTTTTTCGGCGGCATCTGTTCAATTTCTTTCAAACGTATAAATGCCTCCTCGACATTAACTTTCCCCTCTGAAATTTCTCTTGACAGATGATTTACTTCTGTCACGATTCCAAGATGAATTCCACACATTGGAATATGTTTCACCTTTGCAAAACTTTCTGTGCCATTATAATAAGCTGTGAGAAAGATTCCATTGCTTAAAACAAATGAATCTACCTCATCTATTTCAAATTTCTTGCAAATCCTGTCAATCGTCTCTTCCACGCGAAAAATCTCTGCACCATTCTGAAGCAGTATTCGCCCCGCCTCCAGAGCAAGTTCCAGCACTCTTCGCTTGTCATCACCTTGTTTTGAAATCAAATCTTTCATTTCTATCTCTGCCACTTCCGGGTTTCCCTTCTTATAAACAAATTTATCAATCGAAAAGCGTGACCATCACGTCACGCTTTTATAGATTCTATGCCGTTTTTTCTTCCAAAATTTTATCAATACTTACTAATTTCACACTTAGTACGAAGATCTCTGCTGCCATTGCAAGTTCTTCCGGTGTTGGATAAGACGGTGCAATACGGATATTGCTGTCTTTCGGGTCTTTTCCATATGGGAACGTTGCACCTGCATTTGTCATAACTACACCAGCCTCTTTAGCCTTTGCAACAATTGCTTTTGCGCATCCTTCCAAAGCATCAAAGGAAATGAAGTAACCGCCTCTTGGACGAATCCAACTTCCGATTTCCAAACCACCTAATTCTCTTTCAAGTACATCTAAAACTGTCTCAAATTTTGGTCTAAGTATATCCGCATGTTTTCTCATATGCTCTACCATACCATGAATGTCTTTATAAAAACGTGCATGACGGAGCTGGTTTAGTTTATCGTGACCGATTGTCTGAATGCTCATCTGTTTTCTGATATCTACAAGGTTTGCTGTAGAAGCTGCGATTGCTGCCACCCCGGAACCCGGGAAGCTTACCTTAGATGTAGAACAGAATTTGTATACCATGTCCGGATTACCTTCTTTCTTACATTCCATCAGAATTTCGATGAGATAATCCTGCTTATCTTCATATAAATGGTGGATGCCGTATGCGTTATCCCAGAAAATTCTAAAGTCTTTTGCTGCTGGTTTTAATTTTGCAAAACGGCGCACGGTTTCGTCAGAATACGTGATACCCTGTGGATTAGAATATTTTGGTACGCACCAGATTCCTTTGATTGCCTCATCTGTGCTTACTAACTCCTCTACCATATCCATATCAGGACCTTCCTCCGTCATTGGAACATTAATCATCTCAATTCCAAAGTGCTCTGTGATTGCAAAATGTCTGTCATATCCTGGTACCGGGCATAAGAATTTTACTTTATCTAACTTACACCACGGAGTACTTCCCATAACACCATGTGTCATAGAACGTGCGATTGTATCGTACATCACATTCAGACTAGAATTACCGAAAATCACAATATTATCTTTCGGAACTTCTGTCATGTCTGCAAGAAGCTGTTTCGCTTCCTGAATTCCATCTAATACTCCATAGTTTCTGCAGTCAACTCCCTCGGAGCATGTCAAATCCGTTGTAGAATCCAATACATCCATCATCCCCATTGCAAGATCTAACTGTGCAAGGGATGGTTTTCCACGGGACATATCTAATTTCAAACCTTTGTCCTTAATCTCCTTAAAACGGGCTTCTAATTCACTCTTAATCGTTAATAATTCTTCTCTGCTTAAATCCTTATACGCTGGCATGTTATGACCTCCTCATTATTCATTGAGAGTATTCTATACGATTTTTGATTTTTTATCAATGATTTCTTGCATTTTTATTCGATATTTTTTAAATTTTAAGGATTTCACATTTATTTTTGAATTTTTTTCTTTTTTCTTATTCATTTTTCTTCCACTCTTTCGAAAAAACGCGAAAAACAGTATCAACAAGAAAAATAGCAATAGCAATTACACCTGCAAGTTCCAGTGTGGTTGTCAGATAAAAACTTGCCAACTCCTGGTTTCCTGCAATAACGTGATATACAATACGATACATCCCTGCCCCCGGAACGGTCGGCAGAATTCCAGCAATCAGAAATACGGTTACCGGCGCTTTGAATATCCTTGCGAAAATATGTGAAACCATGGTAATGACAAGTGCTGAAATAAAGGTTGCAAAAATCTCGTTCGCTCCCAGTTTCCCACTCAGAAGATAAGCCAGCCACCCCACTGCTCCTACACACCCTGCACACCATAGATATTTTCTAGGTGTCTCCAGAATAACAGCGAATGCAAAGATTGCAAGAAATGCCCCTATTACTTTAATCATCATATGACACTTCCTCCCAAGACCGGACCATACAATGCCATACCTACTCCGACCCCTACTGCAATGGAGCTGGCTTTTAAAAATGCCTCCAACATTCTTGCTGAACCTGAGATATAGTCTCCATACAGGGTATCGCGAATTGCATTCGTAATTGCTACTCCCGGTACAATTGGCATGATTGCACTGATAATAATGATATCCATATTAATCTGCGGCACCATCTGGTCTCTCAATGCAATTGTCAGTATTGCAATACACATTCCCGAAAGAATATCTATAATAGTTGAATTCATCTTTGTAATTTTCCCAAGTGTAATCACGGTTGCCATCGTTATTCCTACAATAGTTGTGACAATCACATCCAGCGCATTGCCTCCCAGCATCATGGCAAAACCGGCTGCCACACCAGTTGTTGCGAGATTATAAATCATCCGGCTATACTGTTTTTCTCTTACATGCTTTATTTTTTCATAAGCTTCTTCCAAAGTATACTGACCATTACAATATTTACGGGAAATATCATTTACTTTAATCACATTATTCAAATTTGTAGAGCGGTTATTTACCGTTTTCATCACAGTAATCGGCTGCTGCATATCATCCGTATCCACCGTTACCACAATTCCTGTCATCAAAGCCAATGCCTCAATATTTTTTGCATGTGATGTATTCAGGATGCGATACATGGTGTCCTCTACACGATATGTTTCCGCACCACTTGACAACATTATTTCTCCTGCCAGAACTGCAGTATCTAATAATAACTTATAATCCATCATAGAGTGTTAAATTTCTCCTGTCCCCAATCTTCTATACTGACTTTTCCACGCATCCAGTATCTGTTTATCTATCGGTGCTATATAATCACTTTCTAAAGACGCCTTTACTTCCTCCTTAAGCTTTTCGTCTGCCTCAGCATATACCGGACTTTTTTTCAGAAGTTTTTGGTATTCATCTTCTGACATGCACCGCGAGCATGCATACATATATGCAGTTAACATCGCTTCTTCCTCACAGATTTGAAAAGCCGTCTCATACATCTTTGCTGCTTCTCGATACAGAAACATACGTCCATACGCAGCACCCAGACAAGCATACACCCTGCCATAAAATTTCTTGTCCATCGTTTCATCCTGCTCATCATGAAGAATGGACTGATAAATAAGAATAGCAGACTTCATTGCACCGCTTTCCAGAAGATTATCTGCTTTATACTTCTGTCTCTCAACCGGTTTCTGGTGTTTTAATGCTTCTAATGTACTCTTAATCCTTTTCAACTCTTCCGTCGTGTAAATCGATGTATATGCCAGAATCGCAAGCACGAACTGTTCTACTGACACATGCTGCTGCAGAGACTGTTTAAGATTCTGTGCTAGTTCTCTAAGTTCTAGTTCCTGCTCAAGCCAGTCACATAGCTGCTCGTTTGTCAATGTATAGTCAATCAGATACAAATGATTACATAGATAGTAACACAGTTCTTCCATTGTATATATTTTACGATGTATTCTCGTAATCTCGTATGGTTGTCTGGCTTTCTTTTTATGACAAAGAATTAAACTGCCCATTGTTTCCTCCTAAATGTATCTCTTTCTCTACATAAAAATCGGTTGCAGGGAAAAATTCTCCAAATCCCATATCCTGACAACTGATTTTACAGTTTTTCTCATCTAAAAACAAAATCTGTATCTTAAGACGCAGTGTATATGGACTTCTTTTTGGGAGTCCTTCCACTGACAGCCTCTCCACCTGTACTCCTGTTCCCGCAAGCGGCTCTATGTGAATTTCAATATCCTCCAGATTTTCCAGTAATACCTCACACTGTGTATCTGCTTCATACCATCTTGTCCCCCATGACACCAAAGGATACCAGCTGTCCTTCCCCTGAATACGCATTTTCAGACATATCTGATCCATCATCTTTGTCTCATCAAGATAAATCGGTCCTTCGTTCTCCGGGAGACTTCTTCTATATGACGTATAACATGCACCTTTGCTGTAAAGATTGTTTCCCATAAATGCCCTTCTGCCATTACATAGTACTTTCAATGACTGTGGATACCAGTTATTTTCAAATCCTTCTCCCACAAGAAAAACTGATGATACCAACTTTTTGTTAAACACACTCTCCACAAACTGTTTAAAACATGCATCTGCATCCTTGGCCCGGTCAACATTTAACACCGGATATACGGCAGCAAGTTCCTCCATCCGGGCACTTGCCACTTCATCTACGGTCACGAAAGTGTCCTTTCCTTTTCCAAACCCTGTGCGAAGTTTTTTCAGCATATACGCACGCACTTCACTCTGCTCACAATAAAACAACGCCGCCTCATACTGCCACAACTCTTTTGGCTGATAAAACATATAATTGCAGAAACTTTCCTTATAATCCTGCACATAGACATTGCTTTTCGCAACACCGGCACGCTGTCCAACCCCTTTAAGAATCCGAACCACATCAATATCCATCTTCGGAACTGCAAACACAAGGTGTCCGATTTCCGAAAATCTTTCCAGAGACAATTCAACAAATTTTCCAAGTAGCCATACTGCTTCAAATGTCTCGCTGCCAAGCTCTACTTTCTCCTGGTTCAGTGTTTTTCTGAGCAAATCCTCTGCCACATCCCCTTCTTTTGTCGCTTGAAAACGTCTTGCTGCATTTCCAATGACCCACATATCGTTTCGTTTGCCTATAATTAAGGGAATCTGATAATGATCCGAGGACACTTCCATTGTCTGAGGCTCCTGCCGTTCGTCATTATAATAACTAATCTGGCAATTTTTTTCATTCAAATCGTATCCAATTATACTTTCTGCCACGCCCCGCTTCCTCCTTTGTCTTTCCTTAACACATAAAAAACAGTCTCTTTGCAAGATTCTCTTCCCGCCGGTATTCCAGCATTGCCTGTTCTTTCTCTTCTTCCGGCAGACTCGCAATATAATTGAGCCGGCCATATTTTCCTTTGTATGAAATCTTATCTGTCTGTTTACATATCATTTTTGCTGTCACATATTCCTTCTCATCGTTTGTTTCCTTAAAATAGTATTTTAGCTGTTCGCCTCCATACAAAACAAACTCTTTGATATATATATTTTCATATACCGGCTGCAGTGTCTCAGACTGGTAATCTACACTCTCCGTCTCATTCCGGTTAATCTGATAACAGATTCTTACCCTGCTTTCCTCATCAGCCTTATATTCCACAATCACTTTATCGTATAACAGAACTTCCTGAAGCCATTCTTTCGGATATGTGAGATAAAATCCAAAAACCATTTGTTTTTCACATAACTCACACAAAAAATTGTGTAGTACTTCCTTCTGCTCCAATGGATACTCTTCTGCTGAGTAGTATTTTAAAACTGCCACCTTACAGATATCAGTCAGATATTCCCTTTCCGAATACTCTTTTAGGATAATCTGAATCAGATTTTTTCCAATTTCTCTGTCTGAAATGATATACATTCTGGAAACATATGCGAGATATGCCTGTTTCAAACGGAAATATGGTTTGCCCTCATAATAATTTTCAAAAATATCTTCCTCACAAAACATCGTTTCTGAAAAAAGCATCTGCGTAATAATACGTTCTGCCAAATCATAGGTCTGTATGCCATATTCCCTGGCAGTTTTCCAAACTCGTTTCATATCGCCGGTGGCACCACAGTAAAACCGTGCCAGATAAGTCAGTAATGCTTTGTCATACTGTCCCCTTTTCAATAGCTCGAAACTAAGGTAAACCAGAAATTCATCTTCCTCATATTCTTTATCCCGAATCCGTCTTGTGCATAACAAAAACGTCTCCTGTTCATCAAAAGCATTCATACCATATGCCTTTAGATTATCAAAGGTTACCGGCACTGTCACTTCATTCTGGCCTGATATTTCCTGACTCTTCCGGCATTTTTCACACATGGAAACAAACTTACGCTCGTAGAACAGCCGTCTTATGTCATAAGAAACCGAGTCTGTATAATGCACTCCATTTTGGGCTTCCCACACAATACGTGCATCCTTATCATACAAATAAATCTTGGCGCCATCTTCTGTATATGCCGTTCTCTGAACAATCCTGCCATCCTTTTCAATCACAAACACATACTTGATATCTTTTCTTGGAGTCTTAACATAGTACGCATGGCAGATGTCGTACAAAGCTTCCATGTCCTCTGGAGACATTTCACTTTCTCTCAGAAAACGGGTATAGACAATTCTTAACGCATCATTAATATGTCTTTTTTGCAATTGTTCCTTTGCAAATCTGCTAATTTCTTCCTGATAGTGTTTATACACATCACTATCCTCATCTTCATATGTCAAAATATTGGCATAGAGGAGGGCTGTTCTCTTATAGTCCAAATTGATTCCATGCATAAAATACAGGTAAATCATTCTTGGGAATGCACCCTTTACTCTCTGTGCATTGATTGACATCATATAGTATTCATACAACTGTGCAATCTTTAATTCCTGCTGCACAGCTTTCTCATACCATCTAAAATAGTCATTTCCGATTTTATTGCCCTTAATCAGCTGCATACAAAGTGCCGTCAGAATTCGTGGTTCGTCATACATTTTGTACGCATGTTTTAAAATCTGAACCAACTTTTTATTATATGTTTTCTGCTGGCCGATTAAGTCTGCCGCATGCAGTGCCAGTTCTTTTGTAATTATCTTATATTTTGTCGCAAAATTCAGCACCTGAATCTCAAATGCATCAAATTTCCGGAGAAGCAATACCTTCTCTTGAAAACAAATATAGCTCTCCGCTAAAAATAGAATCTGGTTTGCTCCACTGTAATATTGGTTTTCCAGCATCTTAATTCTGTCACCATAGTTTCTATACTTTGTGTCCAGATTAATCAACATGCACAAAATCTGCCATGAATGCGGATACTTAATATAGAGCCTGTTCAACTCTTCGATTACTCTATTCGTGTAACTTACTTCTTTTTTCAGAATTGCATTCAAAAACATATAATATGCACTGATCTCCAACTTTCTTCCAATCACAAACTTGCCCATATTATTGTTTTCTAACAGCCATCTCGCATCTTCATTTCTCCTTCCACGAAGACAGACATGTGCCTGCAGCAGGATATAGTATTCATTATCCGGCTCCATGCTGCGAAGCTCCTTGATTCTGCCAAGTGTCTTCTCCACCCAGACATTCAAATCCATCTTCCCCGATATACATGCAAGATATTCTTTCAGTCCTTGTCCCGCTATCATTCCCTGCATTCCGAATGCCGGATTCTTTTTCGAATATTGGTGTACTTTTATTTCTATTTTGAGTGTCTCATGCGGAGTCTCGATCATAATCCTTCCATAATTAATACCCGAATGAAGAAACTCGCTCTTAATAAGATATCCCAGACGATACGTACTGCCCGGAAAATCTTCAGTCGTAATCTCGCTCTGGTTCGGTACAATAAAATCAGCATCCGAATAAATCCGAATCGGCAGATATCCCCATGTGTTTTTCGTAATCTCAATCCAGTCTTTCTTGGTGTCTAAAATATCCTCCCACTCTACTGACTCGTCTGAAATCGTCAAAAAAATCTTTTCTTTCTGCTTTGTTCCAACCAGAAACTCTTCCAGCGCCTGTTCGTCCAAAGACCATCTTCGCATATGGTCATACAGATTTCGTACCCTGCTGCTTTCATATTTCAAAACATCATAAAATTGTCTGGTACGAAACAGCCTTCTTGCTTCTGTAAAGTCTTTGACTGCCAGACGCTTAAAATCTGCCATATTTTGAATTTTTCCATATGCAGTCATGATAAACGGTTTTTCAATCATTGCAGTAAATGCTAATTCATATTCACCACCATTGCAGACAACCGTTATTTTCTCATTTTCAATCTGTCCCGGTAAAAGTCCTGTGCTATCGTATGTGAAATTTACTTTGACTGGATTTCCTTCAAAGCCCTGCCCCATAAAATGTACACGAAAAGAAGACGAATATATGAGTCCTCTAATATCTCCGTCTTTTTGATTTTCAATAGTAAAATTCCCCTGATATACTTCTCCTTCACTCACTGAGAAAATAATATGTGTCTCCGAAAATCGGATATCAGGCCGTTCTATTTTGAAATCGCCCTTTGCAAATTGTTTAATCTTATTCTTCATCTGTGCTCCGCCTCATTTCTGGCATTTATGGATTACATTTTCTGCAAGGCTCATAACCCTGCTGTATGATTACCGTTCTGCTGCCTTTGTACTCTTCTCTATTCTTTGCTTTTATTTCCGCTGCTCCTGAACAAGCTGGCAGATGGAATTTTTTACTGTTTTTATTTAAAATGTATGTATGATTCTCCTCTATGTCTTCTGTGCTATCTTTTTCATCAGCCAGCCGGCTTTCTCCTGTGGAATAATCAATCTCGATTCCCGGCTGAACATTGTACACATATACATTGAACTGAATCCCGTCTCCATCATCCTCTATAGACCGGGCTTCCATCTGGACACCTGAAGCCACCAGATTACTGCCGTCAAAAATCGGTGTTACCCGATACATCACATGGTTCCCTGTTTCTTTTATATAGTCAGCCACCATATTTTCAAATGGCAGCATTCCTTCCGTATTCATATAACGTGTTCCTGTAATCAGGTTTTTCTCATTTGCATTCTCACCGGTCAGTTGAAACCCAATCAAATGACATCTATTATATAGGTATTTTCCCTCTACATTGTCATATTTGACCGTCTTCCATCCACTTGGCCTCACCTGTCCAATATTCTCTCTGTCCTCGGTTGGCATCAGTTCTTTGTTAATGTTGGCCTGAGCCACGCCACACTTACCGTCTTCATCCAATTCACTATAAAATTCATAAGCATCCGACTGAAGTTCTTCCTCTGTAAAGTCCGGCTCATTGTCCCCAATTACCACATAAGGTTCACCAGTATATTCCGGTATTTCCTCAATGCTTATCGTTTGCGTCTGCTGGTTCTGATTCATGCTGGATTTCAAGGAATCTCCACAGGCAGTTACCATCAGCATCACAAACAGCATACACCATATCATCATTATTTTTCTCATATTAATTTCCCCTAATATAAATTTCTTTTACAATCCTCTCATGTGAAAAGCCCTGAAACTCACTGCTGTCCCCTACATTCCATTGGCTTAGATCTACATCAAAATATAAGTCCGCTGGATATTCGCGATTCCATCGATAAACTACAATTTTCTCTACCCGTTCTAAAACCGGCAATATAGAACAATTCTCCACAAAGCAAAATTCCCCCTCTTTTGCTTTATCAAAAAACTCATCATCTATCATAACATTTTTTTCAAACTTTTCAAACAAAGGAGCTGAAAACTTCTGAATCCATATTGTTTTCTCTCCGGCCATACTTAAAATATCTTCAATAACCGCTCTGTCTCTGCTTTGTCTGCGTTTATTGAACATCATTCCGTTATCATCATCTATACACACAATTACAATCATATTTGTTCCTATATTTACACACTTTCCCAATTATTGAATAAAATAACAGTAATAGATTCCCTTTGAGGTATTTCATGAAATATATTACCGCAACACAAACAACGAACAATAATATTGATAAAGGCCGTCTTCAGATTAACACAACTTCCAGCATTAACTCCACACCTATTGAGGGTGCAACTATCGGGATTTCCTATACCGGAGTTCCGGAGTCTATGTTGGAGCAGGTTACTACTAATTCTTCCGGTCAGACAGAAACGTTAGAACTTGACGCACCGCCTTTAGAATATAGTCTGAATCCGAGTATAGAATTACAGCCTTATTCAGAATACACCTTAGAAGTATCTGCACCAGGATATGAACCGGTCAGCATCTCTGGAGCTGAAATCCTTGCCGATGTTACTGCTGTTCAAAATGTATCCTTGCGTCCCATAACGACTCCGGGCGAAGCAGAAGAAGTATTTGTCATCCCTGCCCACACGTTATACGGTGAATATCCGCCAAAAATTCCCGAGGCTGAAATCAAACCTCTCAATGAAACAGGCGAAATCGTACTTAGCCGTGTCGTAGTGCCGGAATATATCGTCGTACATGACGGTTCGCCAAGAGACAATACTGCACAGAATTATTATGTAAAATATAAAGACTATATCAAAAATGTTGCATCCAGCGAAATCTATGCCACATGGCCTGACAGCACTATACGGGCAAATGTGCTTGCAATTATGTCCTTTACGCTTAACCGTGTTTACACAGAATGGTACCGGAACCAAGGATATGATTTTACAATTACTTCATCTACCGCTTTTGACCACAAATGGATTCCGGAACGAAATATTTTTGAAAACATCTCCGCAATCGTAGATGAACTTTTTGCTGATTATCTTTCCCGCCCGAATGTCAGACAGCCAATTTTGACGCAGTACTGTGACGGTCGGCGTGTCACGTGTCCGAATTGGTTGACCAAATCGAAAGAACATGTAAACTATACCTAATCATTAAAAGCTCCACCTTAGCTAAATTAATAACTAAGGTGGTGTTCCTTTTTTTAGTCTACCATTCTTTTCCGAATTATTCAACTTATCATTCTACATATTTCATACCAATGCGCCGTTGTCATTTGTGTAACACATGCGGCCGTCATCTGCGAAGTAATAAAGTGAGTTATTGATTTTCTGTAATCCAGTAACCATTGCTCCGCTGTCACTCAAATAGTACCATTTATTTTCTAGTTTTATCCAACCCGTAGCCATGCGACAATCATTTTTAAAATAATACCATTTTTCGTTGATGAATTTCCACGTATTGCATACGGCATAACCATTTGCGTCAAACCAATACCATGCGTCTAATTTGAGCCATTGCGCCTTTGGATAGCTTCCGTCTTTATTTTTGTACCACCAGCCTTTTGAATCTTTCTGCCATCCAGATGTAGCTTTCTTCTGTAATCCTAAAAACTCCACCAATCCTTCAGCAACGGCTCTAGCATAGCCGTCTTGTCCTTTCTCACAGGTAATAACTTTATAGTCAATATTGGAATCCATAAATCCACCTTCTACAAGCACTGCAGGAATTTTATTTTGATTAATTACATACCAATTTTCTTTTTTAATTCCACGACCTTTCAGACCAGTGTATTCCACTAATCTGTGATAGATGCAACTTGCAAGCCGTATGTCATCTTGAGTTGGATTCTTATCCGTAAATACTTCTACACCTGTAGAATTGTTCCATTTTCCATTATATGCATTGTGATGAATTGATACAAATACTACCACGTTATCCGCATTCATATATTCTTTCAAACGACTTGCAAGGCTCTCGTCTACATTTCCCTCATTATGATCTGTTCGAATAACTACCACATCATAATCTTTTGTAAGCATTGCCGTAATTTTATCACAGACTCTGTCATTCAGGGTCCACTCTTTAATCCCATCCGGTGTTTGTTTGCCCGGAGTATTAATTCCATGCCCAGCATCTAATGCTACTACAATTTTCTTTTCTGCCATAGTGTTCACTCCTAACATAATTCCTGTGCGACGTCGCACAAAAGAGGACGATGTCACTCGCCCTCCGCCTATTTCTTATTATATTTTGTCCTTTTCCACATTTCAGATACTCGCTCCCATCCGCCTGTGCTGACTAAATACACAATAAACGCAGCAATAAAAGATGCGAATACATAGTACCAAGTAATCGTAATTTTAAAATACTGACAGGCGACAACAACCGCTACCGGGCATAAAATCATCGATGTGGCTAATGCCACCACATTTGTCTGGATCCGATTCAACACCGGCAGTTCCTTAATTACCTGCGTAATGATACTGACCAGAAACGCCAGCACACCGATTGCCATTAGTGCATAAGTTACATACTGTACAAAAATTTCCATGTTCATAATTTAATCCTCCTGATTATGTGCCTGTTTATTTATATGCTTCTCAATCTTTTTAATCGCCTCTGTAACAGGTCCATTACATCCCTGTTCCTTTAACCCTTTCAAACACGCTAAGATGCCGTATGTAAGCAGGCATTGTTCTGCTTTCATTTTCTCAATTTCTTCATCCTGCTTATTTTGCTTTAAGTACCATTTGTACACCGCGAAAACAGCAGAAAAAATGACCACAAGTGCTGTTACAACACTCGCAGTCGTAGTGATTGTGTTTATATCAATATACAATGTCTTTTCCTTTCTGCCGGCCCTAGCCGGCGCAATTTTCTGCATAATAAAAAGACCTCTATGGTCTTGCTCTGATTTCCATATTTATCACCTATTTTTCCTAACATAATGATGGCTTTATCACTTTTTCCAGCTACTTGCTATTCTAATTTTGCATGTATGACATATACGGTATTGCCTGCTGTGGTTGAAGCTATTGAATACGTATTGTCACTTTTCGTAAATCGAACAGGAATCGGTACATAAGCTGCATTGACCGCATGTACATTTACTATTTCCCCATATTTTTCAATGTTCTCTTTTGGAATGGCTATTCCTCCTTGAAAATGTGTGTAAGGCTGACAGTAGGCATTTGTCGGAAGTGTAATTGTACGAGTAACTTGGGCGGTTACAACCTTTTTCTTTGTTGACATCCACTCACTCCATTCATTATCATAGAAAAATCTCTCATAGGTCAGCGAATTCTCCTTATCACATGTAGTAAGTCTCTGAAAGATTTCTCCACTGTCACCGGCACTTTCCACCAGTAATATAAACTTTCCATCCGACACGGGACAATTCAGGTACCCTGCAGATGATGAATCGCGTCCTGCATATGTATTTGGAATCGTCATCTCATTCAAGTCCGTTCCATTATCAAGCACCAGGCGGAGCAGTCCACCACTGAAACGCGTCTTAAAGCCGATATCAAATACTCCTTCCAGCTCTGCAAGTTTTCCAAATGCTGCACCAAGTCCGTTTCTAAATCTTGACAGAAACGGCTGAACTGACGGACCATATATCTGCTTTTCCACGGTGCCGAATTTATCGGTAATACGAAGTATGATATCGTAAGTCGATTTTTTATCTGCTGCAAACACAAATCTTCCATCATCTACACTGTACTGATTCTGATACGCACTCAAAATCATTATGCTATAGACATCTTCTGTATTCTTTTTGTAATAAATGTTGTACTTCGCTGTATTTTTTCCTTCTAAAGGTGTAATTTCACATGCAAAGTTTACTCCAAGATAAGCCCCTGAACTATGTTTGGTTCCATCTGGCTGACAGCGTTTTGCATACACCTTCGTAATTTTCGGTGCCTTGTACTCATAGACTTCTATTGTCTGCTGAATGACCACTGTTCGTTTTCTTGAATCTGTTACAGTTACACGAATATCTAATGTTCCGCTTCCTGCGATTACATCTGTGGTAAACTCTGCTTTCGCATATGTCTTTTCGTCAATTTCCGTCTTATAAGAAGAAATTGTAGAACCGTAAGCACCTGAAGCATTAATTACAGCATGTACGGCCGATTTAGTCTGAATATATTTTCCGTACATTGCGAAATATCCGTTCGCATCTGACATTTTTAACGAAGCAGTTGGTTTCACAGTATCCGGTACATACACCGTTACATTCTTATATACATCATTTCCGATTCTCTGCGTACCATGAAAGGTTCTGATGCAGAGCTGCATGGTACCTTTGGATTCGTTTGGAAATTGCCCACACAAATCCATCGGCGGAGTGAATTCTAAATATGTGCCATGACCTGTGCCAAGATTAAACCACTCACTGTACCCGACCTTATACCAAAATTGATGAGTAAACGAAGAACTGTTTCTTTCAATGTTTACAGCAATTCTGCTTCCAATCATATTTCCTACGATTTCGCCAAACGAACTGGCTCTTGGAATATCATCAAGTGTAATCGTGTCAGCACAAGTGCTGTTTACGCTTGATGAATAAATAGCAGCGCTTATGCTTACATTGATTTTCTTTTTCCCATCCGAATCATGCTTTATTGAAATCGAACCGGAACCAAGACTTTGATTCGCAGACATCTGGAATCTCCCTGTAATATTTAGCACGGTAGTGTTATTGATTACTACCATCACAGGTCCTGCTTTTACCCAGCTGCTCCCATAGTTTTCTGCAAAAGCCTTCCAATAGAAGGTTGATGAATTGTCAGTTACGCTCTGCTTTATAGACCATTCCACCCGTATGTTTCGAGGGCAGTTGCTAAATCCGGTTGCATTTCCTGATTTGAATGTTCCATCTTTTGCCATTAGAAATCACCTCCTACATAGTATTCATTAACTCTACCTTCCTCATCCATCTCGCTGATATATCCCAATACAGTCATTTTCCTTTCTACTGTGATTTCCGGTGCATGTACTTCTCCATTTGCAATCCATAGCACCTCAATATCATTTACCATCATGCTGAACCGGTCGTTATCGATTACAACTTTATAGGGATTATCAACCTGTCCAATTGTCAGACCGTCGATATCAAATGTAAAATATTTGCTAATCAGATTAAATTTGTCCTGCAGGTCCTTATCAAGCTTCGAGATGTCAATCTGAATGCCTTCTGCAGTCTGTGCGATGCTGGATTTTAATTCCTTGACAATCGCCTCAATGTCTCCCTTTGTGTAGTAGCTTGTGCCGACCTGCAATATAATCTCATCTGACATCTGCTCTATCTTGGAAGATGTACGGCTCTCAATAATCTGCACGCTTTCCCCTACCATGGTTTCGCAATCCTCTACGACTTTCCCGATAAGTCCGTGGATAATTTTGTCATTTTCGACTTGTTTATCTACGAAAGTACGACGTTCATCTCCAAGTGAAAGGCTGCTGTCTGCCGGATCCAAAATGTTGATGGATAGCTTCCTTGTTAGGAACAAATCATTGAAATCATGTGGTTCACTTTCTACTTGCGTGTAATACCCAAGCCGGAAACTCTGAATCTTTAAATTCAATGCATGAAGATCTACGGCCGACAGTTCAATGGTCTGAGTGAGATGGATGCGATTTGCAAGTTCCTCTTCCGCTTTCCTTTTGAGATTTGATGGAAGGGTAACATCGTCAAAGACAACCGTATCAATAATCCATCCATACTTGTCCACAGCTTCCTGGGAATAAACATAATCGATTCCATCATTGATATCTTTAATTGTGAGTCGCTCTCCGGTCTCATTTCCTTCCTCGTCTTTTAATTTAGCGCCATAGGGTATGATTGCAGTGGCAATGTCTGAGCCCTTTATTACTTCTTCAAAATCAAGCAGGTTTTCCCCGAATTTCACGGGCTGCTGATTCAATTTATCGAAGTCCTTTAGGTAATCAATATATACTCCATCCTCTTCCTCTCTGGTCCAAAGATAGCCGCCGAGAAGACCCACCAGCTTCTCCTTCATTTCGTTCAAGGTCTTTGTGCAATTGCTATTTGCTCGCACAATGTAATCATTTGGGTCCGTAACGGTACAAATGCCTATTTTAAATTGCTTTTCTTCATCCACTTGGAAATTATGTGTATTCACAAAGAATCTGAAATACTCTTCCACTGTACCTTCAAACTGATACGGCCTTACTACGGAATCCAAGAAAAAAGCAAGCTCCCCTTCACAGGTTACCTGCAGTTCGTTATACATCCCACGCTTGGCATTCAGCACACGCCCACGGAATAGTCTGTCATTATCGTCATACACTTTTACCATGGATTTCATTTTCTTTATGCTTCCATACTTCGCATTGTTTTTGTAAATGGTAAAAACAAAAGTACCGGTTTTGTTGACTTCCATTTTTAGCCTTGCCCTTGCCAAGGGAAGTTCGTATGTCATATTCGGGTGATACAGAAGTTCTCCGTCTAAATAGCATTTATACATTACAGACTTCCCTCCTGATATAAAAATGTGATATTTCCTGTTCCATAACACCGAAGAATGTTATCCCCGGATTTAAACAGGATATCCGGAACAATACTTTCCCCTGCCGGCACAGCATAGGATATCCCTTCGAATTCAATACGAAACTCTGCATCAGTAAGAATCGTAGGCACCACATGCTTCTTAAGGTTATTGCATACAGCTGTCGTTTCGCCGGCAACAGATAAGGTTACGGATGTTTTTTCCTTTTTTAACTTGTAGGGTTGCACTGTGCAGGCTATCGTCACTGCACTGATGACAGAATTCCTTTTCTGTACATCAACAGATACATGCCCAAACCAATAGAAATCACTATCTTCATCAAGAATGATTTTTTTATTCTCTCCATGCAAAGCATTTTTAAGCTCAGAACCATCTTTGTAGTATCCTGGAAAACCACCATCCTCTACGTCAAATTCGAACCACAATGTACGGTCCTTGTACACAGGATAATCCAAGAAATCACTTAATACTACGGTTCCTTTTCCCGGAATGTCTACCGTATTTCGTTCCTGTATTGCCTCTCCGATGTATACGGAATTGAGATACAGTTGAAAATCGCCCCATGTATGGTAATCTCCGATTTGGATTCCGACATAATTTGTTGCATTTTCCAATCCTATACACCCCTTCCTGCTAATTCTGCATTCACAGTGATTGCATCTTCAAAAATTGGAACGAACACATCAAGGAACTGCTGCTTATTCATATTGATAGTTGCATGTAGGGTCTTTGGTGCTTGCTCAGTCTTTTGCACGACACTACCTGAATATTGCTTATTCTCATCAGCCGTAAGAACTCGTTCACCTTTATGCAAAATAGCCTTGTATCCGTCATAAGGAACATTGTCGAGCCCATTATAATGGCTTAAGCCTCTTGTAACATCGTTTATAGCACTGCTTATTCCACCAGAAACTTTTCCAGAAACAGAGATAGAGATACTTCTATTTCTTGCTGCGTAATCTGCTTCTGAAGAAATTTCTTTGAGATCTAAAATTGTTCCATCCTTATTCACTTTTATGTTATACGGTGTTCCATTGATGTCTACAATTCCTTGTCTTGTACTATCTGTTTCGTCTTTTAGTTCCGTCATATAACCAATAACGATCCCATTGCTGCTGATTAATTTCCCGGAAGATTCCTCGTATTTAGCGTGTTCATCAATCATCAGATCATAGGAACCATTGTAGTTTTTGGCCATTGTACGTATATTCTCTTCTACCTGTCTGCTATATGCTCCTATTTCTCCAGTTCCAAATTTAACTATGCCAACAATTTCATTTGTTGCTTCATCAACATCAATCAGAAGTAAGTCCATAGTACCTGTAGCCGTGTTGTACATTTTGTAATATCCATCACTATATACGCTATCTAATTCATCATAATAAGACCTCATTCTTGACAGACTCTCTTGATTCTTAAGATCATCATTTTTCAAAATTTCACCGTTATATTTGTTGATGACTCCTACCAAATTTGGGTTTTTCTCATTAACAATACCAAGGTATTGATCCCACAAATCGTTTTGAATGTCGATTTTTCTCTGTTTATCGTTCTCCAAATTCGTTATCTGCTCCTCTAAACATGCCCTTTCTTCTCCCTCGTAATCATTCAAATGAGCTTTCAACATTTCAATCTCTGTATCATAAGCAGCTTTAATCTGTATGATTTCTTCATCACGTGCTTTCGCTTTCTCCTGTAGTAGCTCTGATGCACTCTCTGCATCCATCGTTTTTACTCTGGCGACAAACTCATTTTTTGCGTACATGATTTCTTCCTGTGTACCGCCAAGTGCCTCCAATTCTATTTGCCGAATCCGTCTGGTTTTCTCTTCGATATCTGCAATTTCCTGCTCGTTCATTTCGCGGCTTTCATCCACCGCCTTTTGCTTAATTGCCAAAATCTCCGCCTTTAGAGTCTGTACCTCCTTGATTTGTTTATCGCTTGAGGCAGATAATATCTCAAGCACCCTCTGTTCACTCTCGTCAATAATTTTATCATCCGCGATGAACAATTCCCTTAATGACTTCTGACTTTCATCCTTTTTGCTTTGGATTGTATTAATTGCCTGATTACACATATCCGAAATTCGTTGGTTAAATTCATCACTTTCTTCCTGTGAAATAACATCATCGAATCCTATTTCTCTCAGGAACACATCAAATTCCTGAAGCTCTTCCGTGGATTTCTTTACAGCATCTTGAAATCCTTTGCTGATATCTTCCGAAAATTCCTTGTGTACAAGACCTAGTTCCTCTAATTCTTCCCTTGTACGTGTCTGCACACCATTTAGCCTCGCCATTACCTTTTCCATTCCTGACATCTCGTCAGACGCTTCAACGACTGACCGGCTCATAAACTGTGAATTCTCGTGTATCGCATAGATACCGGTTCCTACAGCTGCCACTCCTACAAGAAGTGGCGCGCAGATTGCAGACAGATTAGCCATTCCTCCAAGCAGTCCAACACCCTCCAGGCTTCCCATTGCCGTACTAACACCACTCATAACACTGCTTAACTTTGTAAATGTCGTAATTCCACCACCGACTACTTTGAATGCAGGACCAGCTGCTGCAGATAGTGCCATCCATTTGACTATATTCTTTTGCTCTTCTTCTGTTAGCCTGTCAAAATAATCTGCAGCTTTCCCAATAACATCCGTAACTTTTGTGATAATCGGGATAAAAGAAGAACCAAATTTTATTCCTGCATTTTTAAGTTCATTCAGTGCCCCTTTCAGTTGCTCTGCAGGAGTTGCATCCATTTTATCGAACGCATCCTGTGTTGCACCGACACTTCTGTTCATTGCAGAAAGCATTTCGTTATATTCTTCTCCGTTTCCCTTTGCCAGCACAAGAGCTGCAGAACCTGCCTCAACTGAACCAAACATATCTTTTAACGTCTTACCATTTTTCTCGGCATACTGACTCATCATATTCAAAATTTCAGAGGTTGAAACCCCTTCTTTTTTGAGTTCTGCAAATCCCTTTCCGGCCATTTCACGCAGTGCCTTGTCCGAAACGCTCCCTGTCTTTCCAAGTTCTGAAAGCATTTGCTTCATATAAGTTCCAGCCTCGGCAGTTGCGATACCGTTTTTCGTAAGCTGTGCATAGGACGCTGACAACTCGTTCATGCCAAAATTGACAGAACTTGCAATCGGAATAACCTTACCCATGCTCTGGCTTAGTTCATCTACCGTTGTCTTACCAAGATTCTGTGTTGTAATCAGCATATCAGACAGCTTTGTGGCGTCATTGGCACTGAGATTGTATCCATTGATGGCTGTCGTCAAAATATCCACAGCGGATGCGCCTGAAGTAAAGCCGCCTTTTGCAAGCTTCATAGCATTGGTAGTAAACTCTACTGCCTTCTTCTGATCTACACCGGCAGATATTGCCTGATAGACAGATTCAGAATATTCATCCACAGCTACCTTTGTATCATTTGAACCGTCTATAAGTGCATCTTTATAGTTATTGTAATCAACAACACCATCATCTAAGAGGGTGCTGACCTTTGCAAAGCTGCTTTCGAAATCAACAGACATCTTTGTGGTTGCAGCTCCTAATCCAACGACAGGAACTGTCAGCCCCTTCGTAAGCGCTGTACCTACCTTCGATAGACCTTCCCCTGCCTTGGTAAGTCCCGACAAGCTTTTTTCCACTTTATCGGCTTCCTCTTTTCCTTGCTGGGCGGCTTTTTTCATGTCTTCCTTGAACTGCTTTGTGTCTACCTTAAGCTCTGTAAGCAATGGTGCTAATTCTAATCCTGCGGGCAAATCATTCACCTCCTGCGTGTTTTCTTACTGCTGTTTCATCTGCTTTTGTCTGCTGAAGACGCCATAAGTTTTTCAATATTTCTCTTCCCTCCTGCGTCTGCTCATAGCTTTCAATCCAGCTTTCTCTGTTTAGAAGCAAAAAATAAGAATAAGGAAGCATCAGAACCTCATTAAAATTGAGCCCTGTATACTTACTTATTCTTCTAATTATTGCTGTTTTTGATTGAAACTGTTTTTCCCATTCCTCTACAGGAAAGTATTTTTCACATATCGCCTGTCCAATCTCTCCTTCCGGAATGGGAATCCTTAGTTTGGGTCCGTCTCTGCCTCATACCTGAGTAGTGACATTGTTTCGATGAATTTCGTAACCGCCTCCTGCGTCCACTCCTTGAAGTCTTCTTGCGAAAACCGCTTTTCTTCCTCATTGTGGTTTAACATAATTGCAGCTACTTCCATTCTCTTATCACGAACATTTTCTTCCGTAAGATTTTCTTCAATGCACTCAATTTTTTCAATCATTGCTACTGTAGGTTGTTTTACATGAAGAATCTGTCCGCTAACTTTTATTTCCACGTTGTTATTAATATACTTATCTAAATCTAACATAGAAACCTCCACATGAGCTTACACAGCTAGAATTGCTGTAGCTTCCTCTTCCGTAAGCTCTTCCTCAAATTTTGCAAGAAATCCGTCTAGTACACTGATTGCTGTTAGTTCAGCATCAATTGTAAGTTCTTTGTTTTCGAAAGCCAACGCAAAGCCGGATCCTCCTTGACCAATCATGGTAAACCGAATCTTCTTTCCGTTTTCCTTCTCGTGAACAAAACGGAATAACACAGTCTTCAGCGACCTTCCTTTTCCTGTAAACAGTAGAACACGCACTTTCTTTTCCTTGTCTTCTGAGTATTCACCAGTTGAAAGTTTAGAAAGATTCTCTAATCTCCAAGTAAGAATACCTGTTTTTGCTGTAATTTCTTCCTTTGTGATAAATGATCTTATGATTTCTTCATACTGGTTCAATACATCATATTTTGTAGGCTTGTAGTTTACCGTAAAACCTCCACTGCAATGTCCTACATTATGCTCTTCTGTTTCCACCTCTTCATTTTCCGGCAAGCTGGTTCCCTCAAATTCGTACATGTAGACTTCGCCTGCACCCAGAACAATTTCTTCTCCTTCTTTCTTCATACTTTCTTCCTCCAGTCTATCCTGTAATATTTGCTTAGTTCCCATTTTTGAATTTCTTCGTTATATATTCGTCCTCCGCCGGACATTAATTCCGAACGAAAGCGGATATTCTCAAATACCTGGAATGGATCGTCCTCCTCCATTCCAAGTATATCTTGTATTTTAGCGTGAATTTCCATTCCGGAATCATAATCATCACAGATTACGTTGAGTGTAAGCTGGCTTTGGTTTAAGTGTCCGGATGAAATATCGGTGAATGTATAAGCAATATTTATTCCCGAGTCCGGATCTACAACCATTACCGGATATAATCGTCCTTCAAGCTCTGGAATCATTTTCTCAATGTAGTTTTTTATGCTATATTCCATCCACTGACCCTCCTAATATTCGTTCGACAGAATTTTTCTTTGCAAGTTTTGCATTTTCAAGAAACGGCTGAGGCTTCTGACCATGTGTAAAATGCTTACCCTTATATTTACCTGCTAAGACCGTATATCCCCAAGGTGTCTTCCTGCCATCACCATTAGTAGCGTAAATACCGGTTCCATTATGTACATACGGGGCGTATTCCAGATTACTTCCTATGCGTCCTATAATTTCATTCTCTGTGACTTCTACCTCGCTCGTAATTGATGCTCTCAAGATACCCATGTCGACGGGGCAATTTTTGCTCGCCTCTGCTTCTATGACATAACATGCCGTTTTCACATTTCCTGCAGTCACACCAATTATATAAGACATGGCCTCCTTCATGCTTTCTTCGAATGGTGTATTATCAGACATCTGTTTCCACCGCCTTCAGTATTAGATTGGTAAGTCTGTGATTTGTGTCGCTGGATATAATTTGATAGATTACTCCATCCTTTACCAGACGATATTTTCCGGCCACGATTTCCCTGCAATGAGTAAGGCCAGTATGAGTAGAATCCTTATATCTTGCACTGGTAGATATAATCAGTTCGCTGTTTTTATATATCGCTACGCGTACTTTTCGCACGTCTTTCCAGACATAATTCTTTGCTCCTGATTTTCCCCTTGCAGACATTTTTTTCTGCAACGTACATTCCTTCATATCTCTTTCAATTGACACCTAATCACCTCATTAATTTTCTTTTTGAAAAAATCTTTCTTAAAAGCGATTTCGGAAGATCATCCAGATACGAGGTGGATACTCCACTATGATTTTCGCTTCCAATTCCTTCCACTCCGTCATGATTGATTTTGATAAGTACCAGCTCTTTTAGGATAGATGCATGCGACTGATTAAGCTCATGCACATGCAACATATCCATTAAGTCTGTTTCGCAATCTTCAATCATGTCAAGAAGAAGTTCCTCTCTCGGCATCCCGTCACGTAAAAGCAGGCTTTGCAGTATCTTATCTTTCATATCCTGCCTCCTTTTATGCAACTAAATCTTGTGTCTGAATTCTACGATTCTAATCTGTTTTGGTTCGTATACCGGAAGCCAATTCTTTACATCTGCCAGTTCCGCACGTTTCGGGCCTTCTTTTTTATTATCCACATTTTGAGCTGTAAACTGAATTCCTCGTGGATGTAAAATACTTGTTTTTCTGTTGATCAGATAATCAACACCTGAGCCTTTCTTTTTATCTCTGTCTGTTTCAGTTGCAACAAATCCAACCGGATTTCCGTTTCCAAGTGCGAATGCGCCCTGGCCAAACAGGAATGTTGAGAAAATTTGATTTGAACCAGACCCTGTAACAGGGCATCCATCATCCACAATAACACGTTTTCCCTGATATACACCAAAGGAAACATCGTTTGACGGCTGCACCGTATCAATCAGGTTCTGCTTCTTAAGGAAAGCTTCCGTTGCACTGTGCATCATTACTCCTGTGAGGGCTGTTTTGTTGTCTCCAAGGAGCTGTTCTGCATCGATAAATGCTGAGCCACTCCATTTTGCTGCTGCATCTGTGCCACCGGAAATATCTAAAATATTCGAAGATAATGGAGTAGCTGTCTCCACTGGCTCTGTTCCTTTAGTATAGGACCCGAAGATACCTTTCAGAATTGCAACGAGTTCTTTCTGCATATCTCTCGCCCAGAATTCTGCGACCAGTGTTGCAATTGCATCCATCGGATCCTTTCCAGCAAGTGCAGCTGATAAATCCGTTGCACTCCACATTTTTGCTCTTCGGATGATCGCAGCCACATCCTGGTTAGAATCAATACCTGCCGGTGTAAGGTCTACGCCTTCCACTACAGACTCTGACTCCCCAGTCAGATCCTCGAAGAACGGCATGTTCACAAGCGGTGACGCCTGGGATGCGAGACTGTCAAATTCCGAATTGTTTACAATAATTCCACTTCTCAGAAGTGCGGATTTCTCCATTGTTCTGTTAATCACGTATGGTGTAAAAAGCTGAGGTACAATTACCTCAGATAAAGTTGTTCCTGCCATGTTTTCACCTTATTTAACCTTTCCTTTAAATTGTTACTCCGGCTGCTGCTGCCATTTCCTTCGCCTGTGCCGGATTGTCTCTTAACATCTGTCCCTGCTTTGTCAGATTCCACGTTTCTTTTGAAAATGGATTTACACTGCCTCCGCTCCCAGAACCGCCATCAGGACTGTAGTCTGTTCTCTTTTGTCCTGTTGGGAAGATATGAGGAAGTGATTCCTTGTACGTTTTTGCAATCTGTTCTGCATCCACTGGTTTACCGTCTTTATCAAATGTGAACTTGTCGATTCCGCCATGTCTGTAAATAAGGTAATCCGGGTCTGAGCATCCAGCATCCGACAATGCAGATTTCAGGGAAAATGTTTTCTTCATGTTTTCATTTTCTTTCTGCAGATTTGAGATCGTTGTCTCATGTGTTTTGATGGTGCTTTGCAGAGTTTCATTGTCTTTATTATTCTTTTTCAGCGTTCCAATCGTTTCATTCGCCGTTTCCAGTTCCTTTGTCTTGGCATTGAAATCAGACTTTGCAACAAAGTGTTTTGGAAGCTCCGCTTTGACAGAAGCTAACACACCACTGACATCAAGCACTCCATCTGTAACCTTTGCTCCTTTTAAAATTGTTTCTAACCATTCCATTTTTAAATACCTCCATAGATTTTATATTCCGACTCTCTCGGTGTGGGATTTATCGTTGTTCTTTATTCCCTGCAACCAGTAAAAAAGGGTAGAAAAAAAGAACGCTTATGCGTCCTGTTTGCTCGGATTTGCAGTTGTTTTATCTGGAATCTTTTCTGCAATCCCTGCCTTTTTTAATTCCTGAAATCTGCTATCCGATACCTGGATAGTTTCCCCTTTTCCTATATTACGATGCTTTTCCTTGTCGTAATATGACTTAACCACTTTTACATACACGTTCCTCACCTCCTTGCATGGTTCAATATGAACATAATGTTTTTCTTTTTATCACATAAGGCCATGCACAATTCTGTATTACCTTGTGCCCTTGCTTTATCTATCAGCTTCTGAAGCTTTTTAACTTCTTCGTTCATCCAGCATACATGATGCTTCGTCTTGCAATGTGGACACAGATAATAGATTTCGATTAGACCATTATCATATTTGTGTTCTATCAACATCTTTTTGGTTGAAATGAACTCTTTTCCACAGGAACACTTTATTTTTAGTTCATTCATAGACAACCAGCCTCCTTAAATGCTTTAAGGATTTTCTGTGTTTGATATGCTATCCAATCAACAATTTCCTCATCGCATGCCCACCCATGATCGATACGATGCGTGCTTTCAGATAAACCGCTCTCAAACAGAAAAGCATGTGTAATTTCATGTCTGATTGTAAGTTTTTCGCATTCTCTTTTTGTTCGCTCTGGTTCATTATCCCATCTGCTATCAGTATCTAAATCACAATACACAATCAAATGCTGATAGCGGTCGCAATATCCGTCAATGCCACGTTCTGCAAAAGCTGGATCTTCGGAATACTTTGATTTAACAATTTTATATTTTGTTCCCAATATATTTACTTTCATATTCAATCTCCTGCTTAAAAATTAATATAAGAAAACCACCGACCATTGATATTTGACCTATCTACTCGACAAGTGTCATATCCAATTACAGCCAGTGGTTACTGATCTAAAAACTCTATTTTTTTTCCATTTTTTAATTTCTTCAAATGAGCAATCGGAGGAATTGAAAAACACCTTACTTCTCCTGTTTCCTTGACAACTAATCTTGACGGGGCAGGTGTCAAATCTACTCCTGTTTTTCCAAATACAAATACCCATCCTTCTTCTATTTCAGTTACAGTTATCTCGTTAAACGTTTCGAAGTACTCTTCTAATTCTTTTTTTGCGATTTTGCAAGCCTCTTGATATGCTATCATTCTTTCACTTCCTCACAACAATCTTTAATATATGCAGTTACATCCAAATTATCTATTCTTGCAAATGTAGTTGCACCGTTTTTTGCATAATTAAAATAGTAACTTACATCAACTTCGTTTGTCTGTGGATCAATATACATTGTTTTTCCTTCTACCTGTTCCGCAATAAAAACATGTCCATAATTTTCTCCATCCCAATGAACTCTGACAGCTACACGTGCACCATCGCCATACACTAGCATTCTTTGTTCTATCAAATCCATTCCTGAACCTTTTGGACAACCTATTTTTGTTGCACTTCTCCAAGGCAATGTATAATCATCCATAATCGCATCTGGTTTGAATAGTATAGGTTTTGCTGTAACGTGATAGCCTCGACGTATCATTTCATATGTTGCTACACATCTTTGACAATTCTCACTATAGCGGAAATCGTTAGGGTCGTAATTAGGATTCGTACCACGAAGTGCATCTTCTATACTTACAGGTGCTCTATCTTTTTTGAATTTTTTTAGATATTTTTCTTCTCCTACTTTACCACTTTTTCCATGCGAAGTAAATGTGCTATTTTGTTCGTTTCTGGCAATGTATTCCGCAATTTCTTTTTCATCTGCCACAGGAAGAACTGTGCATCTGCAGTTCGGATGGAACGGAAGGACAGGGCACTTGTCAATCGGGTATATTTTACCATGATATTTGCCACATTCGTCACATCTTCTCTCATCCGGTGCCGTCCATATCTGGACATATTGGATTCCTGCATCTTGATAGCCCTGCAGTGCTGCGGTATTCATGTAATGCATGGCTTCTGTTCTGACGAGAGTATGAGCTGCATTAAATCCCTTATGCATCACATTGTTTAATTCTATAGCCATCTGAGTTACTGTTTTTCCTGTCTGTAAACCATAAACCAGGACACCATCCAATGCATTAACCAGCTTCTGCATCTGTCCGGGTACGTTATTCCCACCCCACAGACGCTTTGAGAAATTACTTCCTTGCCATGGCTCCTTCAAGATAGCATTCATTGTCTTTTTTGAAGGCATAGCAAATTCTGTGACGTTCAAAGATTCCATGGTTACATTGTAGATTTCCTTGAATGATTGCTGCATATTATTGGTTGCAGTCTTTTCTATCTGTCCACCAAGTTCCTCTACAATTTTCACGTATTCCTGTTCCAAAGCTTTTAAACGATTCTGACGATACATATCTGTTCTGGACAACACACCATCTTTGCTGTACTTTTCAGCTAGTTCATATAGCTCTTCTCTAATATTTTTGCAGGAAGTCTCGTACAGATTTAAAAGCTCACGATTTCTTTCCTCAAGATTGTTATAGCTGGTCCATATATTCTTAGCAATTCTTTTTTCCCAGTATGTACTATTCTTCTTCGCCATCACTACCACCATCTATCGGAACCTTGTCAAAACGTGGCATCATTTTTGCTTCCTCCTCTTCCAATAACTGAATTTCAGCAACAGGATCATCTACCCAAGGATGCTTACTTACAATAGTCTTTGTGGAAATTACTCCTTTGGACTTGGATGCAATATCTGCGAGCTCTGCATCATTGGATACAGATGTTCTTGTCCACGTCTGTTCGATTGTGTCAGCTGACATTCCATAAAATTCTAGTATAATCTTAACCAGATGACTGAATGAGAGCGCAAATTCAGTTTCCAGCATACCAGCCTTCAGCTCCAGCAGAGAGTACAGATAAGACAATGCAACGCCGGAACTGTTTCCGAAATTCTGAGGATCTGGGTCAATTCCCATTCCCTGTTCAAAAATAGATTTTCTTGTTATGGAAAGCATTTCTTTTCTTGCCTCTACCGGTATTTCTATCGAAAGAGTTGATACCCCGGACTTATCATCCGGACCATTACTTTCAACCTCAATCAGCTTTTTATTTTTCATTTCCTTCAGGATTTCCAATGCGTTGCTTTCTTCTCCTCCATAATTGGTCAGGATGAAAATAAGCTCCTGGATATCTTCCAAATCATTGATAAATCCAGAAAACACTTTATCGTAAACATCTATAAGTTCCTTAATGTCTGAAAGGTCATTTTCCATTTCATCATTGTTGTTAAAAAACACGAAAGGAACTTTCCCGAAATCATGTTCATACACATGACTCATTTCCGTTTCTCCCGTGTCAACGTCCAATATCGTGTACTTTTCACACAGCTGCAGTTCTTCATATGTTGCATCTACCCTTCTTCTAAATGCACTGCATTCTTTTTCGGTCCAAATCTCATATATGATATATTGCTCTCCGTCTGCGATATCCACGTCCTGGTAATACCGAAGCACTGCCATTAACTCTTTTTCAAGATTTTTAGTCCAGACAGGAACAATCTGTCTGGCATCTACAACGGCATATTTAAATTTGTTTTTATTATCCTTCCAATAATGAATCCATCCAACCGAACAATTTGACACCTGTACACATAATGCCTTACATTTCTTCCGGAATGAATCCCCGAGCACATCCTTGATCAATTTGTTTGCATTATCATTTTTTACGTCAAAAATTGGAGGTGCTGTGAAAAGATAAGCAGTTTTCTGGTTTACAAGCAGCTTATGAAAATTACTCGGCACCCTGTTATCTGCATTTCTCATAGGATTTTCTGATTCATCGTCTTTTTCGGCATATAAAATATCATTTTTCTTCCTATAGTACCGGTATGCTGTATCAGCTTTTTTTATGAAATCATCATGTTTCGTCACATATTTTTTTATCAGATCGATTGCAATACTAAGTTCCATTATTATCACCTTTATCCTATTTTTACTCCACCATGCTTGAATAATATCGTATAGCAGAAATATCGAACTGCATCCATAGCATGATCATGTTGTTTAATCGGTTTATCTTCTCCTCTTTCACAAGTCTTTGCATCCCATATGTAAGAAGAAAATTCTTTTATGGTATTCATACAGCATGCTAAAAATAGTATATTGCACATATTCAACGACATCCCTGTGAATCGGATTCCGTCTAGTACATCATTTCGTGCTTTTTTTACCTTATATCCACTCTTTTTCAGTAATGTGATGAATGACGCAGCTGACGGGTCAACTATGACTGCAAGAGGCTTAATTCCATTTAGAAATTTTTCTAAATCATACGCGTATTCATCATCTGTTTTTTGCATGCTTTCATCTCGTCCGGAATAGTAGTACTCACGTACGCAATACCATTTTCCATCTATACCTTTGCTCCACAAAAGAAATACAGTTGCATTTTGTGTACCGTAGTCACAACTCACATAATATTTTCCAACTTCTGCAACTTTCATTTTATCTACAACATGTTTTTCTTTTGAAAACATATCGTATATGATTCCTTCCGCTACACACCAAAGCCCAAGAATATATCTTTGAAAGAAAACACCTGTGTACATAGAACGATAACGTTCCTTTATCTTTTCTAATAGGCTCAAATTATCATCCATTGTAAAATGAAGATATAATATTTTCTTTAAGCCATCTTCCCGATGTTCCTTTTGTGCCTCTTCTCGAATTTCTTCTACTTTTTTCTTTCCAAGATATCCAATAGATTTATCTATCCAATTAACCTTGAACCAATGATACGGGCCATCCGGGTTACAGTTAAACCAATATTTTGAACCATCTACCGAACAACGTCCTGTCGCCTGGTTTACAAATGATTCCGGCATAAGGGCCACTTCATCAAAAAAGACCCCAGCCAAGGTAATACCTTGAATGAGATCCTGTGATCGTTCATCTTTTCCACCAAATATATAAAAATAGTTTTCTGTATCTCCTTTTGTCACAATAACAAGATTGTCAGCTCTATGATCGCTCACCTTATAACCGCGACTTTTTAACATTAGTTTTAGCCAAAACAACACGTTTCTCCGGAAGGAACCGATTGTTTTTCCACACATTGCAAAGTTCATTCCATTAAAAGATGTCATTGCCCAAAATACGAACGAGAGAGACATACTAATTGTCTTACCAGAACGTATTGCTCCATCCGCTATAATTCCATCATAGTCTTTTACTGGTGATGTATCACACCACCAATTTAAAATTTTTCTCTGCTTTGTTGAGAATGGTTTGAACTTGAACAATTGTTTAATCTTCTTCATCTGACCAGTCCTCCGCAGCTGTTCCTTTAAGAGCTTCTAAGAAACCATCATCTGCAATCTCTTCTTCATCTTCCCTATCACTTTGAGCACTTCTCCTTACCTTATCTGCATTGGCTTTCAATTGCTCGGTTCTAGCTTTCTGTTCTTCCAGATCTGCATCCGTAGCTGTGCTCTGTCCTGCATACCTGGCAATTGCCTCATATGCTTTCACGTTTCCAGAAAGTCCCTCTTTTATCATGGCCATATTTAAAGCAGATTCCAAAGTACACTCTACTCCAAGTGCATTCAAAATCGGCTCCCATTCTTCACTGTTTATTTTAGCGGTAAGAAGCAGGTTTAAGGTATTTCTAAAATTCGCTTTCCTGCGTCTTGCCTCACCTGATTTTTTACCACCTCTTGACTGTATTTCCCGTAGTTCCCCCGTACTTCGATGATCAAATCCTTTGTTTTTTATGTTTTCATAACCTGCCACTTCACCACCTCTCAGTTCTGTTTTGATTGTTAATGGACCCTCCGGGACTCGAACCCAGGACCGTCCGGTTATGAGCCGGATGCTCTGACCTGCTGAGCTAAGGGACCGTGATTTTTTGCATTAGAAAAGCACCCCGAAGGGTGCCTTACATCATATATTCTATTTGCTTTCTTTCTATCGTGAGTCCTTTTTACCGTTACCTCTTCTTGTGCTTGTAATAAAACTACTAGTAATTGAACCGATTCCTGTCACACCTAATAAGGCACCAGCAATCGCCCCTGCGTTTTGTGGAACTAAATAAACCATAACTACTGCTGCAATTATACAACCAATCCCCAAAAGAAACGCAAATATCACTCCCAGCAATCCATCTCTCGATTCTGCTGCTACCATCTTGCTTTCCATATTCTGTCTGTGTTCTGATTGTTTTTCTGCCATTGTAATAATTCTATCAGCAGAACCTGGTACTATTCTTTCATAACCTTCGATGATACTTGGTGGTGGAATTGGTCCGCTGAACTCACTCTGAATCACTTCCGCAACCACCCTCTTCACTTCATTTTGGGTTTCCTTAGAAATTTCTTGATTCTCGAAATTATCTTCCCACCCTTTTGTAACTTCTTGTTTCTTTTCGGATTTCTTTTCCGACATATTCCCAATCGCCCCTTAACGCTTCATAATCTTTTGTTCTACCATCCGAAATGTCTGGCCACTTTTTCGTACCTTTTAAGTCCAATACTCTGATATATCCTCGAAAAAAAGCCTTACTTACTCTTCTCATAGTATTTCACCCTTTCAGTAAGTATTATTTTATTTAGCAATACTTACATTCATTACACCACCTATCATCCTTAATAGAATACTACCTAGATAGTGCAATTTTTATCATTTCCTGCAGCAATATATATGTATCCTCCGTTTTTATTCTACACATTTTTTTATTCTATTTCAACATTTTTATCGATTTTTAGGAACTTTTTATCACATTTTAGGAGTTTTTTATGTATTTTACATCTTATCTCTTTTATATTATTGTATAACTTGTCATACAATAAGAAGCGCCCTGCTGCATAACAATAAGGCGCTTCTTTTGGGGTTTTGTAAAATTCGTTGGAGGAACAATGTGATTTACACTCTGTTCAGTTTACATTATAAGGTATTGATTCGCAAATTCTCATCTCCTATTTTTCGCAAATTAAATTCTCCGCCAAT
>CALBNS010000020.1 GCA_937896665.1 uncultured Clostridia bacterium
TTTGTACATTTTTATTCCACACTTTTTGTACATTCTTAATTATAACTTTATAGATTACAAAGGATACAATAAGGTGTCCAAAGCAAAACGCTACTGCTGTTATGCCATATCCGCCGGTACTTCTATCAGGCAATTCCCAAAGGCAATGAAAAGGACTTTACAAGGCCGTACAGGGTGTGATGTACTGCGACAAACTGTTTGCATATAAGCGTGCCTATAAGGAAAAGGGGATGTCACCCAAACAGATCTATAACCGCCGTCTCAAAGATGAAAAGCTGTGATTGAAACCTTTTTGTTGTGGTCAGATCAACAGAAACCACCAAACGGAAATCAGCTGATTCGGACATTGGCCTATCTGAATGGCTACAAACCCTATATGCTGAATTATCTTCAGGACGGCAGGTGCAACCTAAGTAACAAACTAAGTAAGAATGGAATCCGTCCTGTGTATCCAGAAAGATCTTTCTATTCTGTGATACACAAGACGGAGCAGACTCCACTGTTAAAGCTTTCTCGATAATAGAGACAGCCAGATCCAATGGACTGAATACCCTAAAATATATCAATTATCTGCCGGAACATCGACCAAACAAAGAGATGCCGGATGATGACTCATCGGCTGTTGCCCAATGGAACTATGCGGTTCAGGCATTGTACAAAGAATAGAGTAAAATGCTTACATCTACAAGAATCCAGTAGAAACGATAAGGGCAAAATGCTTGCATCTATCCCCTAGTATTTTAACTCGGGGATTATGCTATACCAATACGCTCTAAGATAGAGCACTTACTGCACATTTACATACATAAAGTAAGCTCATAACAGAGTGCCTTGTCGCAAAATAAAAGGCGAGGTATCATCCCGCCTTTTGTTACAACGTAAGCGCTTAAATATTGCCCGAATAGAATAATCCTCAAAAATCTTTCATAATGGAGTTAGTGTTGTAGCCTTTTACTACGACTCGAAACTCAAGTGTTCTGCAAGTTAGGCACTTTTACTACGATTATGGAGGATTCTATTATGGCAAAAAATCAAGGTCCACGCCGTTCTGATGAAGAATGGTTTAGACTCATTGCAGTTTACGGCGCTCGGCGGTCTCCATTCCGTTTTCGAACGGCCGAATTCCAGATTCAACAGCCGGACGCAAACATTATTCCACGGTGCTCTTGACATGAGCCTCCTTCACACATGATTCATTGGCAAATGCAGCAGATCAGCGCCAGAGGCGGATTTGCCAGGCAATAAGCCTATCATGTGCTACTCATGTAAAGAGCCTTTCGCGGCATAAGGTTTGCTGGTTCCAGCGACCGTTCGAAAACGGAATTCGACTGTTAATGAGCATAATTCTGGCCGTTGAGCTCTGCAATATGCAGACTCATTAACGAATGCCGTCGAAGCGGCTTGTCTGATTCCTTATGGTGTAAGC
>CALBNS010000021.1 GCA_937896665.1 uncultured Clostridia bacterium
TTCCATGCTATCTTTCAGATAGCGCAGGATATGAGCCAGACATTCTTGATGATCAGAACCATATTTGTAAAAGGTTGATTCGTGATCATGTACCAGAATTCCCTGATATGTTTCAGCAGGCGTACCTTTTACACCCTCATGTCCTTTCTTGGAACTTACTGAAAAATAAACTTTCCCATCTGGAGTTGCATTTACAAACACATATGCACTTTTTCCATTTACCTTTGCATTTGTACAATCGATATGCATAACTGGTGACAACCGGATATCAGCAAAGAGTTTTTTACGTTCAGCTTCACTTTTTTTAGCCAGTTCCTTACTAAGTTTATTAATCATTCCTGTCGAAATCTTTAACTTGCCACCAGTTAATTCGGATAAAAATTTTTGACATTTTGGAATAGAAACATTGCAATCGTTATTAAGAAGATATAAAAATGCTTTGATACTGCCGTCATAATTAACATCATCCATGACGCCCTCTGGAAAGGCACCGTGTACACGTTCCCCTGTCTTAGAATTTCTATATATTTCAGCGGTATATTCCTGTACATGAAGGCACAATTCTATACTCACCGACTGCTTTGTGATAAACTTACCAGTTGGTTTGAAATCTGAATCTTCTAATATTTCCTGAGAAGGCATGAGTTGGATTACCGGTTCAGTAGGTGTTTGTTTCTTTCTGCTGTGATGTTTATGACCAATCTGTGCCCCCGGCTTCTTCCCGGTTTTTTCACGGCTGTTTGAAATCTTCTTATTTTTCATGGATTTTGAAGATGGAATGGATGAGTTTTCATAATCACGATTCATCTGTGCGTGCAGTTGCTGAATCATCCCTTCCTTTTCCTCCAATTCTGTTTTTACGGCATACAATTCCTGACGCTGTTCTTTAATTTTTTCATTTGCAACGTCTAATTGTTGTTGTGTAGCAAAAAGTTTCTTGAGGAGTTCCTTAATACGACGGTTGGAAGCTTTTTCATTCTTCTGCATTTCTTTCTCTAAATCTTCATAAACATCCATCCAGTTTTTTCTCATGGTTGTATTTAAACGATGTGCACTTTCTAATTCTGTTTCAAGCTTTTTTATTCGACTTTCTAAATGACGCACTAAGGACCAAAAGTATTCCTGCATCTTAACGTATTGCTCACCTGATTCGAAGGCGGCGATTTTTTTATCTCTTGCTTTTAGCTTATATTCAAGATATGTGATACGTTCAAATGCAGAATGAAACATTAGCCTTCCAGCTCCTTTTCTAATTGTTGTTTTTCTTCCATCAAAAGAATTTTTTCTTTTAAAACTTCTACTTGCTTCGTTAAATCAGATATTCTTTCTTCCTGCAATGCAAGTAACGCTTCTTGAGCATCATTCTTTTGTTGCAGTGTATCAATTAATTGATCTTTCAGGTAATTATAATCTCTAATCTCTTTAGGTATAATTTTGCGACCCACCTAAGATCACCTCTTTTCTGTAAAACTATCTTACCATAACATACTGGTTTTGTCGAATTCGCACAAAATAGGATTGGGCATTTTGACGGTGGAAAACTTTGGAAAATCAAAGTATTTCA
>CALBNS010000022.1 GCA_937896665.1 uncultured Clostridia bacterium
CACAGGCTTCCTAAATGAATGGAACGCAAAGAGAAATCGAAGGGAACGTATCTATATCTCTTATGATTCTACAAATAAGAACTGTCAAGCCGGAGATATCGAACTGGCTGAATTCGGTCACGCTAAGACTGATATAGGTTCTGCCATCATCAACTATTCGGTCGGATACGATCTGAAGAATAAAGAACCTCTCTTTTACGAAGCCTATCCCGGAAGCATTAATGATGTTTCACAACTTAGAACAATGCTGGGTAAAATCGCAGGGTATGGTTATAAGAGAATCGGTTTCATTCTGGATCGTGGTTATTTCAGTCGCGGAAATATACGTTATTTAGATGAGTGTGGATATAGTTTCGTGATCATGGCTAAAGGCATGGCCTCTTTTATCAGTGAACTGATCCTGGAGAACAGGGGAACGTTTGAAAATAAGCGAGCCTGTGACATGAACGCATATGGTGTGTATGGAAAGACCGTGCAAAGAACTTTATTCGAAGGCGATGAAAAGAAGAGATACATCCACATTTATCACAGCATTTCGAAAGAGGCCGATGAACGGGAAACATTTGAAAACGCCTTGCGAGAACGTACGGCTTTGTTGATGTCCCATCAGAATGAGGCAGTGGAGTTTGGATCAGCCTATGAGAGATACTTTTATCTTCACTATGATGAGAATGGTGTGTTTTTATATCCGGAAGAAAAGACTACAGTAACAGAACGAGAGATCTCCCTGTGCGGCTACTTTGTCATCATCACATCAGACAGGATGACAGCGAAAGAAGCTCTTCGTCTATACAAGAGTCGTGACACATCCGAAAAGCTCTTTGCCTCGGATAAAACATTTCTCGGAAACAAGAGTATGCGTTCCCACGCGAATGAAGGTATTGAGGGAAGAATCTTTACGCAGTTCATTGCCTTAATTATCCGGAATAAAATATATACTTCATTACAGGAAGCCGGAGAACAATTCGAGAAAAAGCAGAACTATATGACAGTTCCGGCAGCAATCAAGGAACTGGAGAAAATTGAAATGACGCGGCAAACAGACAATGTGTACCGGTTAGATCATGCGGTGACAGCAAAGCAAAAGAAAATCTTAAAAGCTTTTGGAATGAGTGAAGGAACGATTACCTATCGAGCCAGAGAAATAAGCAATACGCTCAGAGAAGCAAGCTTACAGAATGAAAGGGGATAAACATGGCACGTGAAATAAATGCAGAACTATTAGATGGTAAAATTGAAAAGGCACAAGCAGATTTGGTAAAAGCCAGGCATCGATATGATGCTGCGGCAGCAACCTTAAAAGATCTGCTGGATAAGAGAGATGCACTCCGCCAGAAAAAACTGCTGGATGCTATCGCTCAAAGCGGACGGAGTTATGAAGAGATCATACTATATTTACAGAGCAAGACTGAAGAGGAGGATTAATTATCAATGGAACATTATTTTGCAGTCAGATATGGTGACATTGTTGTACTTCTCTATCTATCATGAAGATATGCGAGATGTTCAAAAGTTATTATTTGAGAACAGCCGGAAAGAAAAGACATTGAAAAGATTTCTGGAATACTGTTATATGATAGATGTGAAGGTGGCGCTCGAAGGCTTGAATGGAGAAAAAACAAGAGGTTTAAAGGCGGCAGTTAAATACGTGAAAGAACATGACATTGGGATGACTGAAGAGCAAATCCAAGGGGCTTTGCACATGTAAATTTCCAGATCAAGATGCATTTAGGGCTACTTTGGGCTGGAAATTCAGG
>CALBNS010000023.1 GCA_937896665.1 uncultured Clostridia bacterium
ATGACGGAAGACAGATATGTGGAGTATAAGTTTTGAGAGCGAGGGTAGGGGGTATCTGAATCTCTACAGTCCTTAGGCTCCAAGACCGGCGCCCCCTCTTCTGTGCAAAATCGCGAAATGGAATATGGGGGTATGGAGGTCTGTGACTTCGAGCAAAATATCAAAGTAGAATCGATTCTTTGCTCGAATATTTTGGTATAGGTTTTCCAATCTTGGATATAATATATTATTGACATTAGTTCGGTTAACCGATATATTATAGTAAAAGGAGGGAAAGCTGATGATTGTAAATGACTTACTTGAAAAAGAAAATATGTCAAGATATCGCTTAAGCAAGGAAAGCGGTGTAGCAATGACTACTATTACAGATATCTGTAGTGGAAAAGCTGATCTTGATAAATGCGCAGCTGGAACTTTATATAAGATTGCTAAGGTTCTTGGTGTGACAGTTGATTCTATATTGGAGAATAATGCGATAGAAAAGGTGGATTATAGATGTTCTTTTGAAACCTTTAAGAGTAATACATGCCATCATGTAAAAGATATGGGAGACATTGACTTCATCATTGAAACACTTAAGGCAGATGAGATACGTAAACTTTATGAACGTAGTTGGTATAGAGAAGCTTTATATTTGCTGGCGATGATTGATTATCTGTCCAGAATGAATGGTCTTCCTCTTTGCACTAATTACAATGATATTCGTTCCCAGAAACTTGAGAAGCCATATTTTCCTGCAGGCGTTGTTGTATCATATGCAGCGACAGGAGATGAAAGCATAAAAGAAAAGGCATTGGCGAACGCTATACCTGAATTTATACGATTTAATATTGTGGAAAGTGAGGTGCACAATGTCTGCTGATAAGCCTTTTACAAAAGAAGACCTGGATAGCTATCTAAAGGAATTGGCAAAGGAGTTTCGTAAAAAGAACGGTACACGAATGCCTGCGGAGATTATACTTATTGGAGGGGCATCCATTCTTATCAATTATGGTTTTAGAGAAATGACTTATGATATGGACGCAATTATCAAGTCATCAGGGGCAATGAAGGAAGCGATTAACACAGTTGGAGACAGATTGGGACTTCCGGTTGGATGGTTAAACACAGACTTTGTTAATACGAATTCGTATACACCGAGATTGGCGGAACATTCAAAGTACTATAAGACCTTTTCGAATATACTGCAGATAAGAACGGTATCTGCTGAGTATCTGGTAGCTATGAAACTTATGGCAGGCCGCCAATATAAAAATGATTTATCTGATATTGTTGGTGTATTGATTGAGCAAGAAGAACGAGATGAACCACTGAGCTTTGAAAAAATCCAGAAGGCTGTAGTTGATTTATATGATTCATATGACAAGATACCAGAAGCTTCCAGAACCTTTATAGAAGCTGTTTACAAGAAAGAAGACTTGCATGAATTTTACAAGCAGTGCAGAGAACTTGAACAGGAGAATAAAGATGTTTTGGTTGGATTTCAGGAAGATTATCCAGGTGTACTAAATGGTGACAATCTTGCGGATATCTTGAGGGCTGCAAAAGCTAAAAAGGAACAAACATAAGATATAAAAGCAGGTAATGATTACGGGAATCGTGCGGATATACATGTAAAATATTAGTTATTAGCACCGGAGGATTTGGGGTATGAATATAAAAGATTTATATGAACAAAAAAGCTTGGTTGCCACTAATCTGAAGGATTGTATCAGAGATAGAGGCTATACGAAGATTTCGATTGCAAATAAACTTGGGATGGATAAAAGTGAACTTGAGAATGTTTTAGCAGGAGTTATTATTGACCAAGAGCTATTTGAGAGTGCGATTATACAAATACTTGATTTTCTAAAAATGTCTGCAGATGATTTGTTTTTTTTATTGCTCAAAATCAAAAAAGAAGCTGGCATATAGAAGATATGAAGATATGAGTGATATTGCAAAAAGACAATATAATTTGCTAATGGATGTTATTGATTTATGCTCGATATATTATGAAGCAAATGAAATTGAGATGTTGGGTTAGAATAATATAGAACGTTTGTGCGGAGGAACATGTAGAGATATATGGTCCTTTTATTATGCAAAAAAAGTAAGGAAGGAGGGATTCCGATGGCAGGAAGAAAGCCAAAGCCTACAGCTGTTAAGAAGCTGGAAGGCAATCCTGGAAAAAGAAAATTGAATACAAATGAGCCAATTCCGGCAAAGCGAATTCTGGTTATTACCGTGGCAGGAGCAATTGATAAGAGATATTTTTGGAATTGTAAAATCTGATGGGAACAGACAGTTCCGTACAGCATTTGTGGAAATATGTAAGAAAGTAGGTAAGAGCGAATCTGGAAAGTTTGAAAAATGCAGCACTCGATCGCAAAGAAGAGTGGGGCTTTAGCTTTGTGTATTCAGATAAGAAAGAGATTGAACGTAATACTGTGATGAAAGATGTGGGCCCCGTCGTAAAAGCAGGAGGAGACAACCGGTATAGTGGTTCAGTTGTCAAGACATAAATTTCATGATTTTATAATGAATCTCTAT
>CALBNS010000024.1 GCA_937896665.1 uncultured Clostridia bacterium
TTAATTGTACATTCTTATATCATATTTTTTGTACATTATAGCTTGACATTTTATATATGTTTTCCCGGCCTTCGTTCTGATCTGTTGTTCGGCTTTTACATAGGCGGCGCAGATCGCCTAAATTTCAAAGGGAGGTCATACAACATGAATAGAACATACTTGCGCGGCGATATGTACTACGCCAATTTAGGCCGGGGAGTCGGCTCTGAGCAGGAAGGCTGTCGCCCGGTTCTGATTATAAAAGCATTAGTGATAAAAATATCATTAGTGCTTTTTAAATGTCTATATAACGATTATATGAGTTGTCAGAGGTATGCAAACATGATAAAATGCTTGTAGAGGACAATCGTGTTACAGGGTGGCTTGACCTCATTCTTAAAGAATGGGGGTGATGCTGATGGACAACAAAAATCATTTTGATTTCAAAGACTTAATAGCCTTCGGAATGTTCATTCTTGCATTGCTTACATTCGTTTTTACGTTTTGTAAGTAGCAATACATAGCAAAAACCACCCTGATACTTTGGTCGGTTCGGGTGGCTTTGCTTCTCAATTTATCCGGTCAACTCACCCAGTGGGCGGTTGTTCTCTTTACATCTATAATATAACACGATTGTTCAGAGTGTTCAATAGAAAGTTTAGTGGTGTTTATGAAACTAGAAGAAGCACTGAAAGCCTATGAGGATTGTTTTGGAGAAAACTATTTCTTCTATATGGGATTTACCAAAACAGATCAGGAAATCATTGAAGAAATACAGAAGTGTATCAAGACCGGAAGGAAACAGAAAGAACCCAGGTATGATGACGATAAAATATATTGATTCAGTTAGTTCAGAGTGCATAATAATTCATACAAACTGAACTTCTTACACATTGCTTACAGAATGGCTGAATTGTCTTGTGAATACAAGGGTGTAAATTCTCAAAACGATAATTCAAACCGAATATCAGAAGAACATCAAAACCCTTGGGAATTCAGTATTTTCAAGGGTTCTCTTATGTCTAGGATTCATAAATAATTTGTGTGAAAATTGGTCAATTTGTATGCGTAGGACACAAGTATGACACACATAGGACACACATAGGACACACGAAAAAACAACATCTTGTGCAAGATTTTTGATGTCTTGTGCAAGATATTTGAGCGAAAGAAGTATTTACAGTATCATAGAAATATTTTTGATGCCAAAAATAGGAAACTAGTTGACAACTGTTTTATATGCTGATGAAGGGTATGAATATTTTAGTAGTGCTACAAAGGCACAGTTTGAATTGTCTGAGAAAATGTGTTAACAGATTGAAGGACAAGGTTTGGATGCTATAATCGAGATTGGAGATTATGTATTATTACAGAGAACTTGGCAGACGTGTAAAGCATGAACTCCCATTCTGTGATGTGACAGAAACGGATATAAGCCATGTAAGCGTCATAGATGAATATTCCGTTGAATATACAGTATTTCTTGTCTATGGCATGGAAATCCATGTAGATAAAGGACGCGCGGAAAGAGCACAAAGAGATCCGCTAGAAAGTAAGTGACGAGGTGCTTCCGTGGGAGAATTTGCATATGTAACCTACAATCATGTTCGCCCACATTCCTCGAATAGTGCGGAGCAGTACAAGGTATTTTTGCGATAGACCGGACTGATTGATATGATTGCATTTAACTATCGCCTGGTACCGGAAAATATGCCAGATGATATTTTTATTACAGATACCACTTTTAGAGATGACAACAATCCAGAACCGCATATACTACAGGGCAGATGGTTCATATTTATAAACTGCATCAAAAATGGAGCGACATGGACATAATAATATCTGCAAAGGAGTCGTTAATGCTGCTAGTGCACGGGTACAGAGTCAATATGATGATGGACGCATAACAATGATTAGTGATGAACTGGGATTTCAAGTTGACAATAATTGGGATTTGTTAGAAAAATAATGGACGTAGCAAATAAATATGAATTACCTATTGACATGGTGGTAAATTAGGTGTATTTTTGCGGAAAACATAGAAATGGCAGGTAGAAGATATGAGTAATAAAAAATTAAGATTTGAAACGCTTCAACTTCATGTGGGACAGGAAACACCAGATCGGACGACGGGTGCGAGAGCGGTCCCGATTTATCAGACCACATCCTACGTATTTGATAATTCTGCACATGCAGCAGCGCGGTTTGGCTTGTCAGATCCCGGAAATATTTATGGTAGATTAACAAATTCTACACAGGAAGTATTGGAAAAACGAGTTGCAGCATTGGAAGGGGGCAAGGCTGCGTTGGCTTTGGCATCGGGTGCAGCGGCAATTACCTATACGATTCAGGCATTGGCACACAATGGAGATCACATTGTTGCACAGAAAACAATTTATGGAGGCAGTTATAATCTGTTGGCACATACTCTTCCGATGTACGGAATATCAACAACATTTGTAAATGCTCATGACTTAGAGGAAATTGAGAGTGCAATTCAGCCAAACACAAAGGCGGTTTACCTTGAAACCCTAGGAAACCCTAATGCAGATATCCCGGACATTGATGCAGTTGCAAAACTTGCGCATAAGTATGGATTGCCACTCGTGATTGATAATACATTTGGTACACCTTATCTGATTCGTCCGATAGAACACGGAGCAGATATTGTTGTACATTCTGCAACAAAGTTTCTTGGAGGACATGGTACAACACTTGGTGGAATCATCGTGGATTCTGGAAAATTTGATTGGAGAGCGAGTGGAAAATATCCTGCAATAGCAGCACCAAATCCAAGTTATCACGGAGTATCTTTTGTGGAAGCAGCAGGAGAAGCAGCGTTTGTGACTTATATCCGTGCGATTCTTCTTCGCGATACAGGTGCAGCGATTTCACCTTTTAACGCATTTTTATTGCTGCAGGGTGTGGAAACATTGTCATTGAGATTGGAACGTCATGTTGAGAATACCAAGAAGGTTGTTGAGTTATTAGCATCGCATCCACAGGTTGCTCATGTGAATCACCCTTCTCTGCCTGAACATCCGGATCATGAATTGTACCTCAAGTATTTCCCAAACGGCGGAGCTACCATATTTACATTTGAGATCAAAGGTGGACAGGAAGAGGCACATAAATTTATAGATAATCTGGAAATCTTTTCTCTGCTAGCCAATGTGGCAGATGTGAAAAGTCTGGTTATACATCCGGCTACAACAACACACTCACAGTTGAATGCGAAGGAATTGGAAGAGCAGGGTATTAAACAGAATACGATAAGATTATCTATTGGTACAGAACACATTGACGATATTATTGAAGATTTGAAACAAGGATTTGCATCAGTACAGTAGTGCAGTAGGAGGCATATTATGGGGAACATCTATACATCAGCAGAACAACTGATTGGGAAAACTCCGCTTTTGGAGCTTTCACATATTGAGAAGAAGTTCGGTCTAAAAGCGAAGATATTAGCAAAATTGGAATATTTTAACCCGGCAGGTTCCGTGAAGGATCGCGTAGCAAAGGCAATGATTGAGGAGGCAGAAAGAAGTGGAAAATTAAAACCGGGTTCAGTTATCATCGAACCTACTTCTGGAAACACTGGAATCGGGCTGGCATGTGTTGCATCTGCCAAAGGTTATCGAATAATCATTGTTATGCCGGAAACAATGTCGGTGGAACGTCGAAAACTTATGAAAGCATATGGAGCTGAATTGGTATTAACAGAAGGTGCAAAAGGAATGAAAGGCGCAATTGCAAAAGCATATGAATTAGCAGCGAAAATTCCTGATAGTTTTGTGCCGGGACAGTTTGAAAATCCTGAGAATCCTAGGATGCATTTTGAGACAACCGGACCGGAAATCTACGAAGACACGGATGGAAAAGTGGATATTCTTGTGGCTGGAGTTGGAACCGGTGGAACGATTACAGGAATAGGACGATATTTGAAATCAAAGAATTCTGGTTTAAAAGTAGTTGCAGTGGAACCGGCAGATTCACCTGTTCTTTCCCAGGGCGTATCGGGTGCCCATAAAATTCAGGGTATTGGGGCTGGTTTTGTTCCAGGAATACTAGATGCAGATATTTATGATGAAATCATAGCAGTAAAGAACGAGGATGCATTTGAGACGGGAAGAATGATTGGTAAAAATGAAGGATTTTTAGTGGGAATTTCATCTGGAGCTGCACTCCATGCGGCTATAGAAGTTGCAAAAAGGGAGGAGAACAGAAACAAAAATATCGTTGTAATTTTTCCGGATTCCGGAGACCGCTATCTTTCTACACCATTATTTGAATAGTAGTGAAGGGATTTTAGTGGAGTAGACATATGACGATTTCAGCGAAAGGAAGATATGCTTTAAGGTAATTTTGATAATTCGCTCAGAATATTCTGGGCGGATTTTTCTTTAATGGTTTATTTTGGTAACGTGAAAAACAAAAATATTGTTGGAGGTACTTGAAATCTCCCGTTTTTTTGATATAATAAGAAAATATATTGTCTAAATAGGAGTGACAATTTAACTTATGCACAAATGAAAGGATTAGTATAGATATGAAATTTTCAGAGATGCCATACACGAGAGTGGATCTGGCGAAGGTGGAAGAACAATTTAAAGACTTTATTGCCAGAGCAAAAGAAGCTGAGAACGGCGAGGAACTGTTTGCAATTCATAAGGAACGCTATAAATTCGTGGCTGATGTGATGACAAACTTTACACTTGCTCATATCCGTCACGATATTGATACGACAGATGAGTTTTATACAAAAGAAAATGATTACTATGATGAGATTCGTCCAATTCTTGAAAACTATGAAGTGGCATATTCAAAGGTACTTTACGAGTCACCATATCGTGAGTATATGGAAAGCAAGATTGGGAAAGTAACTTTCAAAAATATGGAGATTGCGTTGAAAGCATTTGATGAAAAACTGATTCCTTTAATGCAGGAAGAGAATGCATTGGTCAGCAGATATACAAAGCTGATTGCAACTGCAAAGATTCCATTTGATGGAGATATTTACAATCTTTCACTTATGACTAAGTTCACTACAGCAGACGACCGTGACACACGTAAGCGTGCATGGAAAGCAATGAGTGATTACTTTATGACTGTGACAGATGAGATTGATGAGATTTATGATCTTATGGTGAAGAATCGTACGGCACAGGCAAAGATGTTAGGTTATGAGAACTACGTCGAGCTTGGATACTATCGTATGAATCGTAACTGTTACGACAAAGAAATGGTTGCGAACTTCCGCAAACAGATTAAAGCAACATTTGTACCATTTGCTGAAAAACTTCATGAAGAAAGAAGAAAAAGCATTGGTGTTGATAAATTGAAATATTATGATAATGGTGTATATTTCAAAAACGGTAATCCTGCTCCGATCGGAACACCGGAAGAGATTTTAAAAGCCGGACAGGAAATGTACCGCGAATTGTCGCCTGAGACAGCGGAATTCTTTGACTTCATGATGGAAAATGAGCTGTTTGATGTATTAGGAAGAAAGACAAAGCGTGCAGGCGGATATATGACTTTCATAGATAATTATAAATCACCGTTTATCTTCGCAAACTTTAATGGAACAAGCGGAGATGTTGATGTAATCACACATGAGTGTGGTCATGCATTCCAAGGGTATCTGATGAGAGATGAAGAAATTCGTGAATTTTCAGATATTACGATGGAGACGGCTGAGATACATTCGATGTCAATGGAATACTTTACATATGGCTGGATGGAAAAATTCTTCGGAGACAGAAAAGATGATTATCTGAACATGCATTTTGCAGATTCTGCAATTTTTGTGCCATATGGCACAATGGTGGATGAGTTCCAACATATCGTATATGAGAATCCGGACATGACACCAGCAGAGAGAAAAGCAGTATGGTTGAAGCTGGAAGGTGAATATCGTCCATTTATTGACTATGAAGATGATCCATTTTTTGGTATAGGTGGGTACTGGCAGAGACAATCACATATCTTCCAATCACCGTTCTATTATATTGATTATGTACTTGCAAGTGTTTGTGCAATGCAGTTCAAGGTTATGATGGATGAAGATTATAAGAATGCATGGAACAATTACCTGAAGCTATGCAAATTATCTGCGAAAGACTTCTATGTAAATATGATAAAGGAAGTTGGACTTATCAGTCCATTTGCAGACGGTTGTATTGAGGAGCTTGTAAAGAAGCTGGATAAATAATCATGTTGAAAAATAAATACAAATCAGATTACCGGACGATATCAAGAATGGATGCTACAGGAAGAGTTGTGCAGGATTACTACTACACAGGTGATTATTACAGGCTTCCACTTGATGAAAATGGCAGAAAGAAGACTAGAATTGCCAATTTCGTATTTGGTATTGGGATGTTTCTGCTGCTTTTGGCGGCAGGATTCATCAATCAGGATTCTTCTAGAACGTTATGGATACTAATGCCGTACTTTTGCTTGTTTCTTCCTTGCGCTTATATGCTAATCGGTGCAGGTTCTTATTGGGGAGCACCGGTGCGGATGGAGCATGCAGTCTATAACAGCACGATTATCAGAATGCAGCGTTCTTGCTGGGGCTTGATTGTTGTGAGTGCGGTGAATGTAGTTTTGGACCTTGTATTTATGGGCTTGTATCACAGTACAATCCAGATGGGAAAAGAGTCCATTTACTGTGCGTTGTTGAGTGCTGTGTGTGTGACAGGAATTGTCTTTGGAAAGTATTTTGACAGAGTATATACACCAGTCACAATGGAGCGAAATCAATAAAGGTTTTTTCCACAATAAAAATAGAGTGGTTGAAACATAGATTATATAATTTCATAAAGGAGGAGATTATTATGAAAACAATGAAAAAATTACTTGCTGTGTTATTAGCAGGAGTAATGGTTGCAGGACTTGCAACAGGTTGTGGCGGAAAAAAAGCTGATAATACTACACCACTTGTAATCGCTTGTGATGATATGAGTGAAAAATTCAGCGAATTCTTCGCACAATCAGTACCAGACCGAAATGTAGTTGATATGACAGCTGTAGCATTACTTGGAGAAGGTCGTACAGGTGAAATCATCTACAATGGTATCAAAGGTGAAACAATTGAATACAACGGAACAGACTATACATATAAAGGTATCGCTGATTGTGTTGTAACAGAGAATGCAGACGGAACAGTTTCATACGATTTCACACTTCGTGATGATGTAAAATTCTCAGATGGTGAAAAGCTGACAGCTGATGACGTTATCTTCTCTTACTATGTATATGCTGACCCATTATACGATGGAAGTTTAAGTTTATACTCTATTCCAATCGTAGGTATGGAAGAATATCGTTCAAACATGGATACATTATTCAACCTTATGGTTAAAGCAGGTAAAGATAACACAGACTTTACATACTGGGATGAACCAACACAGACAGCATTCTGGCCTGCATTTGAGACAGCAGGTGCAGCATTCGCTCAGGAAATCGTAGATTACTGTGCAGGAGCAGCGGGCACAACTAATGTTTCTGAAGCTGCAGCTGCATGGGGATTCGCCGGACTTGCAGCAGACGCAACAGCGCTTGATTTCTTCTATGCAATGTGTGAAGGATATGGATGGGATATTGCTACATTATCTAGCACAGAATCAGCAGGAAGTGATTTCTTTACTTTGATGGAGGGGTATGAAAACTATGCAGGCGCTGTTTCTACTGGTGAATCAGCCGCAAACATCGCCGGTATCGAAAAGACAGGCGAATACTCTGTAAGAGTAACAACATCCGTGTTAGATGCAACAGCTATTTACCAGTTAGCGATTAGGGTTCAGCCATTACACTACTATGGTGACGAATCAGCATATGATTATGATAACAATAAATTCGGTTTCGAGAAAGGTGACTTATCATCAATTAAGGCAAAAACAACGACACCAATGGGCGCTGGTCCTTACAAATTTGTAAAATTTGAAAACAAGATTGTTTACATGGAAGCAAATGAAAATTACTACAAAGGTGAACCAAAGATTAAATATCTTCAGTTCAAGACAACAGGTGAGTCAGATAAACTTCCAGCTGTAACTCAGGGAACAGTAGATATTGCAGAACCTGCACTGAATGTAGAGGTTGCTGCAAATATCGAAAAAGAAAACAGCAATGGTAAATTAAGCGGAGATAAGATTACAACATCTTTAGTAGACTATAAGGGATACGGATACATCGGTATCAATTCTAACAATGTAAAAGTTGGCAATGACCATGCTTCAGAAGCATCTAAGAACTTAAGAAAAGCAATCGCAACAGTTCTCTCAGTATACAGAGATGTGGCAATTGACTCTTACTACGGCGAAGTAGCAGATGTAATCAACTACCCAATTTCTAATACATCATGGGCAGCACCACAGAAATCAGATCCTGATTATGCAATCGCATTCTCAGTTGACGTAAATGGCGATCCAATTTACACAGAAGGTATGTCAGAGGATGATAAATATGCAGCAGCAAAAGAAGCCGCTTTAGAATACTTACAAGCAGCTGGATACACAGTAGCTGACGGAAAAGTAACAGCAGCTCCAGCAGGTGCAAAGATGGAATATGAATTAATCATTCCAGCAAATGGACAGGGGGATCACCCATCATTTGGTCTTGTTACAAGTGCTTCACAGGCATTAGCAGAAATTGGTTTTACATTAGAAATCAATGACCTTTCAGACTCTAGTATCTTATGGGATAAACTTGATGCAGGAACAGCAGAATTATGGTGTGCGGCTTGGTCTACAACTGTTGATCCGGATATGTTCCAGATCTACCACAGTGAAGGTGGGGATGCTGTCAAATATGCAATCTACTCAGATTACTTAGACAAGTTAATCATTGATGCCCGTTCAACAACTGATCAGGCAGAACGTAAGGCAATGTACAAAGAAGCACTTGAATTTGTTGTTGACTTTGCGGTAGAAGTTCCTATCTATCAAAGACAAGAATCTTCAGTCTATAGCACAGAACGTGTTAAGATTGATACAATTGCAAAAGATCAGACTTCATTCTATACATGGATGATGGAAATTGAAAACTTAGAAATGAACTAATTCTTTTGAAAAATAATTATAGCATTGTGAGGGGCATAAAGCTCCTCACAATCCTAAAGGTATTTCGCCAGAGGATGAGAGTTCTTTTTTTGGCGAAATACCTTTAGTGCTTGGCTTTGAGGTATAGTAATTTACAAGGAGAGGAAAATATGAAGAAATTTATTCTAAAACGTGTTCTGATTTCTGCAGTACTTCTTGTGTTTGTGTCTATGATTGTGTATGGAGTAATGCGTTGTATGCCTACCTCATACGTAGAAACACAAGCAAGGCAGTTATCACAGAAACCTGGTTCCAAATCTTATGAAGAATGGATTGATCAGCTTAATGGTCAATATGGTTTGGATGAAGGCCCGATTGCAGGTTATTTTACATGGGCTGGTAAAGCAGTAAAAGGTAATTTTGGAGATTCATGGTTCTATAACAAGCCTGTAATAGAGAAATTCCAGGATGTTATCTGGTATTCATTTGTGCTTGGTGGAATTGCATTTCTTATAGAGATATTTGTCGCGATACCGCTTGGTATATTGGCGGCGAAAAAGCAGTATTCAATGGTCGATTATGGGGCTACCGTGTTTGCACTCTTAGGTATCTCACTTCCAACATTTTTCTTTGCAACAATTCTAAAATGGATTTTTGCAATCAAACTTGGATGGCTTGACTTATATGGAATGGTTGGACGTATGCATGAGCAGTTGTCTCCGGTAGGGAAGGTGCTGGATATGGCAGCACATTTGATTATGCCTGTTACAGTATTAGCATTTGCCGGTATCGGAAGTCTGATGCGTTATACACGTACCAACATGCTGGAAGTTATGAACGCAGATTATATCCGTACTGCACGTGCAAAAGGTTTGAAAGAAAATCGTGTAGTAAATTATCATGCATTCCGCAACATATTGATTCCGATCGTTACATTATTGGGCGGTACTCTCCCAAGCTTATTCAGTGGTGCCATGATTACAGAAACATTATTCCAGATTCCGGGAATTGGATATACTTCATATCAATGCATGTTGAATGGTGATATTCCATTTGTTATGTTTTATATGACATTTTTAGCAGCTTTGACACTGTTAGGTAACTTGATTGCCGATGTTCTCTATGCAGTGGTTGACCCGAGAGTTCGCGTGAATTAGAAAGGAGGAAGACATGAGTAATACAGATAATAATAAAGAAGTGAATCAGACGACAGAGTCGTTAGATAGTACACAACGTGTTCGAGTACTTTCTCCGGGAATGCTTGTTGCAAAGCGTTTTTTCCGTAATAAACTGGCAATTGTTGGTTTAGTAATTATTATAGCGATGTTTCTGTTTTCTTTCTTGGGTGGAGCAATCATGCCTTATTCGGAAAGCAAGGTGTTCTTTACAACAGAAGTTTTGAAAAAGGACTATGCAGGTGCAACTGTGATAGATGATTTTCACATTTACACAAAGGACGGCGTAAAACTTCCGACAGATATTCGTTCGAAAATTATCAGAGCAAATTCTTCAGGTGAGTATATCTTTGAGACAAGGGACGGAAGTAAATTTGCCTTAGATGTTTATACAGAGGATTCTTATGGACTTGGAACTGTAACACAGTCTGGAGACAAAGCGGCCTTAAGCTCTGCAGAGTATGCTGCTGCAAAGGAACAAGGATTTAACAGCTTTACATACAATGGAAAGACATACACTGTGCAGGGAGATGGAATTCGTGCAGAGTTGTACGAAACAGAGAATGTTGCAGTTGTATGTAAACTTGCCTTTACAACATATGACGAGAATGTGACATTAGGATATGACTTCTATCAGCAGGTATTGCTTGCGATGAAGGACAATCAGACAAACATTACTGTTGATGGTACAGAATATATCATCAATGAGCTTGATGAGAATGCTGTTGATGTTACGACATCTGACGGCAAAGAGTACGCATATGTATCCAATATGAATATCAATGCGATTATGGCTGGTATTTTCCTGACTCCGGAATATAAAGTGGCATTACAGGAAGCCATTGAATCAGGAGCGGAATCTTTTGAATTTAAAAATGCAGAAGGCGAAATGGAAACATACATGCTTACGAATGATAATGGGCAGTATACAGTGAAAAGATATCAGGAAACAAGAGTTATTGATATGTACAGTGCACCTAGCAAAGAACACCCACTTGGAACGGATGCCAATGGTATGGATTTGTTGACTCGCTTGATGTATGGTGGACGTATCTCACTTTTAATCGGATTTGTAGTTGTAGCGATTGAAGTTGTTCTTGGAGTTATTGTAGGTGGTATTGCGGGTTACTTCGGTGGATGGATTGATAATCTTCTTATGCGTGTTGTTGATGTATTCTACTGTATTCCGGTTATGCCGTTATATATGATATTAGGTTCTGTTATGGATCATTATAAAGTGTCATCAACCGGACGTATCTATCTGCTATGTGTTATCATGGCTGTGTTAGGCTGGGTTGGTATTGCACGTATCGTGCGTGGACAGATTTTGTCACTGCGTGAACAGGAATTTATGGTAGCAACAGAAGCAACAGGTATTAGCATTGGAAGAAGAATTTTCAAACATTTAGTACCGAATGTAATTCCACAGTTAATCGTATATGCAACAATGGGACTTGGTAGTATCATTCTGACAGAAGCATCACTAAGTTTCTTGGGACTTGGTATTAAATATCCGGCTGCTACTTGGGGAAGTATTATTAATGCAGTTAACGACTCATATGTTATGACAAATTACTTATTCGTATGGGTACCTGCAGGTATGCTGATCCTCTTGACTGTATTGGCATTCAACTTCATTGGTGATGGTCTGCGTGACGCATTCGATCCTAAGATGAAGAGATAGGAGGATATGATGGCATTATTCGGAAGTAAGAAGAAAAAAGATACAAATTACATTTCTGCGAAAGAATCACGCAGAATTTCAAAAGAGAATAGAAAAATTACGGGTGAAATTGAAAAGAAAAGAAACCGTAAACATATTCCGGAAGAGGAATATGTAACACAGATGAAGAATCCAGAGAATTGCGTTGAATTTGACAATGTTCACACATTTTTCTTCACAGATATTGGTACAGTAAAAGCTGTGAATGGTGTTTCATTTGAAGTACCACAGGGAAAGACAGTGGGTATCGTAGGAGAATCCGGATGTGGAAAATCAGTTACAAGCCTTTCTCTTATGCAGCTTGTTCAGAGACCTTCCGGACAGACGGTAGAAGGAGAAATCCGTTTTAATGCAGGAGACACTGCATATAATGTAGTAAATGCTCCGGCTGAAGTTATGCAGAAGCTTCGTGGAAATCAGATGTCAATGATTTTCCAGGAACCAATGACTTCTTTGAATCCGGTATTTAGAATTGGTGATCAGGTTGATGAAGTAATTGCACTTCATAATCCTGAAATGTCAAAAGAGGAAGTTAAAGCACGTACAATTGAGATGCTTGATTTGGTTGGTATTGCCAATAAGGAAGGTGTATACATGATGTATCCACATGAACTTTCAGGTGGTATGAGACAACGTATCATGATAGCGATGGCACTTGCTTGTAATCCCAGATTAATTATTGCGGACGAGCCTACAACGGCGCTGGATGTTACAATTCAGGCGCAGATTCTCGAGCTGCTCCGTGATTTGAAAGACAAAATAAACAGCTCCATTATGTTGATTACACATGACCTTGGAGTGGTTGCTGAGATGGCAGACTATGTTGTAGTTATGTATGCTGGACGTGTTATTGAAAAGGGAACAGCAAGAGAAATTTTTAAGGACCCAAGACATCCATATACAATTGGTCTTATGAATTCAAAACCAGTTGTTGGAAAACACGTTGATAAATTATATAATATTCCAGGTAATGTACCTAATCCAATTGATATGCCGGATTATTGTTACTTTAGAGACAGATGTGAAATGCGTGTTGAAGGATGCGAAGGAAAATATCCATGCGTATATCAAGTATCACCAACACATTTCGTAAGCTGTTATCGTTGTCAGGAAGGAGGCACCGTAGTTGAGTAAGGAATTTAATCAGGAAAATGTTCAGATAGAAGATAATATTCTCGAAGTGTCTCATCTGAAGAAATATTTCCCAATCAAAGGTGGTTTCTTCGGTGGAGTGACAGGAGAGGTAAAGGCTGTAGATGATGTTAGCTTCACAATTAAAAGGGGTACTACAATGGGACTCGTAGGAGAGTCCGGATGTGGTAAATCTACAACAGGAAGAACGATTTTAAGATTGTTAGAAAAGACCGACGGAGAAGTTTTATTTAATGGAAAAGATGTTCATAGCTTGAGTAAAAAAGAATTGCGAGAACTCCGTACAAAAATGCAGATTATTTTTCAGGACCCATATTCATCACTTTCACCACGACTTCCAATTGCGGAAATTATTGGTGAAGCAGTACGTGAACATAGACTAGTTCCAAAAGAAGAGTTTGAGGAATACATTACGAGTGTTATGAAGGACTGTGGTCTGATGGAATATCACAAAGACCGTTATCCGCACGAATTCTCAGGTGGACAAAGACAACGTATCTGTATTGCACGGGCATTGGCATTGAACCCTGAATTTATTGTCTGTGACGAACCTGTATCTGCACTTGACGTATCAATTCAGGCACAGATTATCAATCTTCTTCGTGAACTCCAAGAAAAGAGAAATCTGACATACTTGTTTATTTCTCATGATTTATCTGTAGTAGAACATATCTCAGATACAATCGGTGTTATGTATCTTGGAGGGCTTGTAGAAACAGGAACTACGGAAGATATTTTTGCAAATCCATTACATCCGTATACAAAGGCACTTTTTAGTGCAATTCCAATGCCGGATCCAGATTCTAAGAAAGAACGTGTAATGTTGGAAGGAGATATTCCATCGCCTGCAAATCCTCCAAAGGGATGTAAGTTCCATACAAGATGTAGTCAGTGTATGGAAATCTGTAAGACCGAGGCGCCAAAGGCTCATGACATGGGTAATGGACATGTTGTAAAATGTCATCTTTATGATGGAAAATAAATCTCTATAAAGGATGGATTATATGAATTTTGAGTTTATACGAATGCTGGTAAAGGAAGTACCGGAAGAACATCTGGATACCATAATGACATCACTTACAGCTGCAAATCTGGAAGTGTATGCGAAGGCAGAGGGAGGTTCATATAACAATACTGCAGAGAGCAGTACATGTAAAGATAGCAATATTTATGTCAGCGCAGCGGATTTAAATCATGCGAAAGAAATCGTAGAAAAGCTAGGTTTTGGATCATACATTTGTAGTCCCGAGGAGTCTATGGTTGAGAAATCAGAGCTGCAGAAGGCGGAAGAAGAGTTCTTTCGAAAACAAAAGCGACAGCAGCTTATTTGTCTGCTTTTGATGGCTGTTGCGGTAGTATATTGGATGATTAGAGCGTTGATACAGTAAGGAATATAAGGGAGATTCGAAAGAATCTTCCTTTTTTTAACGAAAAAACAGAGTGCACTCTAGACAAATGCGTTATATTTTAGTAAAATAGCCGTATATTGTTTGATAGGAATTAGAGAAATACTCTTTTTGAGTAAAAAATAGAAGAAAGGAAGAAACACAAGATGAGTAATGTTACAGAAATCAGATGGCACGGCCGTGGCGGTCAGGGTGCGAAGACAGCCGCATTATTATTAGCAGACGTAGCCTTCCAGACAGGAAAATATGTACAGGGATTTCCAGAATATGGTCCGGAGCGTATGGGTGCGCCGATTACTGCATACAACCGTATCAGTGATAAACAGATTCGTGTCCATTCCAATATTTATGATCCACAGTATGTGGTGGTAGTAGATGAATCACTTTTGGAAACAGTAGATGTGACAAAAGGATTGAAAAGAGATGGTGCGATTTTAGTGAATACACAGCGCACAAAAGAGGAAATTATTCCTCATTTAAAAGGATACGAAGGAAAAATATATATCATCGATGCACATAAAGTGTCTATGGCAACAATGGGAAAATATTTCCCAAATACACCGCTTCTAGCAGCAATTGTAAAAGTTGCAGGTATTATGGAAGAGGAGACCTTCCTGAAAGAAATGAGAGCTTCTTTCCAACACAAATTTGCGAGCAAGCCGGAAGTAATTGACGGAAATATAGCGGCACTTAAAATGGCGATGCAGGAGGTGCAATAATGGCAACAGATATCACAAAAGTAGGCGTAAAGGCGACATGGCAGGAACTTACAGAAGGGATGATCATTACGGGTTCCGGAACATCAAAAGGATTCAAGACCGGAGAATGGTCTTCTGTAAAGCCGAGATTTATTGCGGACAAATGTAAACAATGCTTATTATGTGTACCGGTTTGTCCGGACAGTTGTATCCCGGTTAAGGATATGAAACGTGGAGAGTTTGATTACGACCACTGCAAAGGCTGCGGAATCTGCGTGAAGGCATGTCCGTTCGGTGCAATTACAATGGAAGGGGTGAAATAAAATGGGAAAAAGAGAGCGTTTATCAGGAAATGAAGCAGTTGCAATTGCTTTAAGACAAATTAATCCGGATGTATTTCCGGCATTCCCAATTACACCATCTACTGAAATTCCACAGTATTTTGCTTCATTTGTGGCAAATGGACAGGTAGATACAGAATTCATCCCGGTAGAAAGTGAGCACAGCTCAATGAGTGCAACAATCGGTGCCTCAGCAGCTGGTGCGAGAGCACTTACGGCAACATCTTCTTGTGGTCTCGCTTACATGTGGGAAGAATTATACATAGCAGCATCCAATCGTCTGCCATTGGCATTGGCACTTGTGAACCGTGCACTTTCTGGTCCGATTAACATCAACTGTGACCACTCAGACAGTATGGGTGCACGAGATGCAGGATGGATTCAGATTTATGCTGAAAATAATCAGGAAGCTTATGACAATATGGTACAGGCTTATCGTATTTCAGAACACAAGGATGTACGTCTTCCAATTATGATTTGTCAGGACGGTTTCATCACAAGCCATGCAGTAGAAAATATTGAATTATTAGAAGATGAAACAGTTAAGAATTTCGTCGGTGAGTATGAACCGGAGAATTATCTTTTAAATCCGAAAGAAGCAATGGCAGTAGGTCCATACGCAATTACAGACTATTATATGGAAGCAAAGCGCAATCAGGCAGAAGGTATGAAAAACGCTGTTTCTGTTGTAAAAGAGGTTGCAAAAGAATTTGCACAGATTTCCGGTAGAGAATACGGCTTATTTGAAGAGTACTGCATGGAAGATGCAGAAAGAGCAGTAGTCATTATTGGTTCTGCTGCAGGTACTACGAAAGATGCGATTGATGCACTCCGTGCAAAAGGCGAAAAAGTCGGACTTATAAAGATACGTTTATACCGTCCATTCCCTGCAGACGAGATTGCAGAAGCGTTAAAGAATGTAAAAGCAGTTGCAATTATGGACCGTGCAGAAGGATACACAAACCATGGAGGCCCGCTCGGTGCTGATGTAATGAGTGCATTATTCCGTGCACGTTCGCAGGCATTCGCAGTGAATTATGTCTATGGTCTTGGAGGACGTGATGTACGTGTGGAAGGCATGGAGAATGTATTTGAAACATTAAAACAAATCATTGCTGACGGTGATGCCGGGGAAACCTATCGTTATATGGGAATCAGAGAGTAAGGGGGAAGACGAAAATGGCATATAGTTTTAAGGAAACAATGAATAAACCGGAACGTCTTGCTCCGGGACATAGAATGTGTGCCGGCTGCGGCGGAACAATTGCAGTAAGAAATGTACTTCGTGGGCTTCACGAAGGGGACAAGGCCGTTATCGGCAACGCAACAGGCTGCCTGGAAGTATCCACATTTACATATCCATACACAGCATGGGAGGACAGCTACATTCACAATGCATTTGAAAATGCGGGTGCTACCATGAGTGGTGTAGAAGGTGCATATAATGCGCTTAGAAGAAAAGGAAAATTGGATGAAACATACAAATTCATTACATTTGGTGGTGATGGCGGTACATATGATATCGGTATGCAGTCACTTTCCGGTGCAATGGAACGAAACCACGATATGGTCTACGTATGTTACGACAATGGTGCTTACATGAATACCGGTATCCAGCGCTCTTCTGCAACACCAATGTATGCAGATACGACAACTACACCGGTTGGCAGCGAAAGTAATGGAAAACCACAGAACAGAAAAGATCTGGCGGCAGTGATTGCAGCCCACGATATACCATACGTGGCTCAGACAACATTCGTACAGAACTTTAAAGATTTACACATTAAGGCTGAAAAAGCAATCTATACACCAGGTGCAGCATTTTTAAACATCATGGCACCATGTCCACGTGGATGGAGATATCATACACCAGATATTATGGAAATCTGTAAACTGGGCGTAGAAACATGCTACTGGCCACTCTTTGAAGTTGTAGGGGGAAAATGGATTCTTAATTATGAGCCGAAGAAGAAACTTCCAATTGAGGAATTCTTAAGTAAGCAAGGCAGATTTAAACACTTATTCAAAAAAGAAAATGAGTATCTCATCGAAGCATTCCAGAAGGAAGTAGATAGAAGATGGGAAGAATTACAATTCAGATGTTCAAAATAATCAAAAAGGCTGCACATGAGGCAGCCCTTTTGTGTTATGATAGGATTAATCAGCATATTGCTTTGAAAAGAGGTAAAGAAAAATGTTTAATGAATTGACACAGAAAGACATAGATGCCATGAAAGCAGAAATTGAACATCGTAAAGTTGTAGTTCGGAAAGAATTACTCGAAGATGTCAAAACGGCCAGAGCACATGGTGATCTAAGTGAAAATTTCGAATACAAAGCTGCAAAACAGGCAAAGAATCAAAATGAAAGCAGAATTCGTTATCTTGAGAGAATGATTAAAACAGCCACGATTGTGAGCGCTGAATCAAAGGACGATGAGGTTGGAATTAATAAAATCATCGGACTATACTTTGAAGATGATGATGAAGTAGAAGAGTTTAAGATTGTGACGACTGTTCGCGGAAATTCATTGAAAGGATTAATCAGCACAGAGTCACCAATCGGAAAGGCAGTACTTGGACATAAAGTTGGAGAACGAGTATGGGTTTCTATCAATCAAACTGCGGGTTATTATGTAGAAATTAAATCTATAAAGGAAGCCGACCCGGAAATAGAGGATAAACTAAGAAGTTTCTAAAACTATAAGTATTGCTAATAACTATTCAATCATAAAAAAAATAGTCTAAGGTCTAGTATTTTTCCAAGACTTTAGGCTATAATCATTGTGTAGGAATATGTAACGACAACCGAAGAAAAGGAGAAAGATTCATGGAAATGTTATCAATCGCAAAAGAATTACAGGAAAATGCTTATCCGGGCCGTGGTATTATCATCGGAAAAACTCCGGATGGACAAAAGGCAGTGACTGCGTATTTCATTATGGGAAGAAGTGAAAACAGCAGAAACAGAGTGTTTGTAACTGAAGGAGAGGGAATCCGTACTGAGGCTTATGACCCATCCAAATTAACAGATCCAAGCTTAATCATTTACGCACCGGTTCGCGTTTTAGGAAATAAAACAATTGTGACAAATGGTGATCAGACAGATACAATTTACGATGGAATGGATAAGCAGCTTACATTCGAACAGTCACTTCGCTGCAGAGAATTTGAGCCGGACGGCCCAAATTACACACCTCGTATCTCAGGTGTTATGCATATTGAAAATGGGGTATACAACTATGCAATGTCTATTTTAAAAAGCAACAATGGTAATCCTTCAGCTTGCAATCGTTATACATTTGCATATGAAAATCCGGTTGCAGGAGAAGGACATTTCATTCATACATACAAGTGTGACGGCAATCCGCTTCCAAGCTTTGAAGGCGAGCCAAAGTTAGTAAATATCTTAGATGATATGGACGCATACACAGAGTTGTTATGGAACAGCTTGAATGAAGACAACAAAGTATCATTATTTGTTCGTTATATCGACATTGCCACTGGAACATATGAGACAAAGATTGTAAACAAAAATCAATAGGAGCAGAACAAATGAAAGAATTAGAATTAAAATATGGCTGTAACCCAAATCAGAAACCATCAAAAATCTATATGAATGAGGGCGAACTTCCGATTAAAGTATTATGCGGAAAACCGGGCTACATTAACTTTTTAGATGCATTTAATGGCTGGCAGTTAGTAAAGGAGTTAAAGAAGGCAACAGGTCTTCCGGCAGCAACGTCATTTAAGCATGTGTCACCTGCAGGTGCAGCAGTAGGTCTTCCGTTAGATGAGACTTTAGCAAAAATCTACTGGGTAGATGATACGAGTGAGCTTTCACCACTTGCATGTGCATATGCAAGAGCAAGAGGTGCAGACAGAATGTCTTCATTCGGTGATTTCATTTCATTGTCAGACGTTTGTGACGTTGCGACTGCAAAATTAATCAAACGTGAAGTTTCAGATGGTGTAATCGCTCCAGGATATGAACCAGAAGCATTAGAGATCTTAAAACAGAAGAAAAAAGGAAACTATGCAATCATTGAGATTGACCCAGATTACGAGCCTGCTCCAATCGAGCACAAAGAAGTATTTGGAATCATATTTGAACAGGGAAGAAATGAGCTTGTTATCAATGATGAGTTATTAGCCAATGTTGTAACGGACAACAAGGAAATTCCAGAGGAAGCAAAGATTGACCTTGCAATTGCGTTAATCACATTAAAATATACACAATCTAACTCAGTATGTTACGCAAAAGGCGGACAGGCAATCGGTATCGGTGCAGGACAGCAGTCACGTATTCATTGTACACGTCTTGCAGGACAGAAAGCTGACAACTGGTGGCTGCGTCAGTCTCCAAAGGTTCTGGACCTTCAGTTCGTAGATGGAATTGGAAGAGCTGATAGAGATAATTCTATCGATTTATATATTGGAGACGAATATGAGGATTTATTGAAAGAAGGAACATGGCAGAATATTTTCAAAGTAAAACCGGAAGTGTTCACAAGAGAAGAAAAGCGTGCATGGTTAGATAAGATGACAGACGTGTCACTAGGCTCAGACGCATTTTTCCCATTCGGAGATAACATCGAGAGGGCACATAAGAGTGGTGTAAAATACATCGCACAGCCGGGTGGTTCTGTTCGTGATGATAATGTAATCGATACATGTAACAAATATAATATGGCGATGGCATTCACGGGAATCCGTTTATTCCACCACTAGGAAAATGGGTTTGCACGTTCTGATATACAAGAGTGAAAAACAGTATAAGGCAATCATATAATTTCATAAATATAAGTGGGAGATATACCGCATTTAGGAGGCAAAGAATATGGGAAAATATTTTGGAACAGATGGTTTTAGGGGAGAAGCCAATGTAATTCTCACAGTGGAACACGCATTCAAAGTCGGAAGATTCTTAGGATGGTATTATGGAAAAGAACATAGACCACGCATTGTAATTGGTAAAGATACCAGAAGAAGCAGTTATATGTATGAGGATGCACTTTCGGCAGGGCTTACAGCTTCAGGTGCAGATGTTTATCTGTTACATGTCACAACAACTCCTAGTGTCTCTTATGTAGTGCGTACGGAAGAATTTGACTGTGGAATTATGATTTCGGCAAGCCATAATGTGTTCTATGATAACGGAATTAAGATTCTGAATTCAAAAGGTTATAAATTGGAAGCTGAGGTTGAAGCAGAGATTGAGGCTTATATTGATGGAAACATTGGTGAGATTCCCTATGCAACAAGAGAAGCGATTGGACGTACAGTAGATTATTCCGCAGGAAGAAACCGCTACATCGGACATTTGATTTCTCTGGCAACACGTTCATTTAAAGACAAAAAAGTAGGTCTTGATTGCTCAAACGGAAGTGCATCATCAATTGCGAAAAGTGTATTTGATGCGTTGGGAGCAAGGACTTATGTGATTAACAGTGAACCGGATGGTACGAATATCAATCGTAACTGTGGTTCTACGCATATTGAAGCACTACAGGCCTATGTGAAAGAAAAAGGTCTGGATGTTGGATTTGCATATGACGGTGATGCCGATAGATGTCTTGCTGTAGATGAAAATGGTAATGTAGTAGACGGCGATTTGATTTTATATGTATGTGGAAAATATTTGAAAGAACAGGGACGTCTGAACAATGACACAATCGTTACAACAATTATGTCTAATTTAGGACTTTACAAGGCATGTGACAAAGTTGGAATTAAGTATGAAAAAACTGCTGTCGGTGATAAATATGTTTATGAAAATATGGTGAAGAATAATCATTCACTCGGTGGTGAACAGTCCGGACATATTATTTTCAGTAAGTATGCGACAACCGGTGACGGTATTTTAACATCTCTGCTTATTATGGAAGTAATGCTGGAGAAAAAGCAGAGTCTTGCAAAATTAACAGAGGATGTAACGATTTTCCCACAATTACTGAAGAATGTTAGGGTAGCTGATAAGAAAACTGCAAGAGAGAATCCGAAGGTTGTTGAGGAAGTTACAGCCGTTACAGAGGCTCTGGGGGATGATGGAAGAATTTTAGTTCGCGAAAGCGGTACAGAACCTGTAATTCGTGTTATGGTAGAAGCTGCAACAGATGAAATCTGTGAAAAATATGTTGAACAAGTGGTTGACGTGATGCAGGCAGAAGGGCTGACAGTGCAATAAAGTGAAATTAAGAAAGAACTTTGTATGTGCAGAATCATATACAAAGTTCTTTGTTTTATTCTGAAAAAGTAGTCAATTAGGAAAATAAGGTGTATGTGGAAATTTCTGCGAGGTTATCAAAATGTATTTCGGCAACAATAGTGGTAAAAGAAAAAAGGAGATATCGCTATGCATCAATATTTACCAATCACAGATGTATACGCAAGAGAAATTCTGGATTCCAGGGGGAATCCAACAATAGAGGTTGAAATACTTGCAGGAGAAATATATATAGGGAAAGCAGCGGTGCCTTCCGGTGCATCTACCGGGCAGTATGAGGTGCATGAGCTGAGAGACGGGGAAAAACGATACCGGGGAAAAGGTGTACAAAAAGCTACTCATAATATCAATATAGAGATTGCGCAGGAACTTATCGGTGAGAATGTTTTTGAACAAGAGAGTCTGGACCGACTCCTGATTGACAAAGATGGTACAGCAAATAAAGAAAGAATTGGTGCGAATGCAATTTTAGGAATATCCATGGCGGCAGTGAGAACAGCGGCAAAAGCAGCACACATGCCTTTGTACAGTTACCTTGGCAAGGGGAAAGGGAAATTACTTCCTGTTCCGATGATGAATATCTTAAATGGTGGCTGTCATGCAAAAAACAGTATTGATTTTCAGGAATTTATGATTATGCCGGTAGGGGCTGAAACCTTTAAAGAAGCACTTCGCATGGGAACAGAGGTTTATCATACCTTGAAAGGTATTTTGGAGAAAGAAGGAAAGAATACAGCAGTTGGTGATGAGGGTGGATTTGCACCTAACTTACGGGATGCATTTGAAGTCTTTGAATATCTGATGCGTGCAGTAAAAGATGCAGGGTATCAGGTAGGAAAGGATATTGTCTTTGCCATGGATGCTGCGGCTTCGGAACTCCATCAGGAAGATGCGGGGATGTATTATTTCCCGGGAGAATCCCAAACACTTTTAGAGGAAAGACAAAATCAGATTCAGGAGCCAGATTCCATTCGACACGGAGTGCTTCGATCTACGGAGGAGATGATTGCGCTGTATTCGAAGTTGTGTGAAAAATATCCAATTGTTTCCATTGAGGATGCACTGGACGAGGAAGATTGGGAAGGCTGGAGGAAACTTACAGAAAAACTTGGCAGAAAAGTGCAGCTAGTCGGAGACGATTTGTTTGTGACAAATACAGCACGTTTGAAACAGGGAATTGAGAGGGGATGTGCGAATTCTATTCTGATTAAGCTCAATCAGATTGGGACTTTAACAGAAACACTTGATGCAATTGAAATGGCCCATTCGGCCGGTTATACAGCAATTATTTCTCATCGCTCAGGCGAAACAGAGGATACATTTATTGCCGATCTGGCTGTAGCGGTCAATGGAGGACAGATTAAGACGGGGGCACCATGCAGGGGTGAACGCACTGCAAAATATAACCGTCTGTTAAAGATAGAAGAGGAACTAGGTGAAAAGGCGGTTTATGCGGGACAATCGGTTCTGAAAAATTGATAGAGTTTATATTACAGCAAAAGATGATTAAAAATAATTGACGAAATCCACAACAGATACTATAATACGTGTATATATGTAAAAGCGATGACGGAACAAGTAACTATACGGAAACAGACAGAGAAAGAAACATTTGCTGAAAGTTTCTTATGCGGAAAGATAGTGAAGACCACTCCTGAGCTGTGCGCGACATAAGCGTTACCGTAATTCTGCGTTAAAGATTGAGAGTGAAACGTTAAGGTGGAACCGTGTGTTAGAGATGATGCACCCTTATACAACATAGGAGTTGTCTAAGGGTGCTTTTTGTATCCGAAGACAACGGAATTAATTATAGGAGGAACAGAAAATGAAGGTAATGTTAAAAGATGGTTCCGGCAAAGAGTTGGAAAATGGACTTTCGGTGCTGGACATCGCAAAAGGAATCAGTGAGGGACTTGCAAGAGCAGCATGTGCAGGTAAAGTGAATGGTGAAGTAGTGGATTTGAGAACAGTCGTGGATTCAGATTGTGAACTGGAAATTCTTACATTTAGAGATGAAGAAGGAAAGAGTGCTTTTCGCCATACTGCATCCCACATTATGGCACAGGCAGTAAAACGATTATATCCGGATACGAAATTAGCAATCGGACCATCCATTGAAGATGGCTTCTATTATGATTTCGATAGGGAAAGTGCATTTACACAGGAAGAACTTGCTGATATCGAAAAGGAAATGAAGAAGGTTGTAAAAGAAAATATTAAAATCGAAAGATTTACACTTCCGAGGGCTGAGGCAATCAAATTTATGGAAGAAAAAGGGGAGCCATATAAAGTGGAACTCATTCAGGACCTTCCAGAAGATGCAGAAATCTCATTCTATCAGCAGGGAGACTTTGTAGACCTTTGTGCAGGACCACATCTTATGAGTACAAAACCAATCAAGGCATTTAAGCTGATTTCATCTTCTATGGCTTATTGGAGAGGGGATTCTAACAAGGCACAATTACAGCGTATTTATGCGACAGCATATGATAACAAAGACGATTTGGCGGCTCATATGGAGCACTTAGAAGATATTAAGAAACGTGATCACAACCGTCTTGGACGCGAGATGGAACTCTTTACAACCGTCGATGTTGTAGGACAGGGACTTCCTCTTATGCTTCCAAATGGTGTGAAGATGATCATGAAATTACAAAGATGGATTGAAGATTTAGAGGATAAGGAATGGGGATATGTTCGTACAAAGACTCCGCTTATGGCAAAAGCAGATCTTTATAAGATTTCCGGACACTGGGATCACTATAAAGAGGGGATGTTCGTTCTGGGCGATGAGGATGTGGATAAAGAGGTATTTGCACTCCGGCCAATGACATGTCCGTTCCAATATTATGTATATAAGAATTCTCAGAAGTCATACCGTGATCTTCCTTATAGAATGGGTGAGACATCTACACTCTTCCGTAATGAGGATTCTGGAGAAATGCATGGACTTACACGCGTGCGTCAGTTTACAATTAGTGAAGGTCACAACGTAATCCGTCCTGATCAGGCAGAAGAGGAATTACAGAATTGCTTAAACCTTGCAATCCATGTTTTGACAACATTAGGCTTACAGGATGAAGTAACATATCGTCTGTCAAAATGGGACCCATCGAACAAAGAAAAATATCTTGGTGACGAGGCTTATTGGGAAAGTACACAAGATGCACTCCGTCAGATTTTAATTGAAAAAGGTATTGATTTCAAAGAAGCAGATGGGGAAGCTGCATTCTACGGACCAAAGATTGATATTCAGGCAAAAAATGTGTACGGCAAAGAAGATACAATGATTACTATTCAGTTAGATTGTGCGATTGCGGAAAAATTTGATATGTACTATATCGACCAGAATGGTGCAAAAGTACGTCCATACATCATCCATAGAACATCACTTGGATGTTATGAAAGAACACTTGCATGGTTAATTGAGAAATATGCGGGCAAATTCCCGACATGGTTGTGTCCGGAGCAGGTACGTGTACTTCCAATCTCAGAAAAATTTATGGATTATGCAGAAGCAGTTCGTAAAGAACTTGCCAAAAACGGGGTAGATGTAACTGTCGACAACCGTTCTGAAAAGATTGGTTACAAGATTCGTGAAGCGCGACTTGCAAGACTTCCATACATGTTAGTTGTAGGGGAAAAAGAAGAAGAAGAAGGTAAAGTTTCTGTAAGAAGCCGTTTCGCGGGAGATGAGGGACAGAAAACTTTGGATGAATTTGTAGAACAGATTTGTAAGGAAATCCGTACAAAGGATATCAGAGTAGAAGAACTACAGGATGTAAAATAGATGTCAAATATAGGGGCGGGGGGAAAGGAGACTTTCCCTTTCTCCGTCTTAAAGGAGAAGGAAATATGAAATTAGGATTTATCGGCTGTGGTAACATGGCAAGTGCCATCATGGGCGGCATCATTAAGAATGGCTTGTTAGAGGCATCAGATATCATTGGTGCAGATGTATTTGGGCTAAGTCGGGAGAAGGCTAGAGCCAATCTGGGGATTCAGATCGCAAAGAGTAATCAAGAGGTTGTAGAGAATGCGGATATCTTTGTACTGTCTATCAAGCCACAGTTCTACGCAGATGTGATTGCTGAGATTAAAGACAGTGTGAAAGAGAAACAACTTGTAATTACTTTGGCACCGGGAAAGACACTTGCATGGCTAGAAGATCAATTTGGAAAACCTGTAAAAATAATTCGGACGATGCCGAATACCCCGGCCATGGTACAAGAGGGGATGACGGCCGTCTGCCCGAATCACTATGTGACGGCAGAAGAATTAGAATATGCACTTCAAATTTTGTGTGCATTTGGTGAGACAGAAGTAGTGTCGGAGAAAATGCTCGATGCAGTCGTTGCAGTCAGTGGAAGTTCACCGGCATATGTGTTTATGATGATTGAGGCAATGGCAGATGCAGCGGTTGCAGAAGGTATGCCAAGAAATCAGGCATATAAATTTGCGGCAAAAGCCGTTATGGGAAGCGCCAAGATGGTGTTAGAAACTAGGAAACATCCGGGAGAGTTAAAAGATATGGTCTGCTCCCCGGCAGGGACCACAATCGAGGCAGTGAAAGTTTTGGAGGCTGCGGGATTTCGCAGTGCTTTAATGGAAGCAATGGAAGTGTGTGCAGAGAAGTCAAGAAACTTGTAATATTTATGGCTAAAGTAAAATACCGATGCAGTCAGTACAAATCCTGATTACATCGGTATTTTTGTTACTCCAGTACTCCATCCAAATAATGGGAAATAGAACGTTTGATATTTTGTTCAAAGTCAACTTCGCTGCTTCGCAGTGCCCACTCGAACACGTTTCCGATTATCAGCATACGAATATCAGTCACCACTTCCGGAATGCTTAAATTTAACTGAATTGCATTTGCCTCTACTGCCTTTTCCAGATAGTGCTGTACTGTGACAATGGGATATGGCCTTTCGGTACGGATAGCAGGATTGAGAGCCTGATTTCGCGGAGTATAATATCCGGCAACAAAATCTACACCTAGTTCTTTACAATATGCAGCATAATTCAGATACACTTTGACGATTGCTTCTTTCGCCGTATCCTTATCTTGGGGAATATCTAACAGTCCCGGGTTAATTGTCGGCTGCGCCTCAATATAATATGAAAGCAAATCATCTTTTGTTCTAAAATGATGATAAAAGCTTCCGTTAGATACACCTGCTTCTTCACAAATATTTTTTATTGATAGATTTTCATATCCTTTTTTCTGCAGAATCGTTTTTGCTGCCTGAAAGATGCGTTCTTTTGTTTCTTTTGATTTCAACTGTTGTTTTGATAATTCAGCATCGGCCTTCATGAATTGTGCCTCCTTAAAGTCATAGTATTAATATCTTATCATATAAAATGAAAAAAAACAAGAAAAAATAGAGCGCACTCTGCTTTTCGCACATTGTTAGTGTATAATTTCAATTGGCAAAAATAAAGGGAAGAAGCATTATACCTCTTC
>CALBNS010000025.1 GCA_937896665.1 uncultured Clostridia bacterium
GAAGAGGTATAATGCTTCTTCCCTTTATTTTTGCCAATTGAAATTATACACTAACCTTAATCTTTGTCAGATCGTTCAGGCCTCCTTTGCCGCCTTTTCCATCCGGCCCGTCCACTTTCACAACTTCTCTCACTGCAACGTTCCCATTTTCAGATACGGGAACCATATTCCCCAATGTCGAAAATTCTACCTGATCTCCTACATAGTAATTCGGAAATCCGGCCGTTTCATTATGTTTGTACTGCACAGTCACTTCTTTACGGTTGTCACTAATTCCGATGACTTGCAAAAATGTACCATGAACATTGATCGGATCATCATGTGGGTTAGAAAATGTACAGTCTGAAATATCAATCAATCCTTTACAACCTGACATCTGAATGAAATCCGCATAACCTGCTGTTGTTCTTCCAGATGCTTTGTCAGTCTCAAAATCCACATCTTTCATTGTAATATTTTCAGAGAACTGCCCTACCATACCAAATCCATGAATAAAACGAATATCTAAATTATTCAGGGTAACATCCTTGCTCTGCCAGAAAAATGTTCCCGCATGATCCCTCTCAGTATTACGCATTTGGAAACAATATCCCTCCTGAATGGAATCTGCATTGGTATATGTAATTTTCACATGATGATTTTCTAAGTCTTCAATTTTAGAGATATTTGCAAATGGACTTCCACCTCTCCAAGTCATTCCATTTTTTGTATCAAAGATTTGAGTATATTTCATACTATTTGTTGTTGTCCAATAGGTTTCCCCTGTATACGGACTCTTATCACTCATCCACTTGATGCTGTTTCCATTTACCTGATAGTAATAGCATTCCGGAATATAATATGTAACCTCATTCCCTTCTTTTTTGACAACCGTCATATCTATAACTGTCGGAACTTGGAAATCTACCTCAAAGTTCTGAAATGTTACATTCTCACTGTCAACAGACGCAAATGTTGTCATCTTTCCATGGAACATAAACAATGAATCATTTCCTTCTACCGTTACATTGTCCATATCCTCAATCAGAATACCAATCTTCTTGTCTTTATAAGTCTGACTTGTTCCTACTGTATTCGAGATATACAATTCTCTTTCTTCTGCTTGATCCGGATAAATGTCATATCTCCCCTCCGGAAAATCGATCACAACAGGTGTATCCGATTTTTTTCTTATTTTTTTTGCCGCTTCAATAGCCTTTTTAATTGCCGGTGTACTGTCTGTAGAGCCGGTTGGATCCGCACCATATTGGGTTACATCAATGACCTTTGCTTCTTCTTTGTCTGTCGCTTCCACAGTAGTACCAACTGCCCCAACGCTTGGCACTACCATACAAACCGCCATCAAGAAAGCAACTAGTTTCTTTTTCATTTTCCTTCTCCTTCCATTTCTTGTCATTTTATCCAATCATTAAACATCATAGTTAATGTCAATTATACATAATGCACTATTTTTTGTCAATATTTCCATTTCTTCTTTCCAATGGTCACTTTCCCATCTGCCTGTGTCACAGTAACATCTGTCTCACCTGCCGCTTTCACTTCGATGAGTGGAGTAGTAAACGCTACTGATAACGTCATGATACCTGCCAGGGCAAGGGCACATGTTTTTCGTAGTTTTCTTAACATACACTTTGTCTATTTTCACCAATTCATTCTACAAACTTTGATGTATTACTTCTAGGACATTCTTTAATGCCTGATTATCAATCTGCCCCGGCGCAGATGCTCTGCCTGCCGAGCCAAAAGTCACTGCCGAGCCAAAAATTTCACCACTAATCCTGCTTATGACTCCCGTCCCTGCCATAGACATCGTAATAATTGGCTGATCCGGATATGTCTCTGTCATCTCTGCCGTCGCAGCAAGCAGAGTGAGTACATCCGCCTTGTTTTGTGGCATCACGGCAATTTTGGAAATATCAGCACCAAGCATCTGCATTTTTCGTAATTTTCGCACAATTTCTTCTCTATCCGGGGTCCCTTGAAAATCATGGTTGGAAATGATAACTTTTACACTGGCATTGTGTGCTGCAGCAATCAGTTGTTTTAGCACAGTTTCTTCACAAGATAGTTCTACGTCCAGCAAATCTATACAGCCCGTTTCGATAGCTGTCAGATTCAGAGAAACATAATCTCTTTTATCAATTTGTCTTTCTCCGCCTTCTCTGGCACTACGAAAGGTAAATAGCAGCGGGATATCTCCTAATATCTCCCGAAGCCCACCCAGCACTCCTTTTAAACTACTCGCATCAAATACGGATTCGAACCAGTCCGCACGCCACTCCACGAGGTCCGCCGATGTTTTCCTTATTTGCTCTGCCTGTCTGTATATTTCTTTCTTCACATCACCCACAATCGGGACACAAATTTTAGGAATTCCATTTCCTATTTTCATATTTCTTACAATTACTGGAGTCATTCCAAAACCTCCTGACATATTTATAAATACATACTTATAATAATGCAATTATTCTTTGTTTTCAAGAATTCACTTGACATTTTGACTTTTTCACTTTACTGTATAGAAGTACTTTTAGATTATTTACAGAGGAGATTGAATTATGATACCAATTACAGGACACACCAAGTTAACAGGTCTCTTAGGTCGCCCGGTAGAACACAGTATTTCACCAATGATGCACAACGAGGCATTCAGCCAGCTTGGTCTGGATTATGTATATCTTGCTTTCGACGCAGGTACCGATAAATTAGAAACAGTGGTGAATGGACTTCGGGCGATGGATATCCGGGGGTTTAATTTGACAATGCCTAACAAAAATCTTATGTGTGAATTATGCGACAAGCTTTCACCAGCAGCGAAAATTATCGGTGCAGTGAATACTGTAGTCAATGATGATGGCATATTGATTGGACACTCTACAGATGGAATCGGATATATGCGGGCACTTCAGGATGCGGGTCATGATATAATTGGAAAGAAAATGTCGCTTCTCGGGGCAGGTGGTGCTGCCACCTCCATCTTTGTGCAGGCTGCCCTTGATGGGGTTGCTGAAATATCTATTTTCAGCAGACGCAGTCCATTTTTTGAACGTGCACAGCACACTATCGAAACATTAAAAGAATATTCAAACTGTAAAATCTCATTATATGATTTCGAAGATGAAGCCATTCTAAGACGTGAAATTGCAGACAGTGCTATTCTGACCAATGGAACCAGTGTTGGAATGACTCCAAACATAGATAACTCTATTATTACAGATTCCTCCATGTTCCATAAAGATCTGATTGTTTCTGATGTAATCTACAATCCAGAAGAAACCAGACTCCTAAAACTTGCACGTGAGGCTGGGTGCAGCACCCAGAATGGTCTTTACATGCTCCTTTACCAAGGCGCTGAAGCATTCCGGCTCTGGACCGGTAAAGAAATGCCAGTTTCTATTATCAAGGAAAAATACTTTGCCCGTTAACAACAAAACTACAGACAATATCCCTATGTATTAAAGAATCCCGCCGTCAAGCGAGATTCTTATTTTTTTGCCTCTTATAAAAATAGAGTACTATTTTCTCTAATTTTCTTTTCAATACAATCTGAATTTCTTCTTTCGGATGGATTGGTTTTACAAGAATGTTGAAGATTCCACTACGCTTTGCTCCCCACACGTCTGTAAATAACTGATCCCCAATAAAAATGGTATTCGTATCATTTGTCTTCATGATTTCCATGGCCTTTTTATAGTTCTTCGTCGAAGGTTTATGAGCGTCAAAAATATAATGTACACCTATCTTTTCATTAAACATCTTCACTCGCGGCTCCTGATTATTTGAAATCAAACAGCAATCGAATCCTATTGTTTTTAATCTTTCAAATAATTTCTTCGCACGCTCGTCTGCCGGTGCACCATGGGGAACCAACGTATTGTCGATATCAAATATCAGTCCCCTATACCCTTCTTCATAAAGCTTTTCAAAAGGAATCACATATGTAGAAGCCACATACTGATCCGGAAAAAACATCTCAAACACTTTTTTATTCCTCCATCCCGATTATTTTCTGTATGATTTCATCGCAAATCTGTCTTATCGTCTTGCCATCTGTAGCAATCACAATATCGGCTGCAGCCTCATACTTTTCCTTTCGCACCCCCATAAGTTCCGCAATAGCCTCGACGTTCTTTCTGCCTCTTAAAACCGGTCGATTCTCATCCTCTTTCACACGCTCTAATATCGTTGCCGGTTCTGCTGTTAGAAGTATGACTTTTCCATTTTTTTTCATTTCTTTAACATTACATTCGAGAAGCACCACACCGCCGCCGCAAGATACAATTTGGTTCGTTTTATTTTGGATTTCTATCAAAAGTTGCGTTTCCAAATCCCGAAAATAAGATTCCCCGTATTTTTCAAATATATCAGGGATACTCATTCCTTCCCGCTCCACAATCATCTGGTCCATTTCCACCATATCCATCGCATATCTTCTGCTCATTTCCAACGCAATGGTACTTTTTCCGGTTCCCATAAACCCAATCAAAACAATATTCCCCATTTCAGTTCCTCTCTAGTTCTTGGCAAGAGCCTCTTTTACGTCTACTTTAAAGGCTTCCCATGCCTCCTCATTTTCAACAAAGTATTTTGGGCAGTTCTTTCCAGTTACATCATAGTGCCTGATTACATCCTGTTCCGTCAGTTCAAATTTCTCGCAAAGCCATGCCGTCAATTGTACCAACGAATGGTATGTTTCTTTAGTATAAACTCCGTCCTCTTTCTTATGACATGTCTCAATCGAAATTGTATCTGAGTTCCTGTCATTGGATGCATATGCGACCTCCCATGTCGGGACACACTGTATAATTTCGCCCTCTATTCCCACAATAAAGTGACTGCTGGCTTTTGTCAAGTGGCTGTCTTTCAAACCCTCAAAATAATTACGGTTCTGTATCGCAGTAGATCCCGGGTTGGCTGTATAATGTATAACAATTCCCTTAATCTTTTCCGTTGCTGTCCCCGGTCTCGAATATGAATTAATTGACAATAACTCCACTTCCATATCCGGTCTAACAGCATCAATCTCATCATCCGCAATCTCTACATATCGATTGGCAAATACACTGATATTTAAAAACTTCGTGACACCCATTACAAACGTCACTAAAAATAAAATGAATCCTCCAACTTTGATGTATATCTGTATTCGCCGTTTTCTCCTGTTCTTTCGTACTCTTCTTCCCATCGTATCATCACTCTCTCTCTGTTTGTATATCTACAGTGTACCACCTTTTCACAGAAATTGTGTTAGAAGTTACTTATAAAATACTTATGATTTTATTAAAAAGAGAGTTCTTGCGAACTCTCTTAAAATACTTATTCATCTACACTATAGTTTGGTGCTTCTTTTGTAATATGAATGTCATGTGGATGACTTTCTTTTAAAGAAGCGGCTGAAATCTTCACAAATCTTCCATTTTCTTTCAATTCATCAATAGTCGGTGTTCCACAGTAACCCATACCAGAACGAAGACCTCCCATTAACTGGAATACTGTATCTTCTACTGTTCCTTTGTAAGCCACACGTCCTTCTACACCTTCTGGAACCAGTTTCTTAGCATCAGCCTGAAAATAGCGGTCTTTACTTCCATTCTCCATTGCTGCGATAGAACCCATGCCACGATATACCTTGTATTTTCTTCCCTGATATAATTCGAATGTTCCAGGACTCTCGTCACAACCTGCAAAGATGCTTCCCATCATACATACGTTAGCACCTGCCGCAATCGCTTTTGTCATATCTCCTGAGTATTTGATACCTCCATCTGCGATAATCGGCACACCATACTCCTTAGCCACCTCATAACAATCCATTACAGCTGTAATCTGAGGTACACCAATACCTGCAACTACACGAGTTGTACAGATAGAACCAGGTCCGATACCAACTTTAACAGCATCTACACCAGCTTCAATCAAGGCTCTTGTAGCTTCTCCTGTTGCCACGTTACCTGCAACCACCTGAAGTTCCGGATATTTTTCTTTTACCATTCTCACAGTACGGATAACATTGGCTGAATGTCCATGTGCAGAATCCATTACAACAACATCAACTTTTGCCTTCACAAGTGCATCAACACGTTCCAATACATTGGCTGTAATACCTACAGCCGCACCACATAACAGACGTCCTTGTGCATCTTTAGCAGAGTTTGGATACTTAATTTGCTTTTCAATATCTTTAATTGTAATTAATCCTTTTAAATTAAAATCCTTGTCCACGATTGGAAGTTTTTCCTTTCTTGCTTTTGCAAGAATACTCTTTGCTTCTTCCAATGTAATACCTTCCTGAGCTGTAATCAAGCCATCTGAAGTCATAGACTCTTTAATCTTCTTTGAAAAATCTTCTTCAAATTTTAAATCACGGTTCGTAATAATACCAACTAACTTCCTGCCTTCTGTAATCGGCACACCTGAAATACGGAATTTACCCATCAGTTCGTTAGCATCCTGTAATGTATGTTCTGGTGATAATGAAAATGGATCTGTAATAACACCGTTCTCCGAACGTTTTACCTTATCTACTTCTTCTGCCTGCTGCTCAATTGTCATGTTCTTATGAATAATGCCAATACCACCCTGACGAGCCATAGCAATTGCCATACGATGTTCTGTAACAGTGTCCATACCGGCACTCATCATTGGAATATTAAGACGGATTGTCTTTGTCAAATTCGTTGATAAATCTACTTGATTTGGAATCACCTCTGAATATGCTGGTACCAATAGTACATCATCAAATGTAATGCCTTCTCCAATAATTTTTCCCATGATCCTTTCATCCCCACTTTCTTAAATCGTTTATATTTTATTGTGTACATTATTAATAATCTGTACTTATAAATATCTCACTTTTAATAAATTATTGTTATAATACAAGAAACAATGCTTTCTGTCAAGACTAAATAAATACTTTTCTTGGTGCAATTCTTTTTATGCCTTCTATGATAGCCTCATTGGGCTCGAATATAATTCTCTCCTTTTCACCGCTTCTTTCGACAACCATCTCACAAACCCGATAGTCCTTATACCCCGAACTAAAATCGTATGCTTTCACATTTTCATATTGTCTCAGCTCAGGTTGTCCCGAAACAGCAAGAACAATCAAGTCTTTCATATTGACTTCATATGCTTTCTTTCTTGTACGTTTTGAAAAAATCTTGTCAATGTCTAGATCGCCGTTCACATAAAGATATTCATACTCTACATCTAAACGCCTCATCAAAAAGACATCTGCAACTGTCATAATGGCTGCCGGAATCAATGCAATCATCATTACAAAAATACCGAGCGCATAAAGCATGAGTGTCACTGCAACCAATACTACCTTCGCAACAATTTTGCTTTTTCTCTTCACTAGTTGTTCCACATAATAATCGTTCATGTAAATCCTCCGTCCACACATTCGTATTTTTATTATTGTAACATACTATCAGCACTTTTCGCAAGAAAAAGAAAAACCCAGGCGCTGCATCGCCCGGGATTATCTATTTACATCATACCCATTCCGCCGCCTGCCGGCATAGCTGGTGTCTCTTCTTTGATATTTGCTACGACTGATTCAGTTGTCAGTAATGTCGACGCTACACTTGTTGCATTTTGAAGTGCACTTCTTGTAACTTTCGCAGGGTCAAGTATTCCTACTTTTACCATGTCAACATATTCTTCTTTGTATGCATCAAATCCAATGCCTGATTCTGATTCTTTTACTTTGTTAATAATTACAGACCCTTCAAGACCTGCATTCGCTGCAATGTGGAATAATGGTGCCTCTAATGCTTTTAAGATTATCTTCACACCTGTCTTTTCGTCACCATCTAATTCTTCTGCAAGTTTTGCCACTTCTTTAGAAGCATGAATGTATGCAGAACCACCACCTGCTACAATACCTTCTTCCACAGCTGCTCTTGCTGCTGAAAGTGCATCTTCCATGCGAAGTTTTGCTTCTTTCATCTCAGTCTCTGTTGCAGCGCCAACACGAATAACTGCTACACCGCCTGCAAGTTTTGCAAGTCTTTCCTGAAGCTTTTCTTTGTCAAATTCTGAAGTTGTTTCTTCAATCTGGGTTTTAATCTGAGCAACGCGTGCTGCGATTGCTGCTTTATCACCCATTCCATCTACGATAACCGTGTTTTCTTTCTGTACTTTTACTGATTTTGCGCGTCCAAGCTGTGCCAGTGTTGTTTCTTTCAGATCCAGTCCTAATTCTTCAGAAATCACCTGACCTCCTGTAAGGATTGCGATATCTTCTAACATTGCCTTTCTTCTATCGCCATATCCCGGTGCTTTTACAGCTACTACATTAAATGTACCGCGCAGTTTGTTCACGATCAATGTAGTAAGTGCTTCACCTTCAATGTCTTCAGCTACAATTAACAATCTTGCTCCTGACTGTACGATCTGCTCTAACACTGGAAGCAAATCCTGAATATTAGAAATCTTTTTATCTGTGATTAAAATATATGGATTTTCTAATACAGCTTCCATTTTTTCCATATCTGTTGCCATATAAGCTGAGATGTATCCACGGTCAAACTGCATACCTTCTACTAAATCTAATTCTGTCTTCATGGTCTTTGATTCTTCAATTGTAATAACACCATCATTCGATACTTTTTCCATGGCATCCGCAACCATTGCACCTACTTCTGCATCTCCTGCTGAAATTGCGGCTACATTTGCAATTCTTTCTTTACTTTCCACTTTGCTACTCATAGAGGCAATTGCTTCTACTGCTGCCTCAGTCGCCTTTTTCATACCTTTACGAAGTACAATCGGATTCGCACCTGCTGCAAGATTCTTTATTCCTTCATGAACCATTGCCTGTGCCAATACAGTCGCTGTCGTTGTTCCGTCACCGGCAACATCATTTGTCTTTGCGGCAACTTCGCGGATTAATTGTGCACCCATGTTTTCAAATGCGTCTTCCAATTCAATTTCTTTCGCAATTGTCACACCATCATTTGTGATAAGCGGTGCACCGAAAGATTTGTCCAACACTACGTTTCTTCCTTTTGGTCCTAATGTCACTCTGACTGTATTTGCCAATTGATTTACACCAGATTCTAATGCACTTCTGGCTTCTGCTCCATATTTAATTTCTTTTGCCATTTTTCTGCCTCCTAAAACTAATTCATTATTTTACAATTGCTAAAATGTCATTCTGTTTTACAATAATGTACTCTTCACCGTCTAACTCTACATCTGTTCCGGCATATTTTGAATAAATAACCTGATCGCCTACGGCTACAAGCATCTCTACTTCTTTACCATCAACCATACCACCTGGTCCTACTGCAACAACTTCTGCCTGCTGAGGTTTTTCCTTTGTCTGGCCTGGAAGTACGATTCCTGATTTCGTTGTCTCCTCTGCAACTAATTGTTTTAATACTACTCTGTCTCCCAATGGTACTAATTTCATGTAACTGCCTCCTTAATATTCCATTTATTAGCACTCACTTTTTATGAGTGCTAAAATTAACCTTAGTAATAAAATATCACTATACCTCTTGTTTGTCAACACAGTTTAGATTTATTTTATAAAAACCATTTTTTACTTTATATTCTAAAACGTTTCCATTTTCATTGGCATATCTTGCCTTTATTCTTCCTTCACAGGAAATGGTCTCCTTCTCCGATATAGTGCATAAGTAAATTGCATCAAGTGATATTACAGGTAATTCTTCGTTTTGCAATATCAGATATAGCATTTCCTTGTTCTTATCATATTCTATAACTTTACAATTATGTACCCTTGCGTCTAATATTTCACCTGTACGCAAAACAGTTTTCATCTCTAACCTCACATTGCTTCCCTGTTTCATCATTTCCTCACTCCTACAATAAAAGGGCATCAGACTTCTGATCCCCTTTTGTTCATTATTTCATCTTACGTTTCTTAATCTCTTCCAGCTCATCAAAAATAAAATCATTTACCACTTTGATGTACGTTCCCTTCATACCTGAAGAACGAGATTCAATGACACCTGCACTCTCGAATTTTCTCAATGCATTTACAATGACTGACCTTGTAATACCTACTCTGTCTGCAATCTTACTTGCCACAAGAATTCCCTCTGTACCTTCGAGTTCCTCAAAAATATGGATAATTGCCTCTAACTCTGAAAATGAAAGTGTACTGATAGCAGACTTTACAATCTGCTCCTTTCGAATCTCTTCTGCACTTTCTTCATTCACTGAACGAAGCATTTCAAGTCCTACTACTGTTGTGCCATACTCGCTGAGAATAATATCATCAATCTCGTAAAGTGCATCTTTTTTATAGATAAAAAGTGTTCCTAATCTTTCTCCGGCAATATCAATTGGTGTTACAATTGCCTGATAACCTGTGGCAATCTCAGGAGAGAACCCCAAAGTCTGCAGATTTACATTTTCCTTCGTAGATAAGATACTAAGCAATCTTTCATTCAACATACCATCTATATGGCGCCCTACTGCATTTTCGATCAATTCACTGATTAGCTCCACACCAGCACATTTTCCTACACCCAATACTTTTCCTTTTTTACTGACCACTAATACATTCGATGCAAGAATCTCTGTTAAAACAACACAAATATCGTTAAATACCACCTTACTGGAATTATTATTATGCAGTAATCTGTTGATTTTTCTTGTCTTATCTAATAATTGTACACTCATCTCTTCGCCTCCAACATGTAAGCACTCTCATATTATCTACCTTCGTAATCTAGCACGCAATTCGAAAAACACATGCTCATAAATATATATTATCATACAATTTCATTTTTTTCAATATTTTATTTGATATTTTGTTTGTATCCACATTCTGCATTGGCACAGACAAGTTTATTGCCTTTTTCAACCATGAAGCTTCCACATTCCGCGCATTTTTCTTTGGATGGCTTCTGCCATGCCATAAATTCACATGTCGGATTGTCCTCGCACCCAAAGTATCTTCTTCCCTTCTTTGTTTTTCGAAGTACAACTTCTTTTCCACAAAGCGGGCATGGAACACCTACCTTTTCCAGATATGGTTTTGTATTTCTACATTCCGGAAAGCCCGGGCAGGCAAGAAAACGTCCATGTGGTCCATACTTAATTACCATGTTACGGCCACATTCCTCACATACCACGTCTGTTACTTCATCTTCAATTTTTACCTTCTCAAGTTCTTCTTCTGCTATCTTTACGGCGTCTTCCAGGTCCGGATAAAAATTGCTGATAACAGTTTTCCACTCTACTCTTCCTTCCGCAACCATATCTAGAAGACCTTCCATATTGGCAGTGAAAGTCACATCTACGATACTCGGGAATGAATGTTTCATAATATTATTTACAACTTCACCAATCTCGGTAAGATATAAATTTTTATTTTCCTTGGCAACATAGCGTCTTGCAATAATCGTAGAAATGGTTGGCGCATATGTGCTCGGACGACCAATTCCCAGCTCCTCCAGCGTCTTTACTAATGCAGCCTCTGTATAGTGGGCAGGCGGCTGTGTAAAATGCTGTTTCGACTCAAAGCCTTGTTTTGTCAATTTTGAAGTTTTCTCTATTCTATTTGCCAATACATTATTTTCTTCTTTTTCTTCATCCGACTCTACATAAACAGCTCGGAAGCCCTCAAATACAATCTTAGATGCCGAAACATTAAAACGATATTCATCTGCTGCAATCTTTACGGATGTATTCTCGTATTTCGCAGGCGCCATTCTGCTGGCTGCAAAACGCTTCCAAATTAACTGATATAGACGGAATTGGTCTCGTGTCAAAGAGTCCTTCAGCATGGCCGGTGTTCTTGTGATGTCAGTCGGTCGGATTGCTTCATGGGCATCCTGAATCTTTTTACCCGTATCTGCCTTTTTACTAGTCTGAGAGACATACTCGGAACCGTATACATCCGCTATATATTTTCTAGCATTTGCATCTGCTTCTTCTGATATTCTGATAGAATCTGTACGAAGATAGGTGATAATACCAATTGTGCCGTTTCCCTTTACATCAATACCTTCATAAAGCTGCTGTGCAATACGCATCGTCTTTTGCGTCGCGAAATTCAACACTTTTGAAGCTTCCTGCTGAAGCGTACTGGTTGTAAATGGCAATGGAGCTTTCTTACTTCGTTCGCCTCTTTTGATTTCATCCACATAATACCCTGCATGCTCGACAACTTTTAAAATCTCATCCAATTCTTCTTTCGAATGAATGGTCATCTTCTTCTTTTCTGTACCATAGAACTTAGCCAACAGTGGTTTTTTCTCGCCTTCCACATTAAACTTTGCATCCAACGTCCAATATTCTTCCGGGATAAATGCATTAATCTCTTCTTCCCGGTCAGCAATAATTCGAAGTGCAACTGACTGTACTCTTCCAGCACTTAATCCTCTCTTCACTTTTGCCCACAAAAGCGGACTGATACGGTATCCTACAATACGGTCTAATGCACGTCTTGCTTGCTGAGCATCGACCAGATTCATATCAATCTCTCTTGCATCTTTAATAGATTCCTTTACAGCGTTCTTTGTAATCTCATTAAAACTGATGCGATATACTTTTTTTCCTTCCAGCTTCAATGCAATCATCAGATGCCACGCAATCGCTTCTCCCTCACGGTCAGGGTCGGTTGCAAGATAAATCTTATCGGCTTTCTTTACTTCCTTTCGCAGATTAGCCAGAATATCTCCTTTTCCACGTATTGTTATATATTTTGGTTCAAAGTCATGCTCCACATCGATTCCAAGCTGGCTTTTCGGCAAATCACGTACATGTCCATTCGATGCCGTAACCACATAATTACTTCCCAAAAACTTTTTAATTGTCTTTACCTTCGCAGGAGACTCTACAATCACAAGATAACGCGCCATGTATTTCCCTCCATTAAATTCTGTTATCTATTTTGTTCTTACGTAATAATTCTTTGAAATTTCTCTTATATAGCCTCGTAATTCCAGACCGACTAAAATATTGAGCAGCTCAGGAACATCCATCTGCGTCTCTGATGCCAATTCCCCAATATTTTTGGGCTGCAAACTCAGACAACTATACAATATATTTTCTTTTGTTTCAAGCAATATTTCATTTTCTGTAGTTTTTGGCAAATTTTTCCTTGTTTCTTTGTGAAAAACTTCCAATTCCTCAAGCAGTTCTTCCGGTGATAACAATATTCCGGCTCCTTGCTTGATTAGGTTGTTACAGCCTTTGCTCAATGCACTGTTAACAGGACCGGGAAGTGCATATACATCCTTCCCCTGCTCTAATGCCATATCTGCAGTAATGAGCGAACCACTCTTTTGTTTGGCCTCTATCACCAGAATTACATCAGCCAATCCACTAATAATCCGATTCCTTGCCGGAAAATGCTTTGGCAATGGTTCTTTGCCCAAAGGCTGTTCTGAAATCAACCCTCCATTTTGAGCAATCTCCATATATAGCCCGATATTTTCTCGTGGATAACAGATATCTACCCCATTTCCCAGAACTGCAAATGTCTCTCCGCCTGCCGACAATGCACCTTTCTGCCCGGCACTGTCTACTCCACGTGCCATACCACTGATAATCTGCACACCAGCTTTTGAAAGCTCTTTCGCAAATTCTGCTGCCATCGTCGCCCCGTACGGACTGCACTCCCTCGCACCTACAATTGCCACAGAAAGCACATCTTCTCCCGGAAGTATTCCTTTCACATATAAAGCGTATGGAACAGAGCTGATATTAAGCAAGCGTTTCGGATAGTCTGCATCATAAACCGTCACTAGCCGCACTCCTTTTGTCTTCATATTTTCATATTCCTTCTCTAAATCCCACGTTTCTATATTACATTTGATTACTTTATATTCCTCTTTTGTGATTCCCAGGCGCAAAGTCTTTGTTTCTTCTATATAATATAACTCTTTTGCTGACTGTACTTTCCCACGGATATCCTTTTTCTTTTTGTTACTCAGTTCTTTTATATTCGCAAACCAGTATTCGTATTTCATTTTTATCTTCTCCAATACTTTTTATCCAATGTACGATAACTAATCGCCTCCCTTAAATGGTGGAGTGCAATTGTTTCTTTACCATCTAAATCAGCAATTGTTCTCGCAACACATAAAATCTTGTGATACATGCGTGCCGTCAAATCCAGCTTTTCAAACGACTGCCGCATTAGTCTTTCCTCAGCTTCTCCAAGCACGCAAAATTTTCTAATTTTCTTTATATCCAACTGTGAGTTTGTCAGAATACCTTGCCCCCTATAACGCTTTTTTTGGATTTCGCGTGCTTTCACGACTCGTGCCCGGATAGATTCTGAACTCTCCTCCGCCTGGATATTGCAAAGGTCCTTGTATGGTACTTTTTCCACCTCCACGCAGAGATCTATTCTGTCAAGAAATGGCTGACTAATTTTTCCAAGATAAGATTGAATCTGATTTGTGGTACAACTACACGTATTCAAATTCGGATAATTCCCGCATGGGCAGGGATTCATCGCAGCTACAAGCAGGACTTCTGCCGGGAATTCATACTCCCCTCTGGCTCTTGAAATTCTGATTCTATGCTCCTCTAACGGCTGTCTTAAAATCTCCAGAACGGGCTTTTGGAACTCAGCAAGCTCATCTAAAAACAGTACTCCCTTGTCTGCCATGCTGATTTCACCTGGTTTTGGTATGATTCCACCCCCAATTAAAGCTGCCTTTGTCACTGTATGATGCACTTCACGGAACGGTCGTTCACATATCAAAGGATGCTCCTTGTCCAAAGCCCCCATAATGCTATAGAGTTTTGTAATCTCCATACTTTCCTCTTCCGTGAGCGGAGGCAAAATGGTAGGAATTCTTTTTGCAATCATAGTCTTCCCTGCACCCGGTGCCCCCACCATCAATAAATTGTGGTTTCCTGCAACAGCCACCTCCGTGGCTCTTTTAACAAGCCTCTGCCCACGGATATCACTGTAATCTAAACATTCAGAGGGTGTGCGTGTACGATGGATACTCTTGTCCTGACCGCCCTTCTGAGTCAAACTTATTTCCCCATTCAGCCACCGACAGACCTCTCGTAAATTGCTGACACCTATCACTTGTATGCCCTTCACAAGTTTCCCTTCATTTTCATTTTCTTTTGGAACGACACAAATCTTATATCCCTCTTTTTGTGCCTCCATTACAATCGGAAGTATCCCCGGCACTTTACGTACATTTCCATCCAGACTCAATTCACCTACAAAGACCATATGTTCCTGGCATTCATCGTACACTAGCCCAAGTGAAGTTAAAATTGCAACTGCAATCGGCAGATCAAATACAGTTCCCCTTTTTCGTACATCAGCAGGGGACAAGTTTACCACAATCTTCTTCGCCGGCAGCACCATATCTGAGTTGCGGATTGCGGTACGCACCCGTTCTCCTGCCTCCTTTACCTCCGATGACAAATAGCCCACCAAATGGAATACCGGCAAGCCATTACTTACATCTGCTTCCACACGTATAAACTCGACATGAAGCCCCTGCAGTGAAGCAGACCAGACTGTACTAAACAATCTTTAACCACTCTCCTTTCATTCTATCATTTGCTTTGTTTGAAAATTACGACAGATTTGTCAGATAAAATAAATATATGTGTAATTGATTGGAAACACATCATAACAGAATCGAATAGCAATGTCAATTTATATTCTTTTGGAAAGGCACAATTATTTTTGTCCGTTCATACATTGTATTAAATATGCCCCGAGGTGCTTTCTTTGAAAACCTTTCCCCCTCCGCTTTCCGTCGCTGAAGAAAAATATTATATTCAGAAATATATTGAAGGTGACCTTGAAGCGAAACATCTTTTAATTGAACACAACCTGCGTCTGGTAGCTCATGTCATCAAAAAGTATCAGCACCTTAACGAAGACACTGACGACCTTCTTTCTATCGGCACAATCGGACTAATTAAAGCGGTTACAACATTTAATCCAACAAAAAACAGCCGTCTTGGCACTTACGCGGCGAAATGTATTGAGAATGAAATCCTCATGATGCTCCGTTCGAAGAAGAAAACTTCAAAGGAAGTCTCTCTTTATGAGCCAATTGGAACAGACCGTGAAGGAAATGAAATCCAATTATTTGATATCATTGAAACGACCGATGAAGATGCCCAGCAAAAAGTGAGCCTCAAAGATGATATCAAAACATTATACAGCAAAGTCAACTCGGTTCTTTCCGCACGTGAGCGGCTTGTTTTAAAAATGCGCTATGGACTTTATGGGCAGGAGGAATATACACAGCGGGAGATTGCTGATTATCTTGGTATTTCCCGTTCATACGTCTCCCGTATTGAAAAAAGTGCAATAGAAAAACTGCGTAAATTCTTTGTGGAATAGGCATTCCCTATTCCAGAATTTACGCAGTTTTCATCATTTATTCCTGTCTTCTCAAGATATCATATGCGTCTGCTTTAATCCCTAAATCCACATACAACACTTGTTTTGGATGTGGTGCACTCTCCTGCTCCACTCCGTCTTCTGTCAAAATGCGTTTTACAACTACTTCAACATTATCACCATTGGGTTTCATAATCTCAATCGTTTCTCCCACAGAAAACTTGTTACGCTGTTCGATTCGGTAAGCACCATCTCTCTCCTCACCGATAATGCCAAGGTACGTGTATTCCTTCACATAAGTATTATTGTCATAAATCTGACTTTCCGCATTCGGCTTTCCAAAGAAAAATCCTGTGGTAAACTGACGATATGTGCAGTTGGAAATCTGGTCCAGATACCAGGACATATTTGCCTGATAAAGTGCCGGGTCTTTCTTATAATCGTCAATTGCTTTTCGGTATGTTCTGGCAACAGTCGCAACATAGAGTGCTGTCTTCATGCGTCCCTCAATCTTGAGACTATCCACACCTGCCTCGATTAACTCTGGAATATGTTCAATCATGCACAAATCCTTTGAATTGAAAATGTAAGTGCCCCTCTCATTTTCAAACACAGGCATTACCTCGCCCGGTCTCGTCTCTTCCACAATGGAATATTTCCATCGGCACGGATGCGTGCATGCTCCCTGATTTGCATCTCTTCCAACCATATAATTACTCAGAAGACATCTTCCGGAATAAGAAATACACATTGCTCCATGTACAAATGTCTCAATCTCCATATCTTCCGGAATATTGGCTCTGATTTCTTTGATTTCTTCCAGCGACAGCTCTCTTGCCGTCACAACGCGAGTCGCACCCTGCTTGTACCAGAAATTAAATGTTCCGTAATTAGTATTATTTGCCTGTGTACTGATATGCCGTTCAATCTCCGGGCAAATCTCTCCTGCAATTTCAAAAATAGCAGGGTCAGCAATAATCAATCCATCCGGCTTAATTTCTTTTAATTCTTTAAAATACTCCCGCACACCCTCCAAATCATAGTTGTGTGCCAGAATATTTGCTGTGACATACACTTTTACATCATGTTCATGCGCAAACACAATCCCCTCCCGCATATCACCCATGGAAAAATTCTTGGCTTTCGCGCGAAGACCAAATGCCTCTCCACCGATATACACTGCATCGGCTCCAAATATAACCGCTGTTTTCAATACTTCCAGACTACTTGCTGGAATCAATAATTCTGGATGTCTCGCCATACTTTATTCCTCTCTTACTTTTGTACTCAACGCAACCCCATCTCCTAACGGAATAATGGAGGTTTCCAATAATTCATGATGCTTCAATTCGTACAGATATTCTCTCATTCTGCTATGAATTGTTCGGTTTCTTCTCTCAACCGCAAAACGTGATTCAATAATATCACCTTCCTGCAGCACGTTATCAGAGACAAGCACACCATCTTTTTCCAGTAGGCGAATTACCTCCGGCATATAAAAAATATATTGCCCCTTTGCTGCATCCATAAAAATAAAATCAAAGGTTTCATCTAATCCCTGTAAAATTTCAAGTGCATCACCCTCTAGCAAGGTAATCTGTTCCTCTTTGCCTGCTCTTTTGAAATTCTCCCGCGCAATCGGAATTCTTTTTTCATACTTTTCAATCGTGGTAATCCTACAGCCCGGTGGCGCATATTCACTCATCAGAATCGCAGAGAATCCAATCGCGGTCCCCACTTCCAGAATACGCATTGGCTTTTTAACGGCAAGCAACACCTTTAGGAAACTTTGCATTTCTTTCCGGATAATCGGAACATAAGTATCTAGTGCTTCCTTTTCAATGATTTCCAGAATTTCGTTGTTTTCTTTCTCCAGTGAATGAATATACGTTACCATACGATCATCAACAATCATAGTTCTCCGCCTTTCTATTGCTCAGAAAAGATCATCGAATCTTTTCGACTATACATGATAAATAGAGTAGAGAAATAATGGCTAAGCATTATTTCCCTCTCATTGAACCGTACG
>CALBNS010000026.1 GCA_937896665.1 uncultured Clostridia bacterium
GGGGCTGTAAAAAAACAGCCTTAATGTAGAGGTCCTTGCCGCGTAAAACGTGGCAAGGACTTTTTCTTATCGCTATTGAATTACAATGCTTTTTTCAGCGCATTTTAATAAGCCTATCTCCGGATAAGCATCTTTTATAAGGTTAATTGTCCAATTCTCAGGCAGATTTTTGCATCCTTTGTTTCTTGTTGTGGTATTTATAGAGATTAAAACCACAGGAAATTAGGGTAAATTCCAAAATAACGGCTTTCTCGCCTCTTCGGAATAATCTTTTATAAGATCTGTCCCATTTGATGATTCCAAAAGTCCCCTCTGACTGTATACTTCTATTCATGCATAATAGTGCTCCGTGAATTGATTCCAGATTGTCTATGACTTCCTGATGAAAAGTTGTTAATTCACGATTCAGCCTTACGGTTCGATTACCGGCAGATTTCTTACAGCATTCAGATTGATATGGACATTCCGAGCAGTCTTCACATTCATATAGTTCTTCTGTGCGACCATATTTGTTTTTATGCACATGCTTGTTATACTTAAAAATAAACTTCTTATTGTTAGGACAAATCAAGTTGCCTGAAGTATCTCTGCGGAAGTTTTCCACCCGGTAAGGATTGTTACGATACTTCGCGTCCTTCGTTTCTTTCTCAAACATGGTAAATTTCATAAACTTTTCCATGCCGTGTTCTTCACAGTAAAGATAGTTATTGTATGAACCATATCCGGCATCTGCAACTGGATACTTTGGATAATTCCCATAGGTTTCTTTGAATTTCTCCATCAGCGGTACAAAACATTCCATATCAGAAGCATAAGGCTTTGCATCAATCACGGCGATATACTCGTCGCATATGGCTACCTGCATGTTGTATGCCGGAAGCAGTTGATCATTTCCCATGTAATCACATTTCACTCTCATGAAAGTAGCATCGTGATCGGTCTTTGAATAGCTATTCCGCTTTTCTCCACAAATTTCGATATGAGAGGCATAGTTCTTTAAGCGTTCCAGGTATCCTTGCATTTCTTGATACTGTTTCTGCCGAATGCCTTTACGGTGACCGGTGCCAGAAACAAACTTTGAAAAATCTATTTCTGTCGCAGTCGCATATGCAGCAAGCATTTCTTCGATATACTCTATCGCATATTCCTCACGTTTTTCCAGTTTTATTCCAAGAATTCCAAGTACCTCTTCATTCATCGAATCTATGAGCAGGGAGATCCTTTCAAAAACTTTGTCACGGTTTTTGAGACATGATTTTTTCCAGACCCAGGTGTAGCGGTTGGCATTTGCTTCTATCTTGGTTCCATCAATGTAAGTGTGTTCTAAATCTACATGGTCCTTCTGAAATATGTAAGTATTGATGTCAATGAATATCTGCTCTATTGAAGTAGTCAGCTCATTACGGATAAAATTGCCGAAAGTAGCAAACGAAGGTGCCTTCATGTCGTCGAGAAGATACATGTATCGAATATCAGTACGGCAGAGTTTTTCGATTTCTCTGAGTGAACTAATACCATGTTCCATGAATGCAAAGAGTATTACTTTAAGCAGTTTTTGTTCATCACATCTTGGGCGACCTGTTTTGTAGTCCTTCTCTACAAAATATCTTGATAGGTCAATGTGATCCATAACCTCGCAGAAAGTATATACCGGATCAGAAATATCAATTAATTTTTCGATATCCAATGGTAATTTTAGCTGACGTGGAGTATAATTACCATTGGTTTTATGAGTTAGTAGCATAACTTATTATACCAAAAAATCGCTCAGACCTCACGGTCTGGGCGATTTTTCTGCTAAAGGACTTTTTTTACAGCCCC
>CALBNS010000027.1 GCA_937896665.1 uncultured Clostridia bacterium
CATTTGTACATTTTTATTCCACACTTTTTGTACATTCTTAATTATAACTTTATACCCGTGCAAAAGCATGGGCGCTGAACCTTGCAGCAGAAAATGATAAAAAACAGATCGTGCTGGGTCTTGAACCAACAGGCCACTACTGGTTTGCAATCGCTGCATGGATGGTTTCAAATGGAATCAGCGTTGTTCAGGTAAATCCATGCAAAGAAATTGAATGCAAAGCGTTTCATAAGATCCTCTTTCGGTGTTCGAACATCACTTTCATACTGGGCGATTCGGACATCTGCACAACTTTCCGGGAATCCAACAGCAATGCCGAGTTTTTTCTGGGTAAGATGATGTTTCTGTCTTAAGTGTTTTAATTTTCTTCCAAATGTAATCATAGTATTATTCTCCTGTACTTCCAAATGCCCCTGTTTCTCGTTCTTTGCCAAGATCCAGGACAAAGTCTGCGATCAAGACTGGTGTGATTACCAGTTGACCGACGCGTGTGTCTTTATGAATGGTCTGAGAAGATGTACTTACGTTGCTGATAATGGCATGAATTTCTCCACGATAACCGGAGTCGATTGGTGGAAGTTCGCATACCAATTCTTTTTCTGCCATACTACTTCGTGGAAAGACATATCCGGCAAATCCATCCGGTATGATGAGACCGAATCCGAGTGGAATTCTTGCAATCTCACCTGGCTTTAATGTGCAATCGTAAGGCATGAATACATCGGCACCTGCATCATTTTCGTGTGGCCGGAAGGGATGATGATTTGGTTTCAGACCAAAGTCAATCAGTTTAATCTTTATGGTTGCTCACCTCCTTCCGGATAAGCAATGGATAATCTGTTTTTAAGATATCTAAAGGCGTCAAAATCTCTGAAATAGGCTTTTGGCAAGACATCTGTCTTTCCATGCAGCTACCTCTTTGACAGAATGCAGCGTGACCGGAATAATTACTGTACTGCAAAGATGCACTCATGTATTTTACTTCGTTCTGATGCCTCGTAATTTGTGTCAGGAAACGTCTGGTTGCTCCGACAACAGCCACGGTAATTACCATGAATTTTTGCACTGTTGGATGCGGAAGTCTTGCAATGTTTTCTACGGTTTTTTGACTGTATGACTAATGATAAAGTTCTATCAAATCTGCCATATTCTGAATTGTATGACCGTGTTGTGTAAGCCTAGCAGCAAAGACCATATTCTGTTCTGCTTCCTGGATTCCATAGCAGTTTAAGATGGCTGTTTCAATGTGATCCATAGGCCATTTCCTCCTTTACCAGAGCCTTTAAAAGAATCAGATAATTGATACAGTCTGTGATTTTTTCATCCCACTGTTCCATATCAAAATGTAACAGAGTGGAATAACACATATCGTAAAGAGATACGACATGTTTTGACATCATGCCTACCAGTGCTGCTTTGGGATCACAGTTCTGCAGAGCGGCGGCAATCTTGAATAATGGATAAAGGCAATACAGATTTCGCAGTTTGAGCTTGTGTTACATAAAGATAGCAACTGGAAAATTATAGGTTAATGAAAATCGTGCATTACTCTGAAATGGGTCATGCACGATTTGAATAGTTCTTTAAGAAATAAAAAAAGTTAGAAATAATTCACATTTATTATTGACTTTTTATTTTGCAAGTGATATATTTATAACACGAAGAAGTTAGAAATAATTCACATGGAGGTATTTAATTATGAAAACTAACAGAAAAGAAACAAATTTAAGAGCATGGATGTTTTTTAAGGTTATACCAGCCGTATTACTTTTAGTATACTACTGGTTATGTACCGTTGAGGGTTATAACCCTATTCTTAGATATATTCATGCTTCAACACTCATTCTTGCAGGTGGGCTTGTTTTGTGGCAAATTTCTTATGCAAAAAAGAACTCTATTTTTGATGAATTTGGTCTTGAAAATTTAAGAACAACCGACTCTATCTGTTTAAAAGTTGCTTTTGTACTAATGACTATCGCAACCCTTGCTTGTGTATTTGCTGATTTTGCTGGAATTATTGCAGGATATTTTGTTGTAGGTGGTATTGTATTATTGGCAATTATAAGGGCAGTTATTTTCACGATTATTGACAAGAAAGGAATGTAATTGCTTATGCTGAAAACAAAAATCAAAGAATATAGAGAAAAAGCAGGTTTAAAGCAAAATGAATTAGCAGAGCTTGTTTCAGCAAGACGAGAAACTATTGTTCATCTTGAGGGTGGAAGATACAATCCTTCGTTGAAATTAGCTATGGATATTGCAAAAGTTTTTCATGTTACTGTTGAAGAATTATTTGAATTTACAGATGAATAACATTCCTATGTCCATAATGGTACAGTATATTTTGAAATAAATTATAAGGAAGTGATTATATGGGAAAATTTTAGTCATTGAGTTTACAGATAATGAAGAAGTTATTTTTCAACAAGCTATTAAGTGGCTGTCAAGTAATCTTGAGAGTATGCCCATTTATTTTAAGCAAAGACAAATTGGTTTTGAAATAAATCCCTTTACAAGGACATTCCATTCCAATTTAGAAGAAAGCATATATTTAACAGCTAAAGAATTTGACCTACTTTACTTTCTGTATTCTCACAAAGGACAGGTATTCACTAAAGAACAGCTTTATAATAATGTCTGGGGACACGACCACATCACAGATACTAAAAATCTGACTTCATTTATCAGAAAGCTACGCAAGAAGATTGAGCCGAACCCAGACAGCCCACAGTACATTATCACCGTCTGGGGTGTCGGCTATAAATTCAACGAAGAAAAACCGTAGGTTATGTAACACTTATAGTGAATTACATACAATCTACGGTTTTGCATATTTATCATAACGTCATATCAAAGCTCTTTCGTAAGTGGTAAATTAGTGGTAAACTGGACTTCAATAACTTAAGTTATTGCTGATAAATCCAATGTTTAAGCGATAATTGGCATTGATGTTTTAAATTTACAAGAAAAAATAAATAATTTGAGTTATACAGGTATTACAATAAGTGATTTTATAATTAATGATGAACTTTTAGTTTCAAAAGTAAATATAGAAGAATTGAAAGAAGAATTATCCCTTAGTCTTTTTGCAAGTAAGGAATGTTTGTCTAGGGATTTGGAAAAATACGGGCATGCGATTGAAGGAGTTCGTATGACTTTAGAACCTAATGATTACAGTTTAATAAATATTGGTAATAGAATTGAATCAAAATCAAGTATAGAAGGTGTGATAATTATTTCTGGAAATTGGGATTTATATAATGTTATCAGCGATGGAATGAATAAATTTACGATTGTTACGCCTGATAAAAAGTTTGACACTTATGTGGAAATTGATAAAACAATTATTCCTAAATTTTCTAAAAATTGATACATTGTTTTAAATGCAGTTAATCGTTAGTTACTTGGATCATAATCCACATGACAATTGGATATACAAGTGAAAGGCAGGACAGGCGGACACCGTGCGGAGCGAAAGGTGTCTGCACTGTCCTAGCCTTGCAGGAAGTGGCTTTAGCCACGACTGCTTTCGCTCCCCCCAGT
>CALBNS010000028.1 GCA_937896665.1 uncultured Clostridia bacterium
TCGGGTTACAACCTGCTGATTTTGAACCGGAAACGGTTTAATCAGCAGACACTAATTATACATAAAAAAATCAATCAGAAAACACTCCAATTGATTTTTTTCATTTATTCAACAGGAACCATAACTTTGTTCACATTATGGATTTCTATCGGCAACAAGTTAGAGTATGTCTGTAGTATATTATCATACAAATTCCCTTTATACCCTTTGGCTTCAATAGTAACTGCTACAAAATACTTAATATTTTCATGCTCATACCCATTTCTTCCAATCGCATGCAATGTTAAAAATGGGTTTAACAATGATGTTGCTCTCATAGATTTGGTTTTCTTTATAACAGTATCCCATTTTAAATCTTTATTTCTAAGTGCATTCTCACTTTTATCTTTTTTTGCAGCACCACTTACAGGTAATTCCGACATTTTATATCCTTGCTCCAATAATTTTTCCATCTGCTGTGCATCTTCTGTTTTTGTAAGATTTAGCTTTATTGTCTTTTTCCCTTTTTTCGAAAAGTTAAACACCGCACTGTTAGGATAAAATGTATCTTCTATACAGTTATTGGTATATGCATCCGTATCTGTTATATCCGGATTAACAATAGTTGTTATCGTCCATATAACACTCACATTTCCTGTTGATTGATTAACTCCAGGTGAAAAAATAGGTAATTTAACCGTACTCGCAGCAGGCAAATCTCCCGAATATAGTATTGTCACTTTATTTCCAATACATTTTAAAATATCATCAACATCCTCTTTACCAAATCCATATCCACATTCATTATCCCGCACCCCAGACATAGAGGTCGCATTATGAATCAATAATGTTCGTCCCAAATGTGGAGTAATTGATGGTGAATGTGCCATCATCTGACCAATTTTTCCCGTTGCCACAGGAGTTGCCAAACTTGTCCCTGCACTAATACCAACCTTATCATTACCTCTTCCAACAACAATGAACGGCCGTTCCTGACTGCCACCAAACTCTAACAAATCAGGTTTTGTTTTCGCTCCTTCTCTTCCAGGACCCACACTGCTATAATCTGCTCTGATTTTTTCACCAAACAAATTATATGTATATGCTCCCACCGCAAGTCCATTTACCATATCAGACGGGATTTGAATACGGTTCAAATACTCCCCTCTATTACCATCATTACCGACAGCAGTACAAAAAAGCGGGTTAATTTCTCCTTCCTCTACATTATATGTCAGACGATCCAATGCATATGTAAATCGACTTATATTATCATCCAAAATCGGTTCTTTAGGACCAAATGATAAGTTATATAATTTTATATCTTTACGTTCAGCTACAACAGCTTCAATTTGATCAATAGTTTCGTACATTCCATGTACCGATTCAGCATCTCGTGTACTCGTTATCTGTGTTTCAGCTGGCAACACTCTAAATGACTCTACGAATACAGAGGGATTCTTCAATTCATCTGATGGGGTTTTTCCACCTAAGTGACCATGCAATATAGCTCCACACACTGAATTCCCATGTTGTAACGAATTTGATGTGGCCGTTGTATTTACTACATCATTTTCCTTTGCATAACCTTTTAACAAGACATGATCTTCAATTATACCACCATCAAACATTCCTACTGTTATATTAGAACGCATTTTCTTTTTTGCCGGCCTAGGGCCTTCCACTTCCTGCACCATTCGCATTGGTTCAAGATCAATATCTCCCATAGGGTGCAAAGACCTCAATGGATTAAACTTTTCAATAGCTGCTATTATTTCCCGATCGCAAACTGCACTGATAAAAGTTAAACCTTTTTCATAGCTTTTTATCTTTATTTCATTTGAAGATAAACCTGAAATTTCCATAAATGCATCTAACATTTTCTGGACACTATTTTCCAAAGGATGAAGAACAATTTCTATTGTTCCTTTCGTCCAATCCTCTGTCAATCCCTGAACCTTCTCCTCGCTACTTAGCAGGTCTATATTCTTTATAGACTGTATCTGTCTTCTCCATTTTTCGACAGTATCCTTACTTCCATTTCTCAGTGTTTTTTCTAATTTATCTATTCCTGCATTTTTTGTCTTGACAAAATACAATTTTGCATCTTTTTTTTCGCCATTTTCATCTACAAAGGCATATTTTCTTCCACCTATAATCTGCATGTCTTCCGATATCATCAAAGAATCTGGAACATATGATTTTGCTTCCAATTTAGGCTCCAATCGAATACACAGAACTTTTTCATCCAAAAATATTTCTTCTTTATCTTCGATCTTCTTTTTGATATTATTCAAATCATTGCAAATATTTATTTTTGCGTCGTTATAATCATGCGGCCATTCTTTAGGTGGAAAATTCATTTTTTTACTAATCGGCTCTACATATAATTCTCCATTTGCAATAATGGGATATTTTCCTTTTTCCATATCATCACTCCTTTATATATCTTCCAACTGATGCCGATGAAATCATAGTAATATTTGAAATATCTCTCAACGATAATTCTGGAAATTCATTCTTTATCCGCTTACATAATTGAACTTTTTCATTTCGATCTTTTAATTCAATTATGCGGCAGCACTCTCTCAAAGCAAGTATATCTGGCTTGTCATCGCGATTCATCACCATCTGACGCTTTATATGTTCACATAGTTTACAAATTTCAGAAGCAGAAACAGTTTCTGTATTTCCAACAATGAACTTTATTGTATCACTTTTCATCTCACCGAACTTATTACCCAATGTTCTCTCAACAAGTTTCCTGCGTTCTTCCTTTCCAGGCATAGGGATTTCTATATTCCTGTCGAATCGCCTCCATATTGCTTTATCCAATATCTCTGGGTGATTAGTAGCACCTACAATCACACAAGTAACCGGACATTCTTCCAATTCTTTTAGAAGGACATTTACCAACCGTTTAAGTTCTCCTAAATCTCCCATATCATCTCTTCTTTTTGCAATAGCATCTAACTCATCCAAAAACAAAATAACATTTTGGGATTTAGCATAGTCAAATATACTTTTTATATTTTGTCCACTTCTACCCAAGTAACTTGATATCGATGTTGCCAAATCAACCGTCACTATTGGTAAATTAAGTTTATAAGAAAGCCATTTTGTTATATACGTTTTACCTACCCCTGGTTTTCCGCTCAATAATATACTATTAGGTGGAACAATATCCTCTTCCAAAAATCTTTCCAACAATTCGCGTTCTAGCAAAAAATCCTTTAGTTGATGCCAAACCTCTGGCGATAATATCGGTTCTTCTACCATTATCGGTTCTTCTACCTTCACCAATTGGCTTCGAGTTTCTCTATCAACTGGAGCGGGAGTCAAATCCAATGTTCTCAATGTGTCAGCCCCCACACTGCTATTGGCGGTTATTTGCATAATTTCCGATGCTATTTGAGGATACTCTTTTTTTATTTTTCTCCCTATCATGAGAGAAATCGATTCTACAGCCTTCTTATCATTATTTAATGCTGCTCTTATTAATTTAGGAATCAATTCATATACTATCATTTATATCATTTCCTCTTTTTTTATTTTTTGATACATTGAAATTATACTGTTTTATCAACGTTTTGTCAATCTTATTGTATCAATTTTATTTTAATTTATTTTTGATACACTTTTAAAGCCGATCAGGAATCGCAACTCCCAATCGGCATCTTTTCTTACTCCTCTTCATTTTTACATTCAATCTCTGTTCCGTCTAGGAACACCACCAACAATGTTCCATCCTCAAAAACCTTGATGTGGTCCAGCGTTTTCAGCATGAAGTCCGTGTCCATTTCCGTAAAAGGCTCTGCCCCATCGGTGTATTCTATGAACTTCTCTGCCCGATAACCTTCTAATAGGTTCTCGCTCTGAAGCTGTTCTGTCCACTGCTCCATGAAATTCTCTCGGTTTTCCACCAATGCGTTCCAAGCCATCAGATAAGCCTTTATCAGCGTTTCTTCCTCTACGTGGCGGTTGGCGCATCCCATGACTCCTTTGACCTTGTAGCGTTCACTGCATTGCCATACCTTACGGTCAACACCCGTGCTGCTTCGCCAGCCCTTTCGTGCAAATACCTTATTGCAGTCTCCGCAAATTATCTTGGATACTTCCACCGTCATTGTGCAATTCAAAATCTGTTTGAGATATCTTGTCTTTGCCTTCCATAAGGACTAATCGTCCACTTGCTGAACCAAAAGGCCAGTCTGGTTCTCCAACTGCCTGAAGTGTCAATTCGTATTTTCCATCCGGCGAAACAGATGTATCGCAAGTTGTCTTCTTGTAATTTAGCGTATACGAAATGCAAAACCAAAATGCTACAATCACTGCAAGAAGCGACCCCATAATACATAGCATACCCTCCTTTTGGAGAAGTAGTTGACTATACAAAAAAATGCTGATGGAACGATTACACTTATTGTGGATCGAAAGAAGTCTGGTAGGTTACCGTCATTTGCTCCTCGTCATATGCAATAATCTGGACAGCCATATTCTGGACTTCTATACCTTCATAAATAGCTGAATTTCGAGTTACAAAATCCTCCTGACTGACATTTCCCGATGCCTCAATATGTAGCATCGCATACATTTCTTCATACTCCTGTTTTGGAATATGATCCATGTACTCCACCAGAAGTTCTTCCGGTGTCCTCCAGGCATTTTTCTTTGTTGCCAACATTCCTGCCACGCATACTGCAGAAATTACCGCAGCTATTCCTATAACAGCAATCGCAATCCATAGGAGCCTGCTTCTTGTTTTCTTTCGCTTGTTTCTGCTTTTTCCTTTCTTCATATTGACCTCCATTCATTTTGCTTTACTGATATGGTCATATTCTATTTTCAATGTACGTTATATCCTCAAAATATTACACTCGTAAGATTTTGAGATAAAAAAATTTCTCTTTGATGGGTATATCGTACTATACATTCCTCCCTATATAGTCAAGTCTTTTTCCCTTTAAAACAAAGGATTTTTTGATGTT
>CALBNS010000029.1 GCA_937896665.1 uncultured Clostridia bacterium
ATAGGCAGAAAGTGAAGTGCTCTATAGATGAAATGATAGAAATGCTTTGGGAAATACCTGTTGATATTGCGGAATCGTGTCTCTTTACAATGGACAGACTTGGGATGAAAGGATGGCCAAAAGAGAATCCGTTATACTCAGAAAAAGGAATATTTGTGCATTTACAGCTGTTTGAGGATGAAGAATTTGATTATTTACTTCGACAACAAATGGATAAAGATTTTTATATTCCCTCGGTACAGCAGATAGATGAGATATGTAGAATTGGATATGAGGTGAGTTCATCTGCATATAAAAAACTGGAATCTTTTTTCATTAAGAAATTAAGGCTTCCTTATGAACAGGATGGAATTACGGATGTCATTCAAACAACAATGTTTCCGAGAGGGCTGAACAAGGAACCAATACGAGTAGAAAAGAAAATATATCCAAATGATCCATGTCCATGTGGCTCAGGAAAGAAATATAAAAAATGTTGTGGAAAGAATAATTGATGCTAAGGAAGGCTTTGGACCAGTTACGAGAGTGCAATATTTCGTGTCATACTATTTATAAGGCAGAAAATGAGTGGTATTGAGAGCTGCTTTGTTCGTTTTTACGTTGTTTCTGCGGACTATAGGGACAGAATAACACTAGATAGAATAGATAAAAATAGATGGACGTGTGACCTAATTCGTACATATAGGTGATTGCTTTTTTGTTCGCAGGATGAGTTTTGAAGAAAAAGTAGAGTGACTCTTCTAAAAGACAGTTATAATATTGTTTCAAAAAACTTTTTTTGTTATAATGAGAGAAAGTTGATGTATATAAATAATAGAAAGAGAGACAATAGTATGTCGGATATATTAGAAAGGGATGGCTTGACAACTGATATATTGAAAAAATTGTCCTATCAATCAAAATTGGGAATTAATTTAAAAAAGAACCTGCACTATTTTAATAAAGAGAACCTGATCAAAGAACTTATAGAAGTGAATGAGTGGTATGATTCAGCAGAAGGACTGGACGATTTAGCATTAGATTATAGAATAAAGAGTGTTCAATCCGCAATTCTAAAATATAAACGATATTATCCGGATCATCAAGCAAGAAAAGTATTTGATGACCTGTTAGGATTTCGTTCTCTATGTGATAATTATGAAGAAGTCTTGCAACTGAAGAAAATTGCTAAATTTAGGATTGCAGATATGATAAATGGAAAAGCGAATGATGATGGCTATAGAGGGATTCATGTGTATTTTCAGCTCGATGGAAATCATTATCCTATTGAAATCCAGTATAATACATATTATGACAGACAGTTTAACAATTGGCTTCATAAATATGTGTATAAGAAAAAATATGATAATTCTGTAGGCTGTCACTTGAGAAAACGATATGAGAGTGCTAAAATTTTATCAGAGAAAGAGTTTAAGGAGGAATTAGACTATGTGCTATTTGATAGCGAAACATATAGATGAAGTCGGTTGTATTGCATTGAAGACAATACATGGACAACACCTTTCGGACTTTAAAAGAAGAATTGAAAAAAAAGTTGGATATGAAAAAATACAGCTTGTTACAATAAGCAGACCATCTGCTTTTGGAGAGTATGAGCCATATCATTTTGTTGATTCAGAGGCAGAGTTTGAAAAGAAAGTTATAAATATGTAGGAAGAGATTCAGGTAAATAGGGAAGTGAATTTTGCACTACATAATTAGTGTAAAACTTCTTTTCAATAGAAAACAATGAAATAAATAATAATAAACTCTTTTACACTAAATTTTATATCTAATTTTCGATTATCCGCATAAATACTATACTTTCAAGCATTTTGAAGTATATCGAAACACTCATTTTACCACGAATTTACCACGATTGAATGAGCCTTGATATGATAATAAAACAGCACTAAAAAGACACCATTGACCTATGTGGTGTCTTTTATTAAAAAGCAGTCAATCTTAAGACCAACTGCTTTGTGTGTATGGATATGAAATTGTTAAACTTGGATTTATTTTGCTTTTTTACTCATAAGAGAACAACTAATTGCCACAAATAAACCCATTAAAATCCACGGAAATGCTGCTCCAATAAAATCACTAACCATACTTTATTCCTCCTCCAAATTCTTTAGGTTAGAATCGATGATGGGGTAAACGAAAAAGCAGTTTTGACATTCCAGTGAACTGCCCCTTCGTTTACTCCATTTTCGATTTGGCCTAATTGAACAAAGTAAGCGTCCGAGGTACTATTTTACCTATGGACTTTCAATCTTTTTTCTTACCCATGATTATACAGGATTTCCTGTGCAGA
>CALBNS010000030.1 GCA_937896665.1 uncultured Clostridia bacterium
CCATTTCCTACACCTCCACATATTTTTAGGTAGTCGTATATTCCCGTAAAGTCCAGAAAAATGCAACTACTTTTGTATATAAAATTCTTAATTTTTAGCCACTGCCCTAAACCTACCTATTACGTAGCAAGCGTGGCTGCAATATTTCCTTTTCGCATTCCCATACACAGAAAAAGGCTTGCCGCAGGTAGGACAGATGTACTCATAAACCGCTTTTCGTTTCACCTGATCCAGATGAGAATTCCACCACTGATTCCTACATTTATCGGAACAGAACCGCTTTTTCTTCTTTCCTTTTTTCTGTTCAATGCTCTTGCCGCAGTTCTCACAAGCCGACTCTGGTAAATTTTTCTTTAAAGCTTCATTGCTCAAACCATTTCTTCTGCAATAAGACTTCACACTGTTTGCAGACAAGTCCAGTTCCTTTGCAATCTGCTTATAACCCATTCCTGCCTTGCGGTATGCAGCTATCTGAAGTTTCTGTTCATTCATCATAAAGAAAACACCTCCTACCAGGTAGCCCCGGCAAAAGGTGCAAAAGGACGTTTTTAATCTTTTTTGTAAAAATCACAAGTATAACCATCTGCACGAAGCAGTAACCCTTCCGCCCATTCCGGTACTCTTGCCATCTGCTCACACACCGCATCAAGACTCATATGGGGCTCTGCTTCTATAATCACTTCGTCGTGAACATGAGCTACAATGCTGCAGCAGCGAAGTGTCTTCATTGCATCCATCAGAATATCGCGAGCTGTTGCCTGCACGATGTTCTCCACGAACTTCGGACCATAACTCTCCAAGCGTTCCCATTTTTTTGTTGCACCAACACCCTCATAGGTAACGGATTCCCCACCAAATTTATTTTCTCCGATACGTGGTTTCACATAGGATAATACTCTGCCGGAAGGTAAAGTAATAAACAGCATTCCACTTCTGCAGGAAATATGAATTCCATAAGCATATACCGATGTCTTTTCTTTAATGGCTTTCTTCACTGCACGGTCAATCTCCCACCAAAACTTTACAATACACGGATTGGAAGTCCTCCATGCAGATACTAATTCTGGAAGTTCTTCTTCAGACAATCCCATCTCAATGGCACCCATTGATTTTAATGCTCCAACCGAACCGCCATACCCTAACGCAAGCTCCGCAATCTTTCCCTTCTGACGAAGATGGCCATTTACACCATGCTTTTCCACAGGAACGCCAAACATCTGACTGGCAGATGCACAATAAATATCTCCTCCCTGTGCAAATACATCTTTTCTCCAGTACTCCCCTGCAAACCATGCAATCACCCTCGCTTCAATGGCAGAAAAGTCAGCAACGATGAATGTCTTGTTCTCCGGTGGAATAAAGGATGTTCGTATAAGCTGTGATAATGTGTCCGGGATATCATCATACAAAAGGTCAAGAGAATCATAATCTCCACATCGAACCAGTCCTCTAGCTTCTGCCAAATCTTCCATATGATTCTGCGGTAAATTCTGCAATTGAACAAGCCTTCCTGCGAATCGCCCCGTGCGGTTTGCACCGTAAAACTGGAACATTCCTCTGACTCTGCCATCCCCACAAACCGAGTTCTGCATTGCCTGGTATTTACGAACCGATGACTTTGCAAGTTTCTGTCTTAAAGAAAGAACCTCTGACATCTCATCCGGCACTTTTTCAATCAGTGCTGCAACAGCCTTTTTGCCAAGTGTTTCTGTTTCGATTCCATTATCAAAAAGCCATTCCTTCATCTGTACTACGGAATTTGGATTTTCAAGACTGGTAAGTTCCTGCATCTGACTCATCAAATGCTCTCTCGACACCTTATCAATCTCTATACATTTTTCAACAAATGGAATGTCTACCAGAATTCCTCTATCGTTAATCTCCTGATCCAAATGGTATTCATCCCAAACAAACTCGGGTACAGGAAACTTCAGTAATTTTTCTTGTATCAGCATTTCCGTTTCCACATCTCTGATATTGTAGGCTTTAAACTTCTCCCATTTTTTCATATCGTGAAATGGCAAGTTCCTAACCCTGTTTCCGTTCGATTTTGTCGGCTTACATGGTGTACAGAAATATCGTATAAGGTCTTTGCCCTCGGTAAGTTTCTGCTTTTCCAAACCAAGCACGACACCTACACCTTCCAATGATAACGGAAGTCCCATATAGGCCGACCACACCATAGAACATTTCCAGGAATCCGGAGCAAGATATGTTCCAGCTTCGTAGCCTAGCATTCTGGAGATACAGATACGTTCAAACTGCGCATTAAATGCCCATTTCGTAACCGCCTCATCTTCCAGTGCTTCTAATATTTCTTTTGGAATTCTCTCCCCATTTGCAAGATCGACAACTTTTACATCCTGTCCATCGATGCTATATCCGAACAACAGGATCTCAAAGTCCAGTGATTCTGTATAACGATAAACACCCGCCTTTGCAAGATTTACAGATGAAAATGTTTCAATATCAATTTCTAAATTCTTCATTGTGCTCCTCCAATAAAAAATCGGGCGATACAGGAATCCCCCATACCGCCCACAACATTTATTCTTTATTCTGTTCTTTCTGCTCTTTCTTCTTGCGTATTCTCTTTTTCAGATAATGAATACCATCTGATACCATGATGCTGAAAGTTCCAATCAGAAAGCCTATCGTGCATCCGAAACATACCATAAGCATAAAGTTCTGTACTTCTGTCATTGTCGTGTCCTCCTTATGCTAAGAAATCATCATCAGCTACTGTACCAAAATCATCTGCTGCAGATGTCTTACCGCCAAGAGACTCTCCATCTCTAATCTTCTGAATGTTTCCAAGACCGCAGGCAATCCCTTTATTTCCGTTGGAGTTGAATGCGTAGAAGTTAAGAGATACTCTCGCATAGCAGCCGGAATATACTTCTCCTCTGTCCAGGATAGGTTTTACTGCACGGGCAACAATCTGTGGTGCTGTTGTACTGTTTGCATTGATGAAGTAGTGACCTTTGTACGCTTCATCATCACGCTCAATATCGCCATCTCTTAAAGGTAACTTGATAGCTGCCTTGTTCGGTTTCTTGCCACCGAACTTTGCGATACCTTCTTCGATTGCAGCATCGATTGCTTTATTGATTGCATTTACGGTTTCTGTATCGTTCTTCGGAATAAGTACGGATACAGAATACTTTTCTGCGCCTCCGTTAATAGAAACCGGTTCCCAGCCGTGGAAATAAGAAAGTCTTGTGTTGATACCTGTAATAACTTTTGTTCTGTTCATGTTAGCCATAATATTAATCCTCCATAATTTCATTAAATTCGTTTTCTGCATTTGTTACGTTCATAGCCGGACGCTTGTCCGTGTTTGGTACCAGTGTCGGCTTACCCAGTGGTTTATAAATGAGGTCACCGAGAATTTCCTCAAAAGCAGATTTTCCCATCAGTTTCTGCATCTCCGTCATAGGAATTAAAGACTGACGATAAATATCTGTATAACCATGTTCCTTTGCAGCTTTTGCTACCAGTTGCTCATCACGGTACTTACGATTGGAACGGCCTTCTACAACTTTAAATCCATTCCATTCTTTTCCATGGTGGATTGCGGCCTCCGTTGCATAAGCAGTGATTTCATTTGCCCACTTGGTTAAGTCAGGCAAAACGGTAAGTACTTCTTCAATCTCTGCATCTGTAAGAAGCGGCGGCATCTTGAATTCCATTCTTGCAAGTTTCATTTTTTCTTCTGCTCTGGCTCGACATTTTACTGCTGCCTTACAGAAGGTACACCATTCTCCCGGAAGATACTCACCATCTCCATCGTAGGCCATCTGTGCCTTTGGTTTCAGTTCTTTCTCCGCCCAGGCTTTCAGTTCCTCAATTGAAATTGTCCATGTACTGACATTTTCTCTTCTTGGCTGAAAGATGGTCATGGAAACTTCTTTGATGTCATAAAGTGTGTCGTAGATTTCCAACGCCCCTAGTGCGTATAGCATCATTTGGGGATTATGCTCTGCTTCAACAAGAATGCCTTGTCCATATTTGAAATCAATAATATGAAGCTTATCATCGGAAATGATGATGCAGTCTCCTGTTCCAAATCCCTCCGGTACATAGCAGGAAAAATCAAGTTTCTGCTCAATGAGAATGACCGGATCTTTGCAGGACTTCTTTGCTTCTTCGTATTGCTCCATAGCAAATTCTGCATAGGCATCGGTGCATTCTTCCATCTCATCTGAGTTGTAATCGGAAACAGGACGCTTACTTCGTTTCTTTAAGAACTTCTTCAGCTTATGCTCACAAAGAGCGTGTGCCGCAGTACCTTCTCTTGCCGCTTCTGATGTGGTGTTTTCAAACTCCAATTCCAATCTTGCAGATGGTGTACAGTTCAGCCATCTGTGAGAACCGGAGGCTGATAATATTGCGTGTCTACTCATTTCCAATTGCCTCCGCATCTTTTAATACTGCAGCAAAGTCTTTCGGATCAATGTCACTCAGACGGCTTGCTCCATACTTCGTCACGATCGCTCTGACTTCTGCCGTGTAACCAGCCTGACTTTTGCTTGCCAGAACTCCACGCACTTTTTCAAGAGAAATGGTTGGTTCTGTTTTCTTTTCAGGAAGTGCCTTTGGTTCCTCTGACAGACCTTCCGTCACGAGCTTGCATACCGCTTGGACACTGTCAGATAAAGAACGAAGGTCTTCTGCAACTTTCAGCAACAGTTGTGCTGCATCCACAATCAGCTTCATCTTATCCATTTTCTGCCCCTCCTCTCATAGACTCACAGATCGATACTTCGTCGATGCTGTCTCCGGGAATCAGAATTGTGACCTTCTGCTTTCTTCCGAAGAGGAAACGCAGGAATCTCTCTCTGACATTCACATTTCGACAAGTTACGACACCTCTCGTCTGTGGTGATTTTGAAACACTAATTTTCAAATGCTTCATGACTTCTACCTCTTTTCCGAAGGCTTCTTGCTTACTGCCTTCTAATAGGTAGCCATGAAGAAATGTGAAAAAGGACGTTTCAAACAAAAAAATTCGGCATAGAAATAAAAACTACTCCTATGCCGAAATCACTTAAATTCTTTTTGCGAAATCCAATGAGATCCAACCTGCATTTGATTTTAATTTGCCCCACTTAGTTGCTCCTTCTCCTTCAGACTCTGCAACAATCGTAAACACACCGATGCCAGTATATTTTCCAGTCTTATCATAATTTGTTCCTGGTCCTTTACGGACGTTCAGGTTTTTAATCGTGACACGTACACGATAGTTAACCTTCTTCTCTGCAGAAGCTTCCTGTTTTGGCTCAGCTTCCTCCACGGGATACACCGCCTTCCCATTCCAGTCAAAAACAGAATAACCCTCATTCTTGTCTGCACATGCCTTAGCATTCTTAAGTACCTTATAAGCACCCTTTTGACTTTTAGCATCTTCCCAAGACTTACGCACACGATACCATTTCACAACTTCCGTGTTATCTTGCGTATTATCTTCCTTTTCACCAGACATAGCTGCTTTTACATCTTTGCGAAATCCATCCATTGTATATCCCATGCCAAGCTGATTCCAAAGATGCTCCGGATCACCATGATTACTCGCGATACCACGCTTATGTCCCTCCGCATGACTGATGATCACACCATCCGCTGTCGGGTTCAGGTCATATTCCTTACAGAGCATTGCAAACAATTCCACTGCTGCTTCATAAGTACGTTTTGCCACTGCTTTTGCTGTTGCCAGATCAGAACAGGTAAATGTAGAACCACCTGTATATTTGATACAAGCAGGCTCACACATCTCCACACCGATATGCGTATTATTTCCAGAGCCATTCTTTCCTGAAGCACAGTGCCATCCACGATGATTCCACGGAAGGGTCTGGTACACGGTACCATCATTTCCATCGATAAAAGCATGTACGCAAGCCTTGTCATAATCTGCTCTATTCCAGCTATTAATAAAAACGGATGCCCTCGGCTGAGGACACCCTACGCTATGGAGCATGAGCCCCTTTACTGTAATTTTCTTGCCGGCTGTGTAGCACGGATTCTTTGTCAAAATACTCTTAATCAACTTCATTTTTCTCGTCCTCACTTTCTGCTTTATTGTGAAGCTGTGCCAATACCGCTTTCAGTTTTTCAGGAATTGGCAAGCCAAGATGAGCTGCATTCTCTAATAAGGACACACCTTCATTTGATAAGTAGAAGAAAATCACTGCCGTTCTTAAGACAGCACCAGTTCCGATAACTTCTACATCCAACAGATTGGCAATTCCAACCAACATCAAAATGATTACTTTCCTGCAGATACCTTTGAATCCGACAGCACTGGACAGCTTCTTATCAGAAACAGCACACATCACGCCTGTGATGTAGTCCATTACCATAAAGACAATCAGAGCGTACAGAAGTCCGTCATATCCTCCAAGAAAATAACCGAGCCATCCACCAACTACGGTGAACACAAACTGAATACTGTTCCAAAATTCTTTCATTACGTTGTTCCTCCATTTCTAAAAATTTGCAAAATAAAAGACAGACCGAAATCAGCCTGCCAAAATTTCCTGTGTACATTACACAATTTGTTTCAAAATTATTGTTCAATTTATAAGTCGATTCTCCTTGCTATTTACACCTTTTAGAGTGATATATAACACTACCAAAAACGAAGCCATCGCAAATGGCTCAAGCAAAGGAGGCATTTACTTATGAAATCCAAAAACATGAAAGTCGCTTACTCGACCCGCTATCCACAAAAAGGTGCGTGTACCGTTCCCAAGATTCAGATGGAAGGAAAATGGCTTGAAAACCTTGGATTCTTCGTTGGTTCTACAGTCATAGTTGAATACGAAGAAGGCTCCATCCGAATCCGTCCATTATCAGAAGAAGAGTTGGTTCTCAAAGAGCGCGGTGAACTCCAAGCACAGTTAAAGCACAAAGAAAAAGAACTGCGCTTGATGCAGACTTCCTATGAAAATCTTTCTAAAGTCGCAGAAGCTTCTGGCATTTACGGCGAACATTCCGTAAACAAGTCCAAATAAACCTGTCCGGCAAAGTCCGCCACAAAACCGAATACTATTCCGACTCTTCCGTCAGCGTATAGGTAATCTTCATGGTCTTATCTGTAGTCTTTACCACCGCTGACGAAAGGTTGTTTATGGTGGCAAGATACGGTGTCAAGAGATACATCGTTCTGTACTCATTTCCGTAACTGCCTCCCCATCCCAAAAGGAAATGCTTGTACTGAAAAAGCGGTGTTGCCGCATGGTTCAGTCTTTCATTTCCTTTTGTCTTTATCACAGAATCTGCTGCCGTAATCTGATAATCGCCACCGATAATCAAATCACCTATCAAAGTCAGATACAATTCACAAGTTCCGGATTCGCATAAAGGATTTCCCGAAGATGTAAATCCAAATGGAATCAGTGTCACATCTGCAGAATTGCTGACATTGATTTTGTAAATACCTTTCTTATTATAAGCAGGCACATAAAGATATCCATTTCGCATACAACATCTGCAGATTCTTTCCGGATAACTGGAATCAGTTGCCCGCTCACCAACTGCCTGCAGATAAGTATTGGAAAGTGTCCACGAACCTTCTTCGATGGAATAGTCTTCTTTAGAAATCTTCACCCACACCATCGTTGCATCCCCAGATGAATTCTCCTCATTAGAAAATCCATACCAGTACCCATCCTGTCCATCCAGAAATTCTCCATATAAAGTGTAACTGCCCAAGAACTGAAATGTTGATGTCGGAATCACCTTATCTTCCAATACTGTATAAGTGGAATCATTGATATTTTCATTTAATCCAATACTGAAAATCGGAATGCGTATTTTCCTCACACGCACACTGGAATCCTCAAATGTGATGGAATACAGGATATCATTTTCAAAATCAACTTCTGCTGTTTCAAACAATACCATCTGTTTTGCAAGGCCAAGATTTCCGATATCCACCTCTTTTAATTGCAAAAACGCACTGGCATCTGCTACGCTGCTGCCAAATCCATTTTCTCCACCTTTTGCACTGGTCAGTGCAATAGCTGCGATTGTTCCATTACCCTGGCTCGGTGTAAATTCCCAGACAAACTTATATCCATTGTCCATTGCCTTGCTCTCTGTCAGGTTCAGACTTCCCCTGGCTGTATTAGCCGTAGAATTTACATCATTAGATGCGTATGCAACCGGAAGATTATCTGACTGCACATAAATATTATCTGCATTTTCTTCCAAAGCCTTAGAAAATAATAAAATCCCTCCAATCATGTTCGGACAGATTGGAAGCAGATTATCTGTCCATACAAGTCCTGTGGAATATTCCTCTTCTGTATAAAAAATTGCCATTGGATTGAGTCCCAGAATGTTATTTACCGCATTGGTCACCATATTCTCTTCCACATAGGTTTCCACTTCCGAAGTATTCACGTCTGTCAGTTCAATGACCATTGTTCCTTTTAACTTCACAAAAATCCCTCCTATTCAACCGTCACAGGACGGCAGAATGCACTAATCGCTGTTCTGCCAGTCACATGATCCGTATATGCTCTCTGTACAAGTTCCATTGTTTCCATCTGGATGACATCCGAAATGTTTTTCACATTCATGCCGCCACCGATAACAAACCTTGTAACTTTTTCTTCTATTTCAATCTTTCCATCCCATGCCGGAGTCGCTGCCATTGCCTGACCACTGATGGATGCAATACAGTCTCCGATTCCAACCGTACCCGTTCCATTTTCCATCTTCAGATACACATTGAATGTATTCGTGATATTCGGCACCACACTTTCAATCGGGTAATATAAGGAAAGAATGTGTTTTCCACTATGCCATGTTTCCACCGGACAATGCGCCGTAATCACAGAATCATTCAATTCAAATGTCACATAACAAAGAACCTTGCCATCTTCTGACCATGTAACAGGAAGCTCCACTTCCACAGATAACGGATTTTCTATCACTTCTCCTGTTCCTGCATCCGTCTCCGTCATCGGGATCGTGATGGTGCCTTTGGCATTTTCAGTTCGCTCTGTCTGTAATGCCACCGCATCCACAATCACCTGTCCAAAGAACTGGGCATGGTTTTCTTCCGTTGTGGCAAACTCAATACTGATAATCTTTGTGTCTGTATCTGCCAGGGTATAAGCGGATGCATTGGAAAATGTATGAATCCCAATCTTTCCAGCATCCACCTGATTCAGAAGTCCAGAGATGTTCTTATCATTCTTTGACTTCGTATGTGCCAGACGTGGATTTTTCCCTACACAGCGAAGAGAATGTTTTCCTCCGATTCTGCATTGTGAATACGTGATACAAGTAATCTGTTCTTCATCCGCATGGCCACCGCTAAACCTTAATATGTCTCCTAAATCCAACGCCGGATTTCCAATAGTTTCAGAATCAAAAGGCACATATTTAATAACGGAAATATCCGCCAGAATCTGCTCACATAGTTCTTTTCTTGTTTCATCCACACCAAACTGTAGGAAAGGATTCACACCAAGATTCATGGTCAGCCCATCATCCGTTTCCAACGCATAATATTCTGCGGTCTGGGTCTTCATATTGGTGGAACTGACCGCCGTATATCTGGTGATAAAATCAGAAAAGCTACTGGAAAACCTCTGCTTATTGCTGATATTCATAACCGGCTCATTGCCATACTTACGCAGTTCCAGTTTTCCATCACGGTTAATACAAAAGAAACCTCCAAGGACCTGACCTATATAAAACAGTACATCCCTGTAGGTTTCAATATCATTTTCACTGTAAATAGAAAGCACTTCCGAGCCATTCGGCATGGACTCAATCTCTGCCTGGGTATGAGCGAACTCTACACTGCAAGCCTTACAGCAGAGCATGATGATCTCATAAGCATTTCCAATTGTATCGGTTGTATTGAAATCCTTTTCAAATCGGAGCATATAGTCATACGCTTTGATTTCCAGACAACGTATAGTCCGGTTCGCTTCACTGACCTCATATACCCCCATCGGAACTGTTTCATATGCATCTCCGACCAGAAGATGATAGAACAGTTCCACCAGTGCATCTTCCAGTGTGTATCTGTCTATTTCTGAAAGTAATGTAATCCCCATCTCTGCAGCATACACCGTACCAAGTTCCATTTCCGTACTGCCGCAGCACTGGAATGAAATATATCCACTTCCCTTTACAATATCTTTTTCCGAAAACTCATGCACCACACCAGCCTTTGTGGTAATCTTACCCGTCCAGTAATACCTTCTTGTGTTCTCCTGCACCGCCGACAGGAACTCTTCACTTACTGGGTACAAAAGCAACACCTCCTAATTCCATGCATAAAAAGAACACCTGCCACAATTGACAGATGTTCCAAAAATATTTCTATCTACTATAATTTCTTTAAATCTGATGAACAGGACAGCATATTTCTGTTACAAATTCATCCGGATTTCGTGTATCATTCGGACTCACATGGTACACATCAATCATTGGCCCTGCTAATTCATATCCATTTTCTGAAACCCACGCCGCCAGAGATGCATACACATCCGAGAACTGTTCATAAGATCCTTTAAAAGTAGCACTTGCCACTGTCATTTCCGGTTCTGTGAAGAATGTGACATTTTCTGTATTCTCATAATGTCCCTTTACTTCAATCTGAACTTCTACATCAACATCATTTTCCTTGTACTCCTTATCGTGGAGTTTCGCCATTGCCGGACCACATGGAATCATTCCAGACTTTGCAGTTTCAGAAAACAGAATGTGCCAGAGTCTTCCTTCCTCTTCATATTTTGGAATCACCTTTCTTACACTGGCAACATATCTCTCCGGCATCTGTTTGATAATACAATCATACTTCATAATTTCGTCCTTTCTCAGCCTTGCTATAGCTGTGTCCAGAAACTGTATCCTATGATTGAGATCCTTTACTTCTTCTAAAAGCTGAGCTTTCTGCACTTGAAAAATCTGCTCAATTTCTTTTGGATTACTGCTTTTCATAATCTCTGTAATTGCGCTCACACCAAATCCCATATCTTTCAGAGCATTGATTCTTCCCATGACAAGAAGCTGTTCTTCATTGTAATAGCGATAACCAGTAAAATCATCGACTTTATCCGGCTTTAACAGCCCCACCTCGTCATAATAGCGCAGCATTCGGATACTGACTCTGGACAATCTTGAAAAATCACCTATTTTTAACATTTCGTACCTCCATGGTTTGTACATTCTTGAGCTCAATATCACTCTACTGCCTCTCATGGTGTGAGAGTCAATACCTTTCTGTGAAAATTATAATGCATCTCCATCTTCAAATCAATTTTATCAGAACTCTTTCAAGGTAAAGGATACTGTCCACAATCCCCTATAGGATGTATCCTTTTCCAGTTTCGCCTTAAATCCCTCAACATACATTTCTGTATTTTTCACGTCTGCTGTCTCTGTATCAAAATAGTCCACTGACAACTTATCCTGTTTAGAATAGGCAGTCAGTGCTTTCAGCCATTTGGCTGTCACGGAAAAGGAGACAGAAATGTTCACTACACCCTGACGGACAACATCCCTCTGTGTAGTTCCCGCTTCTGTCTCTCCGCTGCTGTCCGCTTCCACCGCCGACAATGACACATCATAAGAATCCGGCAGAGGAAGGACAGTTCCGTCCAATTTTAAATATTCAAAAAATGCCATCTTACCTTCCTCCACTTCTTAGATTCATTCTCTGCTGCGCATCCACAATCACTTCATCCAACATTGTTCCACCCAAATAAATTGGAATTACAATGTCTCCATTCTGTCCATTCATCTGGCTAAGTGCCTCCGTAATGGCAGATGTGATACCGGACAGCCCGGAACTTGTCATAACACTTTCGGATGGAGTAACAAAGCGTGACTCCATGGTTGCCATTTGCGGACTGATTACCATATCCCCGGCAACACCTTCCACAGCCTTTGAAACCATTGCCTTACTCTGTTCAATCCCTTTCGCCAGACCACTCATGAAGTCGGGCATCCAGCTTTCATAATCTGTAAGTGGTCCTTCATCTGGGACAGAGAAATGTAAGAATGAACGGATTGTCTCAGCCACATTTGTTACTGCATCTTTGACCTTGCCAATACAGCTCTTGATACCATTCACAATACCTTGAATAATATCTGCTCCCCACTGGAATGCAGAAGATGCCAGGTTCTTCACAAAGCTGACCGCATTGTTAAATCCAGTCTTGATACTTTCGACAATTTTCGACACCGTATTCTTAATGCCGCTCCACATGGAATTAAATGCTCCTGACACCACCGATTTAATGGTATTCAAGACTGTGGTAAATACCGTTTTTATCGTATTCCACACCGTTATAATGACCGTCTTTATCGCATTCAGCACTGTTGTGATCACAGTCTTGATTGTATTGAATACGGTTGTGATGATTGTCTTGTAGATATTAAAATAGGTAGTCACAATCGTACTAATCACATTCAATACTGTTGTAAATATCGTTTTGATACCTTCCCATAGTGCTGAGAAGAAATTCTTAATTCCATTCCAAATGGTCTGAGCCGCACTGCTGATTGCTTCCCATGCTGCTATGAAAAACTCCTTAATAGCATTCCATACAGAAATCGCCACTTCTTTGATGTTCTCCCACAAATCAATCCAAAACTGTCTGAAATCCTCATTGGTATTCCATAAATAAATAAAAGCCGCTACCAGTGCGGTAATGGCTGCAATAATCAGGAATATCGGATTGGCAAGCATGGTTGTATTCAGTGCCAACATTGCTGTTTTCACGGCATTGATAGCTGCCCCAAGTTTAGGGATGATTGTCATGATCGTACCAACCGCTGTAATAATCTTTCCGACCACAATCAGAATCGGACCGGCAACAGCCAGGATTCCGCCAATGACTAAAACTGCTTTCTGCACCATTGGATTCATATTAGTAAAGGCATCCACCGCTGCAGTAATCTTCTCCACCAAACCTGTCAGGAACGGAATCACATACTTGGACAACTTAATTGCCAGAGATTCCAATGCACCTCCAAGCTGTTCCACCTTACTCTGCAAATTATCCTGCATGACCGCCGCCGTCTCTCCTGCAACACCTGTACAGTTATTCATGGAAGCAGTCAGTGCATCATATTCTTCCTGTGTTAGATTGAGCAAGGAAATCAGACCGGACATACCTTCTTTTCCGGCAAGTGCTGTTGCATAATAGGCTTTCTGGTCATCCGTCAATCCATTGAAACTTGTTCGCATAGTTGTGATGATTTCATCCAACGCTTTAAAAGAACCATCGCTATTTGTAATGCTTAAGTTCAATTCATCCATTGCAGAAGCCACCGTACTGGATGGTTTCGCCATGTTTGCAAGCACTGTTCTAAGTGATGTACCTGCCTGAGAACCTTTGATACCGGCCATAGACATGGCGGATAATGCTGTTGTCACATCTTCAATGGATAACCCCATGGATTGAGCCAAAGGAGCCACATACTTATAGGATTCTCCCAAGTCAGATACCCCGATGGTGCCGGAGTTTGCCGCCTGTGTCATAAGATCCGCCACTCTTGCAGAATCCTTTGCAGATAACCCAAATCCTGTAATCGCATCAGCTACAATGGTAGACACGGTGGCAAGACTTTCTCCAGAGGCTGCTGTTGCGTCCAATACGCCCGCCATACCATCAATAATCTGAGTGGTTGACCATCCGGCTTTTGCCATTTCCGTCATGGCTTCAGCAACTTCTCCAGAAGAAAATGCGGTAGTGGCTCCCAAATCAATAGCTGTCTTGCGAAGTTTCTCAAATTCCGCACCGGTTGCTCCTGTGATTGCCTGAACACCGGACATTGCTTTTTCAAAATCGGTTGCAACCTTAAGCCCAGCCATACCGATTCCGGTAACTACTGCAGACATTGGCAAAAGTGACCTTCCAACACTTTCTATCTTTCCGCCAACTTCCTGAAACTTTGTACCGGTTGCAGAAATTTTCTGTAATGCCACCGCCGACTGCTCTGCCTGTTCTTCCAAATCTTCCAACGCCTGTTCCGTAGCGATAATTTCTCTCTGGAGTGCGTCATACTGGTCTTTGCTTATCGTCCCATGTTCCAAAGCGGCATTGGCCTGTTCACTTGCAGTCTTTAAGGCTTCCAGTTTTTCCTTTGTCGCCTGAACCTCTTCATTCAATAATCTTTGCTTCTGGGATAAGAGTTCCGTATTGCCTGGGTCTAATTTCAGCAGCTTCTCTACATCTCTAAGCTGTGACTGGGTATTACGGATTTCACTGTTCACGCCCTTTAATGCTGTTGTAAGTTTCGTGGTATCGCCTCCGATTTCCACGGTAATCCCCTGTATTCTGCTTGCCATTTATCCTCTCACCTCCCGTTTTAAGCATTAAAAAAGCCCGGATTTCTCCGAGCAAAAAGAAAGCACCTGCCACTTCTGACAGATGCCATACAACAATTTTATTCTATTTCGCTTCATCCCTATCCAAACAACATTTTTGCTGCCTGTTCCAATTCTCTTCTCTCTTCAATGTCATCATAAGCGGTCTGCTTGTCATCGATTCCTTTTACAACATCGATAAAAAACATTCCATCTCGATTACAGTAAAAAAGAATCTTTTTCACTCCATTTATTTTAAATCTAGCTTCCGCATTCCCTTCTGGATAAATTTTAACCATCTGAATCGTATCTGGTGACAATGCAGCAATAAAAGAAATATAGTGCTGTTTTGTCATATCATGTTCAACACGAACATAATATTCATCTTCAACTCTCTCGATGAAAATCATGTGATTCTCATCTGATTCTTCTGTCTGACATGGTGTAAGAATTAAACCATGACATTGAATGACAGCTTCTCCCATGCTGTGAATACTATTCCCACAAACCGGGCAAACATAAAACTTTGAACGCATCATATTGGCTGAAACATTCACATTACTGACTGCATTCCCTGAAATCAGTTCTGTGACTGAAATACCGAAAACCTTTGCAATTGGTTCAAGCAAAGAAATATCCGGATATCCTTTTGCCGTCTCCCATTTAGAAACTGTTTTATCTGAAACATTCAATTTCTCAGCAAGTTCAGCCTGTGTGAAATGATATTTTTCACGTAGTTCTTTGATCACTGCTCCTGTTACATATTGATTCATATTCATGTACCTCCCATGAAAATATCATAACTTCTGAACAAACAGTTTTCTACCTACGCAAAGTAGAGTCACAAATCGAAATTTCACTACTTCTTTTTCTTAGGAATTGGAAGTTCCTCATACATGGCATTAAATAGTCGTATCAAGAAATCTTTACTGTCAACATCCTCAACTAACAGCATCTCTTTTGCACCTTCGTAGGGCAATTCATAGGTTGCTTCCGGCATAAGTGTAATAGCTGATTTAACAGGCTTTACAAGTAGTCTATCATCATATATGCCGCCAACGATTTTACCACGATAGTATAGGATATATTCTCCCATCATTGCTCTATATGTTATTTCTTCCAATGCAGATAATTGTTCTAATATAAAATCTAAATACTCTTTACTTGAAGCCATAATATCACCACCAAATTCATTAACTGATGGGGCATAACGCCCCACCAGTTCTTTGTCTGGAATCTTTTTACACAAGCTGTCCCGGTAATTTCAATTTTTCTTTATATGGAAACTTCTTATCAAACTCTTCCGCTTTGTTTTCATTCACAAAATATCCCTGAGGTGTTGCGTATTCACCTGTCACACCATCCAGATACCCCAGAATCAACTCTTTACACAAAAAGAAGGAAGCATCTGCATCGTCCGGTAATCCGTGATAACGAATCCCAAATTCTGATGCATATCTAAATCCGCTTTTTCCATAAAAATCAATATTACCTTCAAAGCACAATGCTCCTGCACCCATTTCTTTTGCTTTTTCCATAGAATAATCTAAAAGAATCTTTCCATATCCTTGACGTTTTAATTCTGGGATAATGCATATTGGTCCCATTGTCATGATTGGTATCTGTCTTCCATCATCTGCCTGTATATGCGCTTTTACAAAGATATTCTGTCCTATAATTTTGCCATCTTTCTCCATGACAAAATCAAGTTCTGGAACAAAATCTTTATCTTCTCTTAAGCAGCGAAGTACATAATGCTCTAAACATCCTGGGCGATACACATTCCAAAAAGATTCTCTAACCAAATTTTCTACTTCTGCATAATCTGTAGGTTTTTCTAAACGAATGTTATAGTCATTTTTATTCATTAATTTTTCCTCCTGATGATTGTTGACTGCAATACTGGGAGGTTACGTTTTGATTGTTTTCATAACCTCCCGGCTATCTCACAATCTCCAAGGTGTTGTTTTTTCTCAAACAGCAAATCTCCTTAAAATGAAATAATTTTCGGTCATATATGACCTTTTAACATCTCTAATTTTACTGCACACATGACTTCTTGACAACTAGAAACGGTCAAAATCCTCCTGTGTCGCAAGCTGTGCATACTTACAGTCATCATTTCTACTCTCGACATACATATCATTGATCAGGCCTATCGACAGCAGTTCCAAATCGGACATCGACAAGCCTAGCTGTACGCATCGGAGAAGAAACAACGGCGTTGTCATTTCACGGTCTGTCGGACGAAGTTTTTTTTAGCTTCCACATCGGTCTGCACATTCAATCCCCAGAGTTCAATGAGCTGTGGAAGCACCTGATAAATGGAAAAGGTATTGAATCCATCCAGCCATTCTTCCGGTGTGTTCGGAATGCTTGCATCTGCATGTTTTGCCATGACAAATGCGATATTCTCAAACATCTCCAACGAAAACATGTCCAGATTGGAACTTTCCTCACTGTTGTCTCCAATAGATTTTTCCAATGCTTTCAGATCCTTGTAAATATCTCTCTGGAACTTCATACGATAAATTCTCGGAATGGCAGCAGATGCCTTAAAAGACACCTGCTTACCATCAATCTCAATCTGTTTAATCATACTCATTATGCTACGCCCTCGCCTTCATCAGATTCTGTTGTAGTTGGCATATACACAGCTTTATACCATTCATTGTAAACGGTTGTGTCTGTGGTATTTCCTGTCTTTGCCTTCACAAGACCACTGGAAAGTGGTGTTGCTTTAATTGTAAGGGTTTCTGTCTGTACCTCTCTGGTATCCTCATTGGTCTTACCCTCGATGCCCGGTCTGGATGCAGCGCAGTTATAAAGAACATGACGAATATGTCTCTGGTCGCCATCAAATTCAAACAGCAACGCAAAGGATTCCAATTCTACCTGTGCATTCTCAATCAGAACACCGTTATCATCCAACTCTTCCTTCAGAATTTCTGTACGGAAATCTTCCGGGATAAGTGCAAGTTCCAAGTCGCCTTCATAACCCATGTTATTGTTGATAACATAGTAGGCGATACCATCTGCATAGAAGTTTTCCGGCTCTCCGTTTGCATCCAGTGAAATGGATACAGAACCCGGAATAGATTTCGGATCTCCATAGGAAACCGTGCCATCCTCTGCAATGGTTAAAAGCGCATAGTGTGCGTTTTTCAGATTATACTTTACTTTGTTATTTTTCTCTGACATCT
>CALBNS010000031.1 GCA_937896665.1 uncultured Clostridia bacterium
GACACCGTGATATTGATACAAAATTAAATCGGGCCGTTTCCAAAGAAAAACATCAATCCATGGGAGCTCCGTAGGCGGTCTTTCCTATAAAGTAAAATAATGCAATATTTTACACTACCTCCGATTACATCTCACCGTTACTCTACTCTGTCCTCCATAAGTACAGGTAAATAGCGTTAGATCAAAGGAACTGCTGGTCATCTCAGTAATCGCAGTAGGCTGCAACGTCGTAACCTCTGCTACCACATACCGGTACTCCACCCCATTTACATCTGTAAATAGCACCTCATCACCAATATCTAGTGACTTTAGTTTTCCAAAATGCCTGCTATAATTGTGTGCAGCTACCACCATATCGTCATTCTTCACTGAGCCTGTATAGCGGCAAGGAGAAATCTTCAGCTTTGGATAAGACCAGTCTGTCATAATCGGCAACTGCAAGCCAAATCGTGGAATATTCAAATAGCCAATGTACTCGTTGCCATCTATGATCACTGTCTTCATCTCATCAGACTCTACCACCTGATAAGGCAAGCCAGTTTCGTCTATGATTTCTTCTATCTGGGGCACAATGACATTTACCATCTTTTCCGCCTGCCAGTTTTCTTTCTCATTCCACACAAACAAGGACAAAGCCGCCAAAAAAAATATGATTCCTATAACCAGAAAAAAAGTACCTATTTTTCTTTTCATCTACAAATCTCCAAATATTCTTTTTTATAATTATCCAAACTCTATTCCGCAATTTGTATTAACAGAGTAGAGAAATAATGGCTAAGCATTAGTTCCTGTAGGTAGGGTCTCCCAAGGTAAGACACTAATCTTTCGTTCCACAACCTCTTGATTTACAACTTCGGTTTACGTTTACCATTAGGGCTTCAGTTTGATTTGTAACCTTACCCACCTAATCGCCTTATCAAGTTTCTGTTCGTAGGCTCAAGAACTTTGCTACACCACTTCCTTCATCCGCACCATTACTGATGCCAACTTATGGTTCACTACACTTGGCGGTAAATATCCGTGACCGGACTTTCACTAGTTAGATTCGTGCCATGCTTGGCACACAAACAAAGGTGTGAAGCCTTTATATTTGAAAGATCTCACTCTTTTTATTCACTATCTTACCAAAACACTTTTTCTTCTCAGACAACCTCCAAGAATCACACACACTGCTCCACATGCCACCAAAACCGGAATTGGCCAGTTGAGTTGTCCGGTCTGTGGAAGCTTTGATCCTGTGGATGTTACTGGTTTATTCGGTGTTGGTGCACTTGGCGTAGGCTCTTCGGGAACGTTTGGAGCCGGACTTAACTCAACCTTTGGAGATGCATCCACGTCATAAACATACACCTCTCCCAACATCTGAGGCACACTTACTAAAAAGGAATTCACCTTATTATAGCCATGTGCCGGAGTTTCCTGTATGATAAAATATAATCCAAGAGGCAAATCTTCAAATGATACATGTCCATTGGCATCAATCTGACGAACAATACCTCCCAGCTTCTTCTGCGAAATATATCGCTCTAATTCATTGACCAAAATCGCAGAATCCAAATTATTTAATGGAACCTGACTCTCTTCAAATGTCTGATTTAAGACAAATACATCCTGATTCTCTTCATTTTTTTCAATAGCAGCAATCTGATATAATGTGAGAGTTCCTCCTGGAGCAACAACATTTTTTTCAGTATCCTCCATTGAAACGGAAATACTTCCCTTCTGAGAGTAATCCACACCTGATCCAGTCGCAAAAACCGGAACACTGATGAACAATACCATACACAATGAACTTATTATTGCTATCACTTTTCTACTTACTAGACTCATGCTTTCCTCCTACTCGGAATCTGTATCGTTTTTTATTTTTATCTCTAGTTACAATAAATAGTACTACAATCAATATTATTACTATCAGCAGCGCTATACACAGTGCTACTAACAGAGGATTTATTTTCGTCGCCTCCGCCGAAACATTTATCAACTCAGAAATCTCTACGCGATGTCCCCGAACCAGCAATCGTTGCGTATTCACTCCGTATGGTGTACAGGTTACCAAGGTACACAAGTCTTGTCCTTCTATAATCTGTAGGGAGTCCATCTCTTCCGGCAATACGATTCGTATCTCATCTACCTCATAGGCAAGTATGTCACCCAATATACTCAGATAAAACTGGTCACCCTCAACCAACCGGTCGATACTGGTAAACAACTTTGCAGATGGAAGTCCTCTATGTCCAGATAGCACACAGTGAGTGTTCTCTCCACCTACCGGTAAACTACTCCACTCTAAATGTCCTACGGCAATCTGCAACACCTCTGTATCTGTACCATGGTAAATTGGAAGCGTTACATTAATACTGGGGATATCTATATATCCCATAATGCCAGTACCTGTGACATCTAAAGTATTATAATATCTTTCACTTTCTTCGTCATTTAATGGATCAAATAATGTCTTTTTATCCAAAAGGCTTTCATTATACGCTTTTGCTTCCTCGAGAAATTTCTCATATTCACTATTATCCAAATTTTCAACCAGTTCATTATAGGACGCCACTGCCCGGCTCTGGTGAAACTGGTTCCAATAATTACTTAGTTCCGGGTACAGCAATAAAGACAGCCCTGCAATCAATATCAGAATCAATATGATCGTTGTTAATCGTTCCTTCATATTGCAATGTTCTCCTTACTGTTGTCTGCGGGAAGGCTTGTCGCCTCCCCACAGGAACATACATTTAAATTTTTTAATCGTACTCTATTGTTTTGCGTTTACAAGTCTCTTTGTTACCAAAAGAACTGCCGCACCAGCTACCATGATACCACCGATTACATAGAATAATGTTGTACCAACACCACCTGTGGAAGGTAAAATGCTACCAGCAAAGTTCTCGATTTGTACTTGAGTCTGTCCTTGAACGCCATCTACAGTTACAACTACAGTAGGTTTCGCTGCATCACCATTGTCATATGTTGCATTTACGATTACTTTAACTGGGTTTGTAAGTTTATTGTAACCCTTTGGAGCCTGAACCTCGTAAATGAAGTAATCTGTACGGTCATCAAACCCTTCCAGTACTACATCACCAGCCTCAATAATCATATGCTTGGTTACATCACTATCTTTTACCTCTGCTGCAGTGGCTACACGATATGAACCATCTTCCTCCTTCACAAATACAGCCAGCGCATTCTCTTCGATTTGACTACCATCAGCTTTTACAACATTACCGTTTTCATCCAGCTTTAATTCACCAAGATCACTTTTTTTGGAGAACACGAATTTCGCACCCGGTAGTACTTCAGCTTTGTTTGCACCTTTGATTTTTTTTAATGTCATCTTGAAAGCCCAATCACGTACTATTTCCTTAGGAGTAGTTGCTGACTTAGTATCATCATATGGATTATTGCTGTACTCAAGATAAGCTTCATTATTATTTGATCCCTTATCATACATTATAGCATTTTCATTTAAAGTTGCTGTATAATAGGTATATAATTTTTCGCCCTCATTTACAATTTTATCAGCAACAGCTTGCTTCACATCGATTGTAGCATGGAAAGTACAGCCATCCTCTGGCACAGTATCAATTGTTACGTATCTTTCTGGAATTACTTTATTATCATTATCACCAACTTTAATCTTTAAATCCCCTGCGCTTTTAACATTAGAGGTTAAACCAGCGTCCATTTTATCATGAATGATATAGTTATATGTCTCATAGTTGTGCATGTAGTTTGGAACTTTTGTAATAAGACGATACTCTACTATGCTTCCAACAAAGTTGTCACCAACTTTTCCCCATTCACCAGTCTCATTATGTTTAATCTGTTTCACAAGGGTAGGTGTGTCTTTTTTCAAGTGAACTGTTACCTTTGAAGGATCTTCACTACTTGCTGTGTTAATCATAGAAGAAGATATTGTCTGAGTGCTGTCTTCAGTTGTCTCAGTTACAAGATAATATCCTGGATCTACATTTTGAATTGTTACAGTAGCATTGTCTACTTCTGCATCCACAGAAAAATCTGCTGTAATTCCTGATTCAGATCCACTGATTTTCTTTGTCAACTCATCTGCAAACTGTTGCATCTTGGTTGAATTTGACTGGAATCCGTTGATCAGTTCCAAGCATTGCTTAGGTGTTTCTACAGATGCACTTGTCTCTACTGTCTTCAGAGCCGCCTTAATGATTTCCAAATACTTAGTATTCACTGTATAACTATAATTGTCTCCACCGTCATGTGTCACATCAAACAGTTTATATGCTGAGTATGTAGAATGGATTGTACCATGTTGAATCTCGATGTCTGCTTTACCCTTGTCGGTTGCAAATACATTCACTGTCATTGCCAATACCATTACTGCAACAACTAATAATGATATTATTTTTTTCATTGTTTTCATATTGTTCTTTCCTTTCTTTTTTATTAAGAGGCTTTCTCTCTGCCCCTATAGTATCTTGTTATATCGGATATCCTTCATCGACGCAAAACAGATTTGCCGCTGCTCGGAGGCTAAATCATTTTAACCTCCTTTCTCTCTTGCGGCTCATCTGGAATCCATACAATAAGCCTGCAGATGCAATCAGCACCATGCCGCCTAGTGCAAACTTAGAAGTGCCCATACCACCGGTATGCGGCAATGAATAGTACAGTACCTGATTGGAAGCGGTCACGTTAGGCACTGCCTCATCATAGGTGGTAATGTCGTAGCTTTTATTCTTTTCTATGACATCACCCGAATTTTTATCGTAGTCTGTTGCCTTATAGCTTACCGCAAACATCAATCTGTTGATCGTTCCCGTTTCACCTTGACCAATCACATCGCCTTTATCGTCTACCTCGACGATACGATAATCTGCACCAGCCTCCAAACCTTTGAAGTTCACTGTCTTGGATGACTCTACATCGCCCTTCTCCCATGTAATGGTTTGTGTCTGTAGCGGTCGACTATAGGTGCCATCTGTATTCTTTTTCTGAATGACAAAGGTGTAGGTACCTTCCAACCCCTGTGTTAATAGTTTTCCACCTTCATCCACAAATTGTTTGGTCAGGCTAGCTTCATACTGCTTGTTTGTGGCTACTACGACTGGAACCACAGGTTTGCCCTGACTTCGGGTAGGTGTTACCTTTGATGTATTTACACCATTGCTACTGTAGTCGACTACGAAATTGTTGCCGTTTGGCATTGTCACAACGGTTCCATCCTCTATTACAGCTTCACCGCCTCGACTCAGCTCAAAGATGTAATAGCTCTTTCCAAATGTAAGATCTGCAAATGTATAGGTCTTTTCATATCCTGGCAGAATACCGGACATGGTATTTGCATCCATTAATGGTGCAGTGGATGTCTCCCATGTCTTGCTAATCCAATCTGTACCATCGTACACAATGGTTGTAGATTCCCATCCCTGCGCTCTCTTTCTCCATGCAGTATATTCTGTCGGATGTTGCACAGTTCCCTTTGATATCTTATAATATCCAAAGTCCTTGTCTGTATAGTTGATGCTTCCGATCCATGGATTACCAGCTACGTTCTTGATCATGTTGTCTGCTGATATTTTTGTAGGATCCAATTGACCATTTGTCTCTATATCATCTGCTTCCCAAATTCCGAACTGATATGTTCCCTTGGCAGTGTCCATATCCAGCTCAGTATTTCCACCAAACTCCTTTCTTACCTGTGCGCTTCCCTTGTAGTCGTATACTGATAAGAAATAAGTCAATGTATCATTGATACCTCTTGTTACCACGTGTACCTCGTCCGGCCAATCCGCATGGTAGAAATAATCTCCTCCCAGAACATGTGGCTGTGAATTTGGTACTACAAAGAAGTGTGGTGTAGGATCCACATCATATCCCTCCGGTGCCTTCGTCTCTACAATGGCATAAACCTTGTTAAAATGAATCGCACCCTCGTCTGCGGATAATCCATAACTGACAACACCATTACCGAACATTTCCATGTCATCATCATTTCCGGTCTCTTTGTATGCCAGTTCTTGTTCCTTGTATACCTGAACAGATTTTGTATCCTCATCTAACACGAACTCATGATGGAATTTTTCCAAATCCTCACCTGCTTCATGCAAGGCAATCCATTCTGTATCGCCTTTTGATCTATAGGCTACGATATACCCTTGACCATTACGTAATATCTCAAATTCAACCGACTTACCATCGATAGTCTGATATACTGCCGGGTATCGATTTGTGTGATCTTTGATGCTCTGATTTCCTATGGATGCATACATCGGATGTGACTGTGAAAGCTCATCTGTCCAGTACAAATATCCCTCGGTATGCATCTTATACTCTGCACGATAAAGACTGAAGCCTGCACCATTCAAGGTCTTGCTTACATCCTCCCCGGCATATTTAGTAATCTTAACAGCACCATGCTCTATAAAGGATGCGTTGGCCGATGCAGAAAACTCTTTATCTTTTTCAGAAGCATCTCCTCTTACCGGAACATCATATCCAGCCCAAGATACGTCATTTCCAAAGGAGTTTCCTGATGTAGAAGAAAGGTTTGCTGATACTTCGTATGTAATGATGATCTTGTGGTTATCAGGCAAATTGTAGAACTTGATTACCTGACTTCCGTCTGCTACACCGTTGCTATCAAAATATTTTTCTACGGAAACACGGATATCCGTAGAGGTCATCAGCGGAACTCCTGTATCCTGCGTAGTTCCCAGCCAAACCGGAGCATCTGTCACTTCGGTGGTCTCTTGACCATCCTTCAGATATAAGAGCTCCCCCTTATCATTTTTCTTCTGAACATATTTTGACTGATTTGTTGCCTGATTGTTGAGCATATATATTGGTTCACCAGAGTCAGTATTACGCTGGATAGTGTTTGGTATATTGCCAATCTGATTCTTTGTCTCAATCTCCTGATATATCTGCTTCCAGGTAATTCCATCGGTACCAGTTGGTGTTGAGCTTGCCACCTTCACTACCGGATAGTTTGTCTTTGTAGTACCCATGGTGGCCGCACTAGACCAGTACATTTTTTTATTCTCACCATATGGAATGGCTGCATAATTGTACTCATCTACTACAGCTGGATAATAACGATGGGTAGTACGCTGATCTTCTGCTCCGGATCCAATGTATCTTTCGCCGTCCTTGATCAGCCATGCTACATTTACGGTACCTACTACATGTCCTGTCACTCCTTTAGTAGACCATAAGCTTGTGCTCTCATAAGCACTGGTGACCATCTCAGCCTTAGTATTTGTGACTTTCAGATATCTGCCTGTTGCATCCTGTATGTAAAGCTTCTGGCTGTTTCTTAATCCTTCACCTCTGTAGGTTATATTCCAGAGCGCAGATGCATCTGGTGCAGTCACACCCAATACACCATTATTCGACGTTTGATTTGTGATGTATTCCTGCGTGTTCTCATTTTTAATGTAATACTTGCCAGTCTCAATGGTCTGATTCTGTCCGATATAGGTATTTCCCGGTTTATAGCTCTTGATACCACTTATACTTTCTCCAGCATCCCATTTGATCAGATAAAATCTATTTCCTAAAACATCTACCTGATTATAGCCACCAAAATTGGTATGTCCTCCAATCTGATTCATATACAGATTGTTATCTGGATTCTTAATAAGTACGGCCTCACTATTTTCGGCAGATGGCTCAAGTTGAATGGTCTTTTTATCATTACTCAAACCAGAACTGCTACTGCCACTGATATGTAAATATTTTCCTGCTGCATTCTGAATCGTATAACCATCCGCCTGCTTTGTAATTGTCCATACTGTGGCTGCATTAGCATCAGCAATACCACTCAGACGGTTATTGGAACTAACTGTTACTGACTGATCTGTCAGGAAGATATTTCCGCTGACGGAGTATAATAAGTATTTTCCCGATGTAATCTTATTCTGATCAGCTCTAGTGCCCACTACAATCTCTTTATATTTCACCTGATCATCAGTGGAAATAATCTGTCCATCATAGTCAGATCCAATCGTGTACATCGGATATTCCGTTACCTGATCTGTACCAAACTGATATCTGCTATTCTGCCAGTACAGCGGTCTGTCCGCACTGTCTACCGCATAGTATAAATACTGTGGGCTGTTCTCTGTTCCCAAATTCAATGGAATCGATTGTTTTGTTCCCGCAGAATATACCATGTGATCCTCATCTACTGTATCCACATAGATTTTCATGGAATCCATGTTGGTGTTTAGCTGTGAAGTCATATGATCTACCAGCGGAACAGATATATTATGACTGGAAGGATCCATATCCTCTGCTGCGTCATTAATTGTAATTGTATATGGAAGCGTAGGATTGGTAATGTCTGTTCCGGATTCTCCACCTAATTCGGCAAGCATTTCCTTACTCAGTGCGGTGGTAAGCACTTCCATATGCGCACTATCCGCTTCTATCTTAAAGCCATCTGCATTGTAAAGGGTAGCGGTATTGTCAAAGGTCACATCCGTATAGTTGATTGCTGGATCTGTTACCTTACATACCACCTGGAAGGTAATCGGAGACTGCTGCTGCACATTCGGAAGAACGATACGAATCTCCTGCCCTTTGGTATAGTAGTCCGTCCAGGTATTCGCCCAGTGAGCGTTCATACCACTTGACACCGTAATATTCGGTGTAAAGCCCTGATCTTCCAGAGCATCATCTGTGCCTGTAGCTCTTGAGATGGAGCCTGCCATAGAGTTTCCGATTTGGTACTCGTTTCTTGGGTTAAAGGTGTAAGCAGGGTCGTATACATTACCCTTTCCATCCGTAGTTTTTATAGTACGAATGTACTCTAGCTTCAAACCGTCCGGTAGCACATCCTCAACGGTATACGCACCACTCATCTCCTTACCAATATTGACTGCAATATTCCATGTCACATAATGACCATTCTCGTACTGATAATTCACAAACTGATCACTTTTATCACTCGGACTATATTTTGCTTTATCGGCATATACCTTTTTGATATCGTCCACCGAATGTCCTGTTACCAGCACAGAGTTCTGAAGAAGCATATTCGATGTCGTATTACCATTGTCGATCTGAACACCTGGCTTTGCAATCTCGCCAGTAGAAGTAATCTGATAGAACTTCGTATTTTGCTGATAAACATTAAACAATGCATTGGATGGTTTAAAAGTCTCTATCCGATCCTTTGGTGCATTTTTTACTACGAATACACCACCCGCTGTCTTTTGCAAATCACCATTTGGACCGGCAACATTTAAATCTTTTATTTGAGTGTTCCAAGTTGACATTCCCGGATAATAATATGCAAATCCATTTTTATAATTATTTATAGTAGCCTCTGCCGGAAGGTTCTTTGGCTCTGTTCGAACTACCAAATATACCTTCTTGCCAGCCGGAATTGAGTATGGCTTGGTAAACTTCGCACGAATAACAACCTCATTCCTGCTTGGATGTTTCGTACAGGTCAGATATGCCATATTTTCACTAGGGAAAAATTCTATCTCTCCCCGCTCCACTGCCGCCTGCAACTCCGCATTGTTAGGATATAAATCCTCCAAGTGCTTATCCGCATCTATATCAACCAAGTAAAATCCTACCAATGAAACAGTGTCGCGAATAAAGTCCTGATCTCCGTTACCAGAGTTTGCATTATTCGTATTATCCTCTATCTCATAGTCCGTGATAAACTTTCCACCATCAAACTCTACATACCAGTAGAGTGCACCTGTTCCTCTGTATGGTGGATCCCAATCATTATTTCTTCCAGCATATCCTTTAAAGGATTCATCATTCTTGTCATAGTACCATGGATATTTGACTGGATTTACCGTTCCCTGCTCCTTTGCAGTAACTCTCTGCGTGCTGTATACTCCAGATCCAAGCGTATATATGCCACCTGGACCTACATTACCAGACAGTGCGAAATGGTTATCCGCATCCATCTGACCAAAGCCGCTGACATCCTCAGCAACCTTTGCATAGTAGGTAAGAATCAATGCATCCTTATCTGCCTCTGCCAGTCCCAGCTGCTCACCGGTAAACTGGAAATCATAAAGATTATTGATATCCACATAAATCGTCTGCTTGATATTTCCAATCGGCGTGTATGGCCGTGTCGATGCATTGACAGCCTCACATACGTCAATTTTTACGTAACCCGAAAATTGTAAATACTTTTTACCTGTTACTCCACTTTCTTGAATGTAATCATGCATGAGAGCCTTTGCTACTTCCCAATCACCAGCCTCGTTTACTACAACCTGATACTTATAAGCTCCTGCCGGTATCTGATAGTTCCCTGGATTGGTGGTTGTCTGAAGAGACTTATCCAAGACAGTAGCACCTGCCGGAATAGTCTCCGTGATAGCTGCTGATATCTGTGAGCCCACATTCTTACGCTCCCAAACCTTGTTTTCAAATCTAGCATTAGTCTGAGCCTGTCCGAAGTTTCGATTGGAAGTCCATTTTGTATCGTCCGGCCATGCCTCTGCCACATTATGTAGACTTACCTGCCCATTAGTCTGTACGATTGCTTCTTTGTCATTAATACGCATAGTATACTTGATCCATCGGCTCTCACCCGGATTCAATGTACCCACGTACAGTTCAAAGGCATTAGAGCTGACCACCGGATTCCCATTGTGATATTGCGTCAGATCTGTAATCTCCTGCGTACCACGCTCATCGCGATACAGCTTGATCGTCTCTGGCAGATAGTCAATGTATGGTCGATAATAATAATTGGTATAATCCAGATCATCTCGTACCTTTACATTGGTCAGTGGGTAGGAGTTGTTTTCTAGCGCAGATACCTTTACTGTATAGTCGATATATTGATACTCTACACCATTCACTGTCTTAGTATATGCGTTGGAAGCATTTTTGGTAATTGTCGCACTTGCATTCGGACTAAATGGAAGCGTCTCTGTGCCATGCTCATAAGTCTTCAAATATGCTGTAGCCGCATTTCTGATGGTATTGGACGCATCATGAGGAATACCTACATAACTTTCGTCTACCTTCACACGATACTTCAGTGTACGCACCTCATGGGCTTTCATATCCCCAATTTCCCACGCCATATGGCTTCCGTTTACCTGAGCATATTTTCCGCTTGTCGACGGTCGCGTCTCATTGGTCAGATGCACCCTACCATATGTATGCGTATCATAACCTGTGCTTCTATCGGAAAACTCTACCGGTCCGGTAATTGGATCTGCCGTACTGCTGATGGTAGGTGTCTTTTCCTCCTCTGTTACACCCACGTATCCACTTACATAGTTAGCACCCAACGTCACCCTATCCAGAACGCTTACAGCAGGTATATCATACTCACCCGCAGTAACAGTCAGGGTATAGTCGATATACCAGTTTCCATCTTCATTGATCAGAGTCTTTGCTCCGGTCTTAGCCACATCTACATCCGCATGCTTCGCCATAGCGTCTTTTTCAGAGTAGATTGTAATATTGATACCACTCAGACTCAGTGACAAACTACCATCATCTTCGATACCGTCCAGACTCATGGCACCCTGGAAATAGAAATCACCTTTGATAGACTGCTTATTTGCTCCGCCGGCATTATTCAAGTCAGCCGCTTTATCTATCCAATCCTTATCAAATTCCAGAACAACATCATTTCCTTCGACATGAATGATACCACGCTCCTGACCTGCTACCAAAATATTGCCTTTCGCTTGCAGGTGGGTAAAGGATGCCCCCGGATTATAATACATTTTATATCCAGAAGCTTGCAGCTCCTCTGGATTCAGACCTGCATAATCCACCTCGAATCGTAACAATGCATCTGCCGGAACCTTCACTGTACTGTCTGCGCTCGGAAGTTCCTGCCATTCTCCAGAACCATTCGCTGGCTTCCATTTGATTTTGACTGCTGTAATATGTTTTGAGGCATCCACCGCCTCATCCTCGACACTCGCCAACAGAACTGCCGCTCTACTCTTACGAATCCACGTTTGTTTAAACTCTGAATCTTCCTCTGTAAAAGCGATAGCATCATAATTTCCATCTGACCAGTTCTGTCCAATATCTGCCAAGACAACTGTTTCTGCATCTTCTGTCTTAGCATCCACAGTTAATGCATCTTTGGAAGAATCAACCAATTCTTCATGACAAGGATTCTTTGGAAGTTCCAAATATCCTAGAATCTTTTTATCATCAATGGTATATGTATTCTCTTTTACTTGATCGCTGGCATTTCCTTCGATAACCTTAACGCCTTCGATTATATTAGTGTCTTGACCATCCTGATCCTTTTTCAAGCTCACTTCTGAAACAATACCTACCTGGTCAGACTTGTCATCCATATATAAAGAAAAGAATACTACATCTCCTACGCTCGGTATGTAATCTGTGATTGTTGCATCCGTACTGTCAAGGATATCTTGTGTTTTTCTAATCGGATGATACAGCTTCTGTTGATAAAGAACAGATATCCAATTTGCACAGAGAGAATCTCTCGGTACAATCACACTGGCCATGGCCGCATCCTCTTCACTCATCTCTTCTATATTAGAAGGAACCTGATTTGGAATTTCTGCTTTTTTCAAACACCAGCTCACAAACATTGCACACCAGTCACCATATGGCTCTCCATAGTCATCGCCATAAATTGTATAGCCTTTCGTCTCTCCCTCATTATCTACTTCAAAATTAGTATCACTCTCTGTATAACCAAGCTGAGACTTAGCTACTGCCACTAAATCATCTGCCCAAACACCTGTCAATTCCTTTGGAAGCTTAGACTCCCAAACAGATGCATCCATATCTGCTGTCTTATCAGAATAACAAGCAACCTCATGGGTGTGTTCCTCTTTTCCACAAGTAAGCACACTTTCACCATAACATGCCGCTGAATGCTGATGAGCTTCTGAAACAGCGTTGCTCTCTTCCAGTCCACAGATCAGTTCTTGTGTTTCAACATAACATTCTTCCGAATGTTCATGGGATTCTATATCTGCATTATTTTCGTCAAAACCACATATTAAATTCTGCGTGTTCATATAACAACTTTGTGAATGAACATGACCTTCTGCCTTAGAAAGAACTTCTCCCTCGTCATATCCACAGACAAGACCACTTGTGTAACACTCCTCCACATGTATATGCTCCGTTTGTCCACAGTGGGCATCATTTGTCAGTGTCAATGCAGGAAGCATCAACGCATAAGCAACACCAAACACTACTACACAGCTCAAAACTGCCACAAATTTCTGCCAACTTTTCCACTGGCGATGATTTTTAACATTTTTTTCACTACTGTTTATATCTTTCTCTAATTTAAGATTCTTTGGTCTCTTTTCCACTTACGCCCCTCCTTTCTCATCGCACCTTAGTACAACAACTTTTTGACATATCGACTCTTTTGCTTCATAACAAGGAAGTTTTTCTTTACACATTTTCTCTTTTTTTCTTCCTAATACATTTTATTTGTTCAACACTTTCATGCTTGACAACGGCCAAACACAAAACTTCAACCTTCCAACTATCTGCTCATCAGATATACAACCGATTGCGGCACTTCTGGAATCCACAGATACACTTCTATGATCTCCCAGAACAAACACGCGTCCTTCCGGCACCTGATATGGAAAAGTTATGGTACATTCCCCTTTGCTCTTTTCCTGGATGTACGGTTCATCAAGAAGTTCGTTGTTTACATATACATTTCCTTCTCCATCTATATCTACCCATTGCCCAGCATCTGCGATTACTCGTTTTACTAAAATCCTGTTATTATAGTAGAAAGCAATGATATCGCCGGTACTATAGTGCTTTCCTTTTAAGGAAACCACCATATCACCTTCCACAAGTGTAGGTGTCATGGAGCTTCCGTATATTTGCAATACCGGCAACCACAATGTAGCAGCTAAAATCGCAAACGCAGCCACCACAATCAGTGTGTACACGGTAGTTCGTAATACTCGTCCATACCTATTCCTATAACGAATACTCTTCAGCTCCATCTCCAACTGTGTAGTAGTTGGCATTCCCATGCTTTCTACAATATTTCTCTTTTTATCCAACCCTTTGAACCCTTTCTATACGGCAGGAAGCATTACATTTCTTCCGTTATGTCTTTATGCACCAAAATCCTCACTCTCATCTCGTTCTGTCATATTTGCTACCGTACTATTTGGAACCAGATGAATCGCATCTAACAATCTCCTGGCATCTGGAAGCGTTTGAAAATAGAATAATAATGCCAAACACATATTCCACGGAATCACTCTGGTTTTGTTTTCATATGAACTGTATGTCTGTCTTGAAATTCCCACCGCATGTGCAACTTCACTTTGAGATAGACGTGCACCAGCTCTCAAAATTCTAAGATCAGATGCCAACAGTTCTGCAAACTCATCTCTATTAAACTGATCTCTAAACATAATTAAACACCTTTCACGTTGTTTCATTGCGTAACAATACTTAAAGACATTCCATAACAAAAAATATAAATCACGTTTGTTTATCTTTTTTTCCAAATTACAACTTCGCTCTATTCATGCGATGACCATCCTTTAATACTTGTTTATTTTTAGCCATCATAAATTTTTCACATCAATATATTTAACGTGCGGATTTGGCATGACTTTTTTTCCGTAGAACTGTCTATTCAAGATAAACAAAAACTTACATAAAATTCCATTTTACTGTAACATAGCTTTTTTATTTTTGCAAGACATAATTATACTTTTTGTCAAATATTTTGACATTCGGGATGCCCGTCTTTAGGATTTAGCACTATATTTCTTTAGGACTTAGTGCGAAAGAAAGTAGAGGAAAGCCATAAAAGGGCGAACTTCATCAAGCTGTCTAAAATAGGCAACTTTTGGAGTAATATAAATAATAAGAATTAAACTAAGAAGCCAGCGGCTCATTAGGTGGCAATAATCCCTTCCTATTCTGTCAAGCCCAAATCTATTGATTTTACTGGCTTTGACGTATTTT
>CALBNS010000032.1 GCA_937896665.1 uncultured Clostridia bacterium
TTTTATCGTCCTCCGCCTCTTTTTTGAAATATTGGCACTGTTTACATCATTTCAAAGGAGATTTTATTATGGACGATTATTTAAAACAATTCCGGGAGATGCTCTCCCTTCGTGGTCTTACCGACCATACAATTACTTCTTATTCTACTTATATATCTGCTTACCTGCAGTATCTTTCTGAACATAAACACTGTTCCCCAGAAGATGCTTCCTGGCAAGATTACAGGGATTTTATTGTCTGGATTCAACAGGAACGCAATCTTTCTGACCGCACTGTAAATGCCTGTATTTCACAGCTCAGATTTTTCACTCTCTATATACTGCACAGACAGTGGGATCCTTACCAGCTTCCCTTCCGTAAGTTCGATGCCTACCTTCCATTTATTCCTACGAGAGAGGAAATGCAGATTTTTCTTTCTTCCATTGCCAACCTGAAATTCAAAGCTCTTCTGTGCCTGATGTTTTCTGCCGGTCTGCGTATTGGTGAAGTCCGCCACTTGAAATGCTCTGATATTGAGCATTCCAGACACAGGATCCTTATCCGGTCTTCGAAAAACCGCTCTTCCAGATACGCCCAGCTTTCTGAGCAGGCATGGCAGCTGATTTTACAGTACTGGTATTCCCTGCCCAAGGAAGAACGTCCCCGTGATTGGCTTTTCCCTCAGAAACGGAATCCTTCAAAACCCATCGACCACCAGCGTGTGCCTGATTTTATTCTTGCCCATGAAAATGAACTGGGGTGGGAGCACCGTTTTACATGCCATACTTTTCGCCACGCTTTTGCCACTTATCATTATGAGGATGGTACGGACCTGCTCACTCTTAAGGCACTTATGGGACACCGCAGTATAAATTCGACCATTATTTATGTCCATCTTTCTTCGCATGCCGTTGTCTCCTCGCCAAGCCCCTTTGACCGGATGGGAGGCATGCTTCATGAATGATTTGAAAATCCGCAAAATATGGGAACTTTCCTATGACAGTTACTGTATGTCTGATCATTTTCAGTCTGATGTTCAGCGGAAAGCATCTCTTGCCATCTTAAACTGTAAATCCGGCAGGCTCGGCATTAACTTAAGCAGGTGTACGGACTGCGGACATTTGGAAATCCATAACAATTCCTGCCGTAACCGCAACTGTCCCAACTGTCAGGCTGTCTTAAAAGAAATCTGGGTGGATAAACGCAGGGCTGAGGTAATCGACTCGCCTTATTTTCATGTAGTATTTACTTTACCACATGAACTGAATCCTCTCATTTACTGTAACCAAAAGCTCCTTTACGGACTTCTTCACAAATGCTGTGCCGAAACACTTTTGGAACTGTCTGCTGACAGAAAGTATCTAGGAGCAACACCCGGCATCATTCAGATTCTCCATACATGGAACCAGGAACTGGATTACCATGTACATATGCACTGTATCGTTTCCGGCGGCGGGCTTACCTCTGATTACCATATACGCAGGACTTCCAGCAGTTTCTTTATACCCGTCAGGGTACTTCGGGATAAATTCAAAGGAAAGTATCTGGCAAACCTTAACACTTTATATGAAAATGGTTCTCTTTGTTTTTCAGAATCCTTCCGTAAACTGCAGAATCCTGAAAACTGGAAAAACTTTAAAAACACGCTTTATGAAAAAGACTGGTGTCCGTACATAAAAGAGACTTTCAATGGTTTTGGCAATGCCATCGAGTATCTCGGACGCTATACCCACAAAATAGCCATATCCAACAACAGAATCCTTTCTGTCACAGGAGCGGAAACAACATTCTCTGCACGCGGCAGGAAACCTTCTGATCCTAAACGCTGGATAACTTTGAAAAATGAGGAGTTTATCCGCCGCTACCTGATGCATGTGCTTCCTCCCGGTTTTCAAAAAATCCGTTACTATGGATTTCTGAATAATCGCATGAAGACACAAAATCTGAAGATTATTTTTAAACTTCAGGGAAAACAGCGGTTTAAGCAGCGCTATGCCGGCATGACCATTGCACAGCTGTTAAAAGCAGTCTGGGACTTTGACATCTGTCTTTGTCCTGCCTGTGGCAGTTCTTCAATGAAACAGCTTGGAAGGTGTTATATTTCACCACCATAAAAATGGGTTCTTATACGAAAATTTTTAAGACCTCCCTCCGGAAGGTCTGCGAAGCATGCCCAAAAATAAATATTTTTATAAATCTACTTTTATATCTGCTTCATTTTTAATATTTTCCTTGATTTTAAAGATAGTGATTCAGATACTATCCCCATACAGATATCGGCTAAAGTTCCGCGACTTGGTACAATTGGAAAGAATCACATTCAGAACAGTTTATCTTTTTTGAAAACTGTTCTTTTT
>CALBNS010000033.1 GCA_937896665.1 uncultured Clostridia bacterium
TGATTTCAATAGGTGCTCCTTTCTGCAACTTCACATAATCCCCCGGCATTTTCGCCGGAGGACTACGTAAGTTGCTGACATAGTTATCATTTACCAAAAGAATTGAGCCAGTTCATTAAATCATCATCGTCCGTCCATGCTGGGTATTGTATCTGTTGGTTGACTGGGCTGGCCTTTTCTAAAGCCTGACGTTTTAATGAAGTATCGGCCCGTGCATAGATCTCAGTGGTCTTGATTTCACTGTGTCCGAGTAAATCCCGGATATAAATTAAGTTTACGTTGGCTTGAAGCAGGTGCATTGCCTTTGAGTGGCGCAGACAATGAGGCGTTACCGTTTCTGGCATCAAATCCGGAAATGTCCTGCGTGCCATATCCGAATACTTTTTCAGGGTGTAGGAAATACCGGCTCGTGTAAATTTTGTGCCACTCCTGTTACAAAACAACGGGTGTGTAGTGGGAGCTTGTTCAAGATTGTAATCCTTCATGTATGCCTTCAACAGGCTTTCCGGGCCAGACAACAGCGGGACAATCCGTGTTTTTCTCCCTTTTCCGGTCAGTTTGATCGTTGCGGGGGATATAAAGCGAACATCCCCGATTGTCAGGTCAACAAGCTCCTGTACTCTGGCACCAGAATCATATAGCAGGCTTAACAGGGCAGCATCACGCCTCCCTGCTTTGGTAGATATGTCCGGCTGGGCCAATAATGCAGCAATGCCTTCTACGGTCAGGTAATTAAACTGCCCTTCAGGTGCTTTTGCTGTCCTAATCGCCAACACTTCCTGACACTGTGCCGCAGCTTCCGGCATCTCGTATTGGAGGTAGATAAAGAAGGCGTGAATTGCCCCTAATCGCTGGTTGCAGGTAGAAATGCCGCATTTCCGGCAGGATTTCAGCCATTGGATAAATTCTTCAAAAAATGGGCGTGTCAGATCACTGATTGAAAGCTGGTTAGATAGCAACTTCTTCTCATCCTTCGCAAACAGCAGGATCAGTTTGAAGGTGTCTTTGTATGAAAGCACTGTATTCTCGCTGACATTTCTCTGGCCGGGAAGATAGACGGATAGGAACCTCGACAAGTGGTAAGCGAAATCTTTTTTGCCGTTTTTATTCATAATCAACACCTCCAACCGTGGGAAATACCTGTCCCGTCAACTGTTCCATTGCTTCGAGAACATCAGGGAAAGCCTCCGCAGTGAGTTTCAAATACCACTGCGTAGAGGGTACACCTGTATGCCCAACATACTTTGAAAGAATAGGCAGAAGTGTCATCAGGTCAGCTTTTTCACACGCCCAAGTATTCAGCCGGTGACAGATAAAAGTATGACGAATATCATGAACTCTCGGCCCGTTTTTCTGCCCCCGGTATGGTATCCCAGCAAACCAGAGCATTTCACGAAAGTGTTTCTCGATGTTGCTTACGGTATATTTGCTGCCATCTTTTTTGAAGAAAAAGGGATAATCCGGGCTGTGCCCCTTATGGACAGCCGAGATATATGCTTTACAGCGTTGGTTCAGAGACTCTGCCATAGGCACAAACCGTTCGTTGTCGTTTTTCGCATGAAGTACATGAACCCATCCTTTTTCTGTATCCACATCAGAAAGTTTCAGGTTTAATAGCTCTGAAATGCGAAAACCACAACCATACAGCATCCTGTAAAGCAGTGGAAACGACAAATGCTTGTACGGGGAGTATGGAGAAAAATCCATTGCATCAGCGGCAGCGAAGATCTTCTTCATTTCCTCATGTGTAAAGACGTATGCTTTGAACTGCGAACGGCTGGATTTGTGGACTTTTGTCATATGGCCGCTGTATCCCTGCCCTACTAAAAATTCGGAGAACTGCTGTAAGTACAAAATACGGTTCGTCCAATAAACATCACTTTCGTTAGGTTGTTTTTGTCCCCATGCCTCGACAATCTCTTTTGTCAGAGCATAATTAACAACATCATAGTTCATGGAAAAGCTGTCAAATTTGCGGAGCACCCAGTAACCAGCCAAATATTGATACCCGATTGCTCTTTTCTGTGCCAAAAATTCTGTCAGCATAGGTGCGAACGGCCCGCTGAAAGGCTTGTATGTCCGGCTCATAACTCAACCTCCAATGCACAAAGCCTTAGCTGGCTGATATTGATCCGAAGATATACTTCTGTACTGGCTATATCAGCATGGCCCAAAGTTTGCGAAATGACCGGCAGCGGTACTCCGTTCTCCAGCATGGAGGTAGCCAGGCTATGCCTGAAACAATGCATCCCGATCCTTTTGTCGACTGGTGTCTCTATCCCGGCCTTACGCATCTGTTTGACAAGTACATTCCTTAAATTTGTGTACTGGCCATAAGGCGGTTTATGCTGGATAAAAACATACTTGCTGTCAGAGAACGGGCGTCCGTTTTTAAGATAGTCGATAATCGCCCAGCCCACATCATCAGGGAGTGGTAGAATTAAATGTTTTTTTGTTTTCTTCTGCGTGAAAGAAACTGTCTTTTCTGTCCAGTTGATAAAACTGAACTCAAGAGCCTTTATATCGCAGGAGCGCAGCCCCATTCTTGCAGCCAGCAGGAAGATTGCATAATTCCGCTTTCCCATAGGATTCTCCCTGTCGAACGAAGATAAGATTTTTTCTGTTTCATCTTCTGTAAAAACAGCAGGCAGTCGTTGCTGACGGATATTTTTTACAACTGGGATACAGCCTGATAAATCTTCAGCATGATGGCCGTTCTGGTAAGCATACAGACAAAGCCGCCGGAGCATCCGTAGGTTCTCGGAAACGTAGGTTGTTGAATACGGTGCCAGATACTTTATAAAATCATTTATCATGTCACGAGTTACCATGCTGAAAGTGTCTGCACCTTTATCAAGGAAGAAGATATGCAGGCGGTACAACCGTGACCACAGACTTTTCATAGAATTTTCAGCAAGACCTCGTCGGGCCTCTCCATCAGCAAAAGCGGTTATCAAAGAGTGATAGCCCTCAGCAAACTCCTGACGCTGCTTCTTGGGAATACCTGTGACGATACCAAAATCAATATAGTTTTTCAGAAGTTCCAGTGCCCGGCTGGCACGATACATGGTGTATTCCAGATCCATACGGAAACCGTATTCGGCTTGCAGAAATCCTCCTCGAAAATTTTCATCAAACAATGTTTCGGGCACGGTAGATGCGTAACGCAGCAATGTATCCCAGACATTTTCCAGTCCTCTCAAGGTCTGAGGACTATAACCTTTTTTCTGCATTTCAATCTTTAATGCAGAGATTGACGGAAGCAATTCCGCCGTAGATACTGTTTTTTTCACTTCCATACATACTCCTTTCAGTGAAGCGGTTTGTACTAATACAACCTTACTCTAACAAAGAAAGCAGTATGTTATGTGAAGTTATTTTCAAATTTTTATCGGAAAGTGAGGTGTTTGAGGCGGTTACGCCTCATAATGTATGACTAAACATAA
>CALBNS010000034.1 GCA_937896665.1 uncultured Clostridia bacterium
TTAGGAGGAATTAATCATGGCAGTAAAAGTAGCGATTAATGGTTTTGGACGTATTGGACGTCTTGCATTCAGACAAATGTTTGGAGCAGAAGGATATGAAGTAGTTGCAATCAACGACTTAACATCTCCTGAAATGTTAGCTCACTTATTAAAATACGATTCATCACAAGGTAAATACGCTTTAGCTGATAAAGTAACAGCTGGAGAAGATTCTATCACAGTTGATGGAAAAGAAATTAAAATTTACGCAAAAGCTAATGCTGAAGAACTCCCATGGGGAGAAATCGGTGTTGACGTAGTATTAGAATGTACAGGATTCTATACATCAAAAGCAAAAGCAGAAGCTCACATCAAAGCAGGTGCTAGAAAAGTTGTTATCTCAGCTCCAGCTGGAAACGATCTTCCTACAATCGTTTACAATGTAAACCACGAAACATTAACAGCAGAAGATACAGTTATCTCAGCTGCTTCTTGTACTACAAACTGCTTAGCTCCAATGGCTGACGCATTAAACAAATTAGCTCCAATCAAAACTGGTATCATGTGTACAATCCATGCTTACACAGGTGATCAGATGACTCTTGATGGACCACAAAGAAAAGGTGATAAGAGAAGATCTCGTGCAGCTGCATGCAATATCGTACCAAACAGCACAGGTGCTGCAAAAGCTATCGGTTTAGTTATCCCGGAATTAAATGGAAAATTAATCGGAGCAGCTCAACGTGTTCCAACTCCAACAGGATCTACAACAATCTTAACAGCAGTTGTTGAAGGAAACGTAACAGTTGATGAAATCAACGCAGCTATGAAAGCAGCTTCTAACGAATCATTCGGTTACAACACAGATGAAATCGTATCTAGCGATATCGTTGGTATGAGATTTGGTTCATTATTCGATGCTACACAGACAATGGTACTTCCATTAGACAACGGAACAACTCAGGTTCAGGTTGTATCTTGGTATGACAATGAAAACTCATACACAAGCCAGATGGTAAGAACAATTAAATATTTCGCTGAATTAGCTTAATTCTGAATTGTTTAAGATCCAGTGGGGTCCGGTCTTCTTGGACCGGGCTCCTTTTATATGATAGGGAACTAGCCCTTTGAGGATACTTCCTATCACGTTTACAAGCCAGAAATTCCTTCGGAATTCTATATATAAAATTTTAAGGAGGCAACAAACATGCTTAACAAAAAATCAGTAGATGATATCAATGTAAAAGGTCAGAGAGTCCTTGTTAGATGTGACTTCAATGTGCCATTGATTGACGGAAAGATTACAGATGAAAATCGTCTTGTAGCAGCTCTTCCTACAATTAAAAAATTAATCGCAGATGGTGGAAAGATTATTCTTTGTTCACATCTTGGAAAACCAAAGGGAGAACCAAAACCAGAATTATCTTTAGCACCAGTTGCGGTAAGATTGTCTGAATTATTAGGACAAGAAGTTAAATTTGCAGCAGACCCAACAGTAGTTGGTGAGAATGCAAAAGCAGCTGTAGAAGCTATGAATAATGGAGAAGTAATTCTTCTTGAAAATACACGTTACAGAGCAGAAGAAACAAAGAATGGTGAAGCATTCAGCAAAGAATTAGCTTCATTATGTGACGTGTTTGTAAACGATGCATTTGGTACAGCTCATAGAGCGCACTGTTCAAATGTTGGTGTTACACAGTATGTCGACACAGCAGTAGTTGGTTACTTAATGCAAAAAGAAATTGATTTCTTAGGAAATGCAGTAAACAATCCAGAAAGACCATTCGTAGCTATTTTAGGTGGTTCGAAGGTATCAAGCAAGATTTCTGTTATTGAAAACTTACTTGATAAAGTTGATACATTAATCATCGGTGGAGGTATGGCTTATACATTCAGCAAAGCTGAAGGTGGAAACGTAGGTAACTCTTTATTAGAAGAAGACTACTGTGAATATGCTTTAAACATGATTAAAAAAGCGGAAGAAAAAGGTGTGAAATTATTATTGCCTTTAGATAATGTAATCGCAGATGATTTCTCTAATGATGCTAATACACAGGTTGTAGGCCGCGGAGAAATTCCTGAGGGATGGATGGGTCTTGATATCGGACCTAAGACAGCAGCTATGTATGCAGAAGCTGTTAAAACAGCTAAGACTGTTGTATGGAACGGACCAATGGGATGTTTCGAAATGCCAAACTTTGCAGCTGGTACAGAAGCAGTAGCAAAAGCTTTATCTGAAACAGATGCTGTAACAATCATCGGTGGTGGAGATTCAGCTGCAGCCGTTAACCAATTAGGTTATGGCGACAAGATGACACACATCTCTACAGGTGGTGGAGCTTCTCTCGAATTCTTAGAAGGTAAAGAATTACCAGGTGTAGCAGCAGCTAACGATAAGTAAGCACTTAAGGAAATTGAGCGTGAGCGAAGATTTAGTTCTAGTGCGAACTTACTTCGCCGTACTTAGCGGGGACGAGCTTTAGGGAGGCGAAGTTACCCGTCTGAAGTCCTAGGGAGGGGAACATACCATTTTAATGATGGGGAAAAAAATATATATACAAAACGAAAGGATTTGATTAACATGGCAAGAAGAAAAATTATCGCTGGTAACTGGAAAATGAACAAAACTCCAAGTCAGGCAGTAGAATTAATCAACGAATTAAAACCATTAGTAGCAACAGAAGATGCTGACGTAGTATTCTGCGTACCGGCAATCAGCATTATCCCGGCAATGGAAGCAGCTAAAGGAAGTAACATTGAAATCGGTGCTGAAAATATGTACTTTGAAGAAAGTGGAGCATACACAGGTGAAATCGCACCTAACATGCTTACAGATGTTGGAGTAAAATACGTTATCATCGGTCACTCTGAAAGAAGAGAATATTTCGCAGAAACAGATGAAACTGTAAACAAAAAAGTGAAAAAAGCTTTTGAACATGGTATTACACCAATCGTTTGCTGTGGTGAAACATTAACGCAGAGAGAACAAGGTGTTACAATTGATTTTATCCGTCAGCAAATTAAAATTGCTTTCTTAGATGTAACAGCTGACCAGGCTAAGACAGCAGTTATCGCTTACGAACCAATCTGGGCAATCGGAACAGGTAAAGTAGCTACAACAGAACAAGCTCAAGAAGTTTGTGCAGCTATCCGTGCATGTATCGGAGAAATTTATGATGAAGCAACAGCAGAAGCTATCCGTATCCAATACGGCGGATCTGTTTCAGCAGCTAGTGCTCCGGAATTATTTGCCCAACCAGACATCGATGGTGGTCTTGTTGGTGGTGCAGCTCTTAAACCAGATTTTGGTAAGATCGTAAACTGGGATAGATAAGAATAATTAATGCTATAAAAGCAGGTATAGGTTTTCTATATCTGCTTTTTTGTGGTATACTCTTCATATAGCAACGAGGAATGTAAGGGTGATAAAGATGAGAAGAATTAATGGGATAAAAAAAACAACAGAAAATCGTTTTTTAAACATGTATGAACTAGATATGAAAGATGAAAATGAAAAGCACAGCAAATATTTTGTGGCTTCCAGGGCAGAGAAAATCGAAGATTTGAAGATTACTACCCGAAAGAATACGGCAGACGGTGTGATTATATATAGTGTCTATCGGGATGAAGAAGAGCAGAAAGAAAAGGTTGTGTTGATCCGACAGTATCGCTGTCCATTGGACAATTATATCTATGAGTTTCCAGCGGGACTTGTGGATGAAGGTGAGGATTTTAAGTCTGCTGGAATAAGAGAATTGAAGGAAGAGACCGGATTGGATTTGAATCCAATTGATGCGAAGGATATGTTTACGAAACCGTTCTTTACCACGATTGGAATGACAGATGAATCTTGTGGCACTGTCTATGGTTATGCGTATGGAACACCTTCCAAAGATGGTCAGGAGGAAAATGAGGAGATTGAAATTGTGCTTGCAGACCGAGAGGAAGTTCGAAGAATTCTAAAGGAAGAGAATGTTGCGATTATGTGTGCCTATATGTTGATGCACTTTTTACGTACGCCGGAAGGACATATTTTTGACTTTTTACAATCGTAATACTTTTCATTTTTTATTGTGTTCATCTTGCAACAATATAGAAAATCATGTAAAATAAATATGATATGGCAATGATAAATATTTCACATAAAAGGAGATAAAAAGGATGAGTAAAAAACCAACAGTTTTAATGATTCTTGATGGATATGGCTTGAACGAAAGATCACAGGCAAATGCAGTATTCGAGGGAAAAACACCAGTTATGGACAAGTTGATGGCTGAATGTCCATTTGTGCATGGTAATGCAAGTGGCATGGCAGTAGGGCTTCCGGATGGCCAGATGGGTAACTCTGAAGTAGGTCACTTGAATATGGGTGCAGGACGCATCGTGTATCAGGATCTTACTAAGATTACAAAAGCAATTCAGGACGGAGATTTCTTTGAAAATGAAGCATTATTAGCTGCATGTAAGAATGCGAAAGAGAATCACTCAGCACTTCATATGTTTGGGCTTGTATCTGACGGTGGAGTTCACAGTCACAATACACACATTTATGGCTTATTAGAACTTGCAAAGAGACAAGGACTTGAGAAAGTATATGTACACTGTTTCTTAGATGGACGTGATACACCACCTGCATCCGGAAAAGATTATGTACAGGAACTAGCTGACAAGATGAAAGAAATCGGTGTTGGTGAAATTGCTTCCGTTATGGGACGTTACTATGCAATGGATCGTGATAATCGTTGGGATCGTGTAGAATTAGCATACAAAGCAATGGTAAAAGGCGAAGGTCAGACTGCTGAATGTGGTCCATGCGCAGTACAGGCTTCTTATGATGCGGAAAAGACAGATGAGTTCGTCCTTCCAACAGTAATCATGAAAGGCGGCGCACCGGTTGCAACAATCAAAGATAACGATTCTATTATCTTCTTCAATTTCAGACCCGACAGAGCAAGAGAAATCACAAGAGTATTCTGTGATGATGAGTTCACAGGATTTGATAGAGGCGAACGCGTTAAGACAACATATGTATGTTTTACAGAGTATGATGTAACAATTCCAAATAAATCAGTTGCATTTGTAAAGACAGAGATTACGAATACATTTGGTGAATTCTTAGCAGCAAATGGTTTAAAACAAGCAAGAATTGCAGAGACAGAAAAATATGCTCATGTAACATTCTTCTTCAATGGCGGCGTGGAAGAACCAAATGAAGGCGAAGAACGTATTTTGGTTAAATCACCAAAGGTAGCTACTTATGACTTACAGCCTGAGATGAGCGCATACGAAGTTTCAGATAAATTAGTAGATGCAATCAAATCAGATAAGTATGATGTAATCATCATCAATTACGCAAACCCTGACATGGTAGGACATACAGGTGTAGAAGAAGCTGCAATTAAGGCGATTGAAGCAGTAGATGAATGCGTTGGCAGAGCAGTAGAGGCGATTAAGGAAGTGGATGGACAGATGTTCATTTGTGCTGACCACGGTAATGCAGAACAATTAGTTGATTATGAGACAGGTGAACCATTCACAGCTCATACAACAAATCCAGTACCATTTATCTTGGTAAATGCGGATCCTTCATACAGCTTAAGAGAAGGTGGATGTCTGGCTGATATCGCTCCAACCTTAATCGAATTAATGGGATTGGAACAGCCAAAAGAAATGACAGGAAAGTCATTATTAGTAAAATAAAGAATCTTGTAGTGGTTTCATACGCTTCTAAAACAGCCAATTATCATAATGGTAGTTGGCTGTTTTTCTGTATAAGGAATGGTGTCTCATATGACATTTTGTTTTATGTGTTGAAAATTGAAAAAAGGACAAAATACATTGATTTAAGGACAAAATGCAATCAGAAATATGAAAATTATGGTAAAATTCTTAAGTGAAGTATCACATTTTTAGCAGACAAAGAAAGAGCAGTTTGTAAAAATGATGAACTGCTCTAAATGTGATTCTTCGCAATTGTACCAATTCGCGGACGTTTCGCCGAGAATTATATGGGGATTGTAACTTTCAAATGTTCTCAAAAAATAATAAAATTAAGTGTTTTGTGGTTGAAAGCACATGTAATAAACTAGCGTTTTCTGTTTCAAGGCATGCCGATAAGACCTTCCATAGGGAGACCTGTTGAAACATATGTAATAAAGTCAAGGCTAACTATGATAAGCATACGACCTTCCCGGGAGTGTCATGCTGCTGCAGCCACAAGCAGGGCAAACATGGATGTCATAGTTCCAGACTGTTACCCTTTTTTGATTATTGTCCTAAATATGTTGCTTAATATTTTTTTTTGATGTATAATAAAGTTGTTAGAAAATTGAGAAAATAATATTAAATGCAAGAAAATTATACAAAGAGAGAGTGAATATTCCAAAGTTTTAGAATGGAGATTAATATGAAAAAGCTATATCAAATTTGTAGTATTATATTAATAATCCTAATTTGTTTATCAGGATGTAAAAGAGAAGAAGATGCAGAAAAAAAGATGTTACAAAAATTGTATGGGAGACGAAGAGAAATCTAAAAAAAATGAGGATTATTTTAACGAACTTCTAGAAGAAAAACAGTTACCGTATGAAGTGGAATTTATTTCGGGAAACGCTGGGAATAAAATACAAGTTGTGGATATTTGTGACACTGGATGGGAGTCATATACAGAAAGCTATGATACCAAAAAAGATATTTTAAACGGAAAGTTCATTGAGTTAGATTCATATCTTGCTTCAGCCGAGGGAGCAGTAATAAAAGATTCACTTCCACAGAATGTATGGGATACCTATAAAGTCAATGGGAAGCAGTATACCGTATTGAGTGTCAGATACACTCCATTTGAAAGCGTGTATATTTGGAATACAGAATTAGCAGAGAAGTATGATATTCATCCTGAAACTTGGGATGGTAATATATGGGAATATGAAGACAGTTTGTTGAAAGTATCCGAAGGAGAAAAAGGACAAGTTATTACAATTGCAAACTTACTTGGGTATTTGGATGCACAGAATGGCCTAACAAATGTGTTGGGATTGTATTATCCGATTGTAGTTCGAGAAACTGATGAAGAGATAAAAGCTGAGCTGTTATACGATACGAAAGAATATAAAAATTGTTTAGAAAAGATAAGAGGCTTATACGAAAAAGGAATATTTGTACCTGATGAAGAACTGACTCAGGAAATAAATAAAGAGGTGTTTTTGGAAATAAATACTCAGTTTACCGGTGAAGCTGCGTATGAATCCTATGGATTGGAAGCATTTTGGAAAAGGCATGATTGGAAGAAAATAGGGGAAGAAAGATTGTGGGAATTGAGTTGTGGAGCATGTGAAATTGGAATTACCACAGAATCAAAACAACCCGAAAAAGTCTTTGCATTTTTGTGTCAGTTATATAAAGACATAGAATTAACGAATGCACTAATGTGGGGAAGAGAAGAAACTGATTATATATTGGAAGGGAATAGAGTGTCGGGAGTAAATCAGGAACTGATATTTGGAGAATGTGTTGGGAATGCGTTGTCTGGATATGCAGGGGCAGGTGAAGATGAAAATAAAAAAGATATTTACAGGGAACGATATGAGGGTGCAACAATATCAAAAATTAATGGATTTTATTTTACCGGAAAAGATTGTCAAAAAGAGTTGGAAGCAATTTCCCGAATTTCAATGGAATTTGATATGAGAAATCCTCAGAATGCAGAAGCGATTTTATATAAACAGGACGAAATCATTCAAAGATATAAAGAGGCGGGGATTGATAAAGTAATTGAAGAATGGAATCGACAATATCAGCAATGGAAGGAGGGTTTACAATGAAAAAATGGAATCCGACAAGATGTGCTTTAGTGCTTACTAGTGTGTTCTTATTGAGTGGATGTGGACAAAATAATCAGTCTCCAACGAAAGAAGCAGATAGCATGATTAATGGTATGAAGTTGCAGGTAAAGGAAGAAGGCTGCTTTTACATTGATGGTCATACCAATTTAATGATGTTTTATGATTATAAACTGAACAAGAAGATTCCGATATGCGATCAGCCCAATTGCAAGCATAGTTCGATTAACTGCAAAGCTTATTTGCCTTCCGGTTATGTTTCAGCAATGGGATGTTATCAGGATAAAATATATTTCTTCGACGTGGAAGAACCAGAACTTCCGCTTTATCAAGCAGCGAAGAATGGAGACAATCGGAAAATAGTACTAAAGTTAAATGAAGGTGGGAAATATGACTTTGCAGGTATTAGTAAACCAATGTATTTTCGAGATAATCAACTTGTATTTCAAATGACGTATGCGAAAAGTCTTGATGAAGCTGTTATTGATGAGAATGGTCAAGAACGATATTTTCAACAGTTTTGGCAAATAGTTTCTGTGGATGTGACAGATGGAAAGCTAGAAGTTATCAAGAATCCAGAAAAATACAGAGCAGAAAAAGAAGATATAGTGGTTGTTGATTACATAGGAGAAAGACTTGTATACCGTGTAGAGACAGATAATCGTAGAGCATACTATCTATATGATACAAAACAAAGTACAAATCAGTTACTATATGATGATCCTGTTGAAAATGCACTTGGAAGAAGTTATGTGGGTATCGTAGAAGGGACAGATTTGCTCTGTTATACAGATCAGGATGAAGAAAAGAGTCAGATATATCTTAAAAATTTAGAAACGAATGAGGAAACATGTATTTTCTATGAATTAAGAGACGGAAGATATATTGAAGCCAATCTTGTTGAGGGTGTTTTGTATTATGGATTCTACCGTGAGTATGGAAAGGATACAGAAGGGGATTTATACGCGACATACGATATAGAAAAAGAAAGGACAGAAATGATTACAAAAGAGCAGTACTTCTATGCACCTGATTTTATAACTGCTGATTGGTATGTGATGACTTCTGACGAAGGATATATCTGTATTCCAAAAGAAGCGTATGACACGCAAGACTGGAGCAAGATACAGGTGATTGGAATGATTTAGAAATGAGGTGATACAATGGAATTGCGAATTCAAAACTTATCAAAAAGTTACGGAGCAAAACAGGCGTTGATTGATATGAGTTGTACACTTCATAGTGGGGTGTATGGGCTTCTTGGTGCAAATGGAGCCGGGAAAAGTACACTCATGAATATTATTACCGGAAATATAAGTGCAGACTCTGGGAGTGTGTTGTGGAATAGTAAGAACATTCTAGAGGGAAAAGAAATGGAGCAATTTCGTTGTATTCTGGGCTATATGCCACAGTATCCTGTGATTTACAAAGGATTTCGGGTAACTGATTTTTTGTATTACATGGCAACACTTCGCGGATTGCATAAGAAAGAGGCAAATGAACAGATTGAGCATCTGTTAGAGTTGTTGGAACTTACCGGAGTCCGTAATAGAAAAATGGCTGCACTGTCAGGTGGAATGAAACAAAGGCTGATGTTAGCCCAGGCGATGTTGGGAAATCCGAAAGTTTTGATTCTAGATGAGCCAACAGCGGGATTAGATCCAAAGCAGAGAATTGCAGTTCGGAATTTAATTTCGGAGATTGCATTTGATAAGATTGTGTTAATTGCGACGCATGTGGTAACGGATGTGGAGTTTATTTCACAAGAGATATTATTATTGAAAGCGGGACGTTTGATTCAGAAAGCAGAACGAGAAGATTTGATAGATAATCTAGATGGGAAAGTGTACGAAATTAGAGCAGAAATTGCAGAATTAAAACGAATTCAATCAACGTATCTTGTTGGAAACATTGTAAAAGATAGAGAGAAAGTATTTGTAAGAGTAATTTCTGAAAACGAGCCAAAAGAGTTCTGTGCAGAAAAGGTAAGACCATCTTTGGAGGATGTATATCTGTATTCTTTCCGGGAATAGGAGATTGTCATAAAATTATTAAAATTTGAATGCACAAAAATATGGAAAAATAAACTGATTTGTGCATTGATACTATGTATTTTTATTTTCAATATTGTATGCGTTTATCGGCAAACAATACAATTTGACGAAAGCCGTAGTTGTTTTCCGAACGATATACAGTCTGTATATGAGGAATTATCAGAGGTGGCAAAAGAAAATCGAGTAGCCTGGATGGAAAGTGAAATCCAAGAATCAATCGATAATAATTTGTGGAAAACTCGCGTTAATGCTCTGCGTTATGTTTCTGACCGTATGCAAGAAGTGGAACAATATGATACATATCTTGCAAGTATTGAGGAGCAAGCGACTCTTATGAGCGAATCTTCGTTATTCTCAGAACAAAATGTTTTTTCAAAGCGAAATGCAGCATTGATTCCGGAAAAATACCAACATTTGCATGGTTTACAATTAAAACATGAGAATTCTCAAGGAGTGTCGCTTGTTACGGATTCTAAGATAACAGATTTGTGCATTGTGATCGTACTTCTTTTGGTTGGATATTGCTTGATTAGTATGGAGCGGGAAGACGGAACCATGGCATTTAGTAGATGTACGAAAAACGGCGTGAAATCCATAATTAAAACAAAGTTATGTTTGATTTTGATTGGAAGCATATTGACGACTATAGTGTTCTATGGAAGTGATTTATTGATTGCAGGAAGGGTGTACGGATTTGGTGATAGAAATCGTTGGATACAATCTGTAGAGGGATTTATTACGAGTCCATGGAAGATGACTGTATGGCAATTTATGTTTGGGTTCTTGATGGCAAAGATGTTTGTTATGTCGCTGGTTGCATCGTCAATTGTATTAGTTACATTATATGGAAAAAATGTATTAAAGACGACTCTCCTTTTGATGGGAGTTGTTGTGGTTGAGTACGGATTTTATACATATATTCCAGTACATTCATGGCTAGATTTATTAAAGAAATGTAATCTATTTTACTTGATGCGAATCGAATGTTTTTTTCAAACTTATGAGACGATAAATGTGGGTGGTTATCCGGTTGTATCTTGGATGCTATGTGGAGTATTCGGAACAGTACTATTAGTAAGCACGATAGTTGTTAGTATTTTATCCTATGAAAAGGTAAGTCGAAGTGAGTTTGTACAAAAAACGAAAAAGTACAATTTGCGAAAGAGCGAATCTAAATATAAAAAACATTCGCTGCTTTATTATGAAGCTTATAAACTCCTATGGGTACATGGGGCAGTATGGATTGTGCTTGTAGCCCTAGGACTTCAATACATGACATATGCAAATGAAAAGTCGTATTATTCATTAGAAGAGCTCTATTATAAGAGTTACATTAAGCAGTTAGAAGGGGCTGTTACAGAGGATAAATTAGTTTTTGTCAAGGAGGAAGGTATTCGTCTTGCAAATCTAGAAGAGCGCATAGAAGAGCAAGAAGCAGCTTACCATCGAGTGCTAGCGCAGACAGAACGCATTGGAGAAGAGGGGATTTTCCTGAATGAAGTTGCCTATCATAAGCTGCTAGATAAGCAAGAGCAGGTTTCCAATATAGGGAAACTGTTAATTGTGTTTGTGTTATCATTTTATCCAGTATTTATAGTTGAGACAACATCTGGGATGGCTACGATATGGAATAGTATTCCTAAAGGTTCGCAGAAGCTAAAAAGAAGAAAATGGAGTTTGCTAATAGGATGTATTTCTACAATATGTATTCTATTTGACATTATATTTGCAATTTGTCGTATGAATGCGCAAGAAATTAAATTATTGCAGGTTCCTATCTCTTATCTGGATGGGTTCGAATCATGGAATCATGTGGGTGTATTAGGATATTTGGGAATTCATTGTGCTGTGAAAATTGGTATTGGCATTCTTAGTGTGAAACTGATAGAATTGGTTTCCAAGAGAGTAAAGAATGAGTCCACGGTGTTATTGATAGTCGGATGTGGCGCTGCAATATTATATATTTTTTGTAATATTTTGGGTAATATAATGCATTAGACATTTAAGATATTGTTTTGTATTACGTCCTTTTGTTTGTTGTTTTAAATATGATGCTTAATATTATTTTGTGATATATAATGAAGTTGTCAGAAAATTGAGAAAAAATATCCAATGCAAGAAAATTATATGAAAAAGAGTATGAGTATAAAAAATAAGATGTTTTTAAAAAATGGGGTACCAAATTTCAAAGGAGGAAATAGAATGGGGAAAAAAAGATGTTTACTTCTTCTGACCACATTATTCTTAGTTTTAGAAAGTGTGGCATGTAAGTCCAATCAAGTAAGTAGTCAAGAGGTAGTTTGGAGAGTAATGATACCGTCTGGATTTTGGGAGGAAGATTTAGATTTACTAGAAGAAAATTGGGAAGAGGAAATAAACCGGATTTTAGAAAAAGAAAAGAAAGCATATCAAGTAGATGTTAAATTCGTATATGATATGCAAGATATAGATGGAATGTCTGGGGTGAAACAACTTGAGAAGTTATCACAAGAGAAAGAAGTGACAGATGTGATTTCTGTTATGTCCAATACAGTTTCCGTGGGATCAGGAGAATTCAAAATTGATATGCCATACATGACTTGTGTGACAAATGATATATTGCTCCCTCTAGATCAATGGTTGTCATCTGATTCTGCCGTAGAATTAAAAAAAGCAGTACCTCAGGCAGATTTGGAAAATGCGAAAGTAGATGGTATTACCTATGGGATTTCGGCAGTACAGCCCCAAGTCGATAGTATAGCATATTCCGTCGAGGTGCTAGACCAATGCGGAATCTCAAAGGATGATTTGTCGGTAAATATCTTCGAGAATGAAGATATTTTATTAAAAGTAAAAGAGATGACAGGAAAAATACCTTATATGATTTATTCGTCCGCTGACGCTTACAATTATCTAGGAAATTGGAGGTTTTTCCATCCTGAAGTTTTGCAATATGATTTGAATGGACAATTTGTGAACGTAATGGAAACCGAAGAATATTTAAACATCATGAAACGTTTTTATGATTGGAAGAAAAAGGGACTGTTAGATACAAGTTTTGATAAGACAACAGAGGATTCAGATGAAGCTTTCGCAGTGCCTGCATCATTTCTTGAAATAGAAAATTTTAGATTAGACTGTTATGACATTACAATCGAAAGAAATGGTACAGAACAATCGTATTATGTTGTTCCTAATCCTGATATGCCAATTTTGAATCCATATTGGGGAGATTATAAAGTTGGTATTGCGTCTTGGAGTAAAAATCAAGATAATGCTTTTGATTTTATCAACGAATTAATGACCAACAAGGAAATTTCCAATTATATTCAATATGGAACTGATGGACAAGATTTTCAATTAGATAAAAAGGAAAATGTGAATATAAATAAAGTGATGGATATGCCATCAATTTTTAGAAATTACTTTGGATATCAATATGCGAATTCACTTATTACACAAGCAACGTTAACTATGTCGCAACAAGATAAGATGATGTATGCAAATGAATTTCATGAAACATATGAACAGAATTTACCGAGAGGTTTTCGATTTAATCCAAACTCCTGTATAGAGGAAATTACAAAGGTAGATTTATTGTGTTCTGAATATAAGGATGGAGCCGTCCAGATGAAAAACGATGTTTATCGTGATTTATTGACATTGGAATGTGCGAATTTAGATGAAACAATTTCATGTTATTGTCAGCAATTAAGAGATGCAGGAATAGATGATATAGTTGAAGAGGCAAATCGCCAATTAGAGGAATGGAGGGAACTACAATGAAAAAAATATGGTTATATTGCTTTGTTACTCTAATGTTGCTTACATCCTCAGGATGTAGCAAAAATGCCGTGCCTCAAGGGGGTGTTACAAAAGGGAAAAATGACTTTCAAATGATGTATGGAAACTATTTGATTCCAAGTGAAATAGGCATATATAGGCGAGATGTCAATGGATTTTTACATTTTTTTGATTTTCGAACAGAGCAGGATGTTTTGGTATGTAATAAAGCAAACTGTAAGCATGAACAATGGAACGACAAGACTTCGGATGAAGAAAAATGTAATGCTTATCTTCCCGGTGGAAGTGGTTTGTTAACTGGTGTAATAGATAATAATGAAATCTATTTATTCGAAGAAGAACTGACAGAAGAAGGAATGAAGTACTCATTGACGAGTTCTTCCCTAAATCGAGAATCAAAGAAAAAACTAACGGAACTATATACATTGTTGGCATATAGTTGTGCGGTCAGGGATGGTGTCATGTATGTACCGACTAACCAGGCTGAAATGCTAGAAAAAGATGGAGCAGTCATACAAAGTGCAAAAACAACATCAAATTTACAGAGTGTAGATCTGAAAACGGGAAAAACAGTAAAACTTTTAGATGACTATGTAAAATACAATGGCGCATTGGAAGTGCTGTGTGGTTTAGATGGAAAATTGTATCTTTACTATTCTTACTGCGAAGAAGAATATGACGGAAGTAATTTTGAAGAGGCCAATTGGCAGAGAAAATACTATGTATATGACATTGCATCTAAGGAATTAAGACCGGTTTTCACAGAATATGAGCAATATGCAGTTGGACGTACCGTTGTTTACGACGATACCATATTCTTAACCATGATGCAACATACAGAAGGGAATGTTTCCTCATCGTTGTTGCTCCGATACAATCCAAAGGATGGAAAAATGGAGGTCTTAAAACAGAGTGATGCATATATAAGACTTTTCTCTGATAGTGTTATTTATAAGAAAAGAGGAGAAGACACTTATAGTTATATGTTGTTTGATGATTTAGAACATGAGCATATTCTCAAACAAGATATGGAAAGGATATCTATAGAAGATGCTCAAACTTATTTTTATGTAAAGTATCCAGAGGAAGCGAATTATAAAATGATGAAAAAAGAAGATTTTTACGCTGGAAAAAATACAGGAGTGGAAGTTATGAACTAATCTTTCACAATAAGATGGATTGAGGAGGGTACATATGGAGTTGACAATTCAGAATATCGAAAAAAAGTATGGCAATAAGGTCGCATTGGAGGACGTTTCTCTTGTATTGACTCCGGGGGTGTATGCGTTATTGGGTCCAAATGGTGCAGGAAAGAGTACGCTTATGAATATCATTACAGAAAATCTTCTGCCCGACAGTGGGAGTATCCTTTGTAACAGTAAGGAAATTCATGAAATGGGATCTGGTTATCGTAAAATATTAGGTTTTGTGCCGCAGCAACAGGGGCTCTATGATACCTTTACGGCATATCGCTTCTTGTCATATATAGCAGCATTAAAAGGAATGAAGAAAAAAGAAGCGAAAAGAGAGATCGAACGTGTGTTAACGCTAGTGAATTTAAATGAACGTGCAGCATCTAAAATTGGTTCCTATTCAGGCGGAATGAAGCAAAGACTTTTAATTGCGCAAGCAATTATGGGAAATCCCAAAATCCTAATTCTAGATGAGCCCACAGCCGGGCTTGATCCCAAAGAACGGATTCGCATTCGTAATATAATTTCTGAGATTGCAAACGACAAGATTGTGATTTTTGCAACCCATGTAGTATCTGATATTGAGCAGATTGCAAAACAGGTTATTCTTATTCAAAATGGAAAGATATTGCATTGTAAGGAACCTGCATGTCTATTAAAAGAGCTAGAAGGTAAGGTGTTTGAATTTGAAGTGCAACAAGATGATTTAGATGACGTTAAATCAGACTATATTGTAAGCAATATTCGGCAAGAGTCTGATTGCTTGCGTGTTAGAACTGTGTCGGAAAAGATACCGACAATGAAAGGATGTAAGGCAGTCGCTCCTTGTCTTGAAGATGTATATCTGTTCTACTTTGGAACTGCAAACTCAAGGAGGTGACATCTATGAATATGTTTCGGCAAGAGTTTTATAAATCATTTGTACGCTGGTCCTTTTTCGGCATAGTAGGAATTACACTCTTCTTAAATATTTGTTTCTTATGGACAAGAAAAAATGAAGATGGAATCGATGCGTTTGCTTATCGTAGTGCGTATAACTATATAGATTCCTTACCTGAAGTATCGCAAATTGAATTTATCTTATCATACGCAGAACAGTGGAGTAAGGAAGAAAATATAGAATCGCCATTGTTTACGAATGACGAGACTTCCGAAATGCTTTTATCAAGACAGCTTGAAAAGGAGGCGTTACAATTAATAGAATACCCTGCTTATTTAGAAAATATTCAACATCAGGCAAATCAATCTTCGATATCTATTTTTTCAGATGTTTCGGATTATTCCAAAGAAAACCTGGCAAAGACAGCCGAAGTATTTCAAAAGTTTGAGGGAACAACATTAAGATGGAACAATAGCCAAACATTTTTAGAGGCGACGGAATTTGTTATTACAGATATATTTGTGATCGTTCTATTATTTACCTTGATGAGCGCTATGGTGATAACAGAGCGAGAAAAGGGATTATTCGAATTGTTGCGTTGTACAGAAAAAGGGCGTAAGAAATTAATGTTGCAAAAGCTTTTTTTAATCGTAATACTGTGTGCAAATGCAACACTCATATTCTGGGGAAGTAATTTGGGAATATCTATTGTAAAGTATGGAATGCTCGATTTTTCAGCACCAATTCAAACAATATATGGATATGATGGATGTGGATTGCAAATATCTGTACTTGGATATCTACTTCTTTTCTATAGTTATAAATGTATGGTCTATATCGCAATTGGAGTTATCTTGCTATGGCTATCAATTCGGGTGAAACATATTTTGAATTTATATATAACGGTGTTCTTGATTGTAGGAATTGAAACGGCACTTTATTACATTGTAGATGGGAATTCTGCATGGCAATTATTGCATTAC
>CALBNS010000035.1 GCA_937896665.1 uncultured Clostridia bacterium
GAACCCATTCCGGTACAGAGGATATTACTACGATGAGGAGACGGGATTCTATTATGTATCCTCAAGGTATTATGATCCCGAGGTTGGTAGGTTTATAAGTCCTGATAGATGTTCTAGATATGCAGAGTGATTTGTATGATAAAAATCTCTATGCTTATTGTGACAATAATCCTATAATGCGTATAGATTTAAATGGGCAGGTTTGGATTACTATCGGAATAATGGCGGTAGGTGGTGTCATTGGTGGTGTGATAGGGGCAGTTAGTTCAGCTGTTACACAAAACGCACTTACGGGAACAATTAATTGGAAATCCGTTGCAGTTGCAGGAGGTGCAGGATTTGTTAGTGGTGCCGTTGCAGCAAGTCCTTTGGGCCTTGGCTGGCAAATGGGTATAGGTGCGGGGATTGGCGCTGTATCTTACGTTGCAGATTGTAGGGTAAATAAGAAGTCGGTAGCAGCTGATGAATTAATAGTTGCTACAGCTGGTGGATTAGCTTCTGGTTATATTGGTGGTCCGGGAGCAAATCAACATATGGCGTTAACAAGAACAATCCAAACATCTATAAAAACGACTACTCGTATGTCCACAAGAAAGGCGACAACTTATGTTGCAAAACAAATTGCATCAACAAAGGCTTGGAGGAACAATGTATTAACAGTTAATGCGATGGGAAGTAGTGCACGATTTGCGGCAGGGACAGTTTTTTCAAATGCTCTAGCTGGTGCGTGGGCAACAGTAAAAGGATGGTTTTCAAAATTCTTTAAATAATTTTGTGGATAAAAAAGGAGGGAGCTCCATGGGACACCATACAGCTATTTTGATATTTGGTATTTTATCTTTTATGGGATGGTATGGCTGTGTCTTTACTACGAAACGTTTGATTCAACAGAGTGGTTTGAATAAAAAATATTGGCCAAAACGATATATTATGCCAAATAGAAAGATAAGAAAAATATATGGTCTGAAGAAAAGAGAAATACCAAAATGGTGTTACTATCAATTGATGCTATCTTTTGTTTATGTTGCATTATTAGAAAGAAGCCTTTTGTTTTATTTAATACTAGATAATAAACTTTTGGTTTTAAAAATTTTTATGTGGATTTGGTGTGCTATTACAGTGGTAGATGGACTATATGTAATAGTGTGTTCATTCAGATACAAAATGTGATAAAAGGCCTCAGGAATTTCCTGACAAGTGTATTTGTAGCCAGTGGCATGCCAAATACGTTGCTTGCTGGAATAGTGTACAAATTTTGACCTTTGAAAAAATAATTGAAAATTTCAAAAATTAGGTTACTTTTTGACCAATTGGGACGAGAATATATTCAGACAGGTTACTATACGGAAGTATATTTTGCTCAGAAAAAAGTAAGATATATTGCAGTAAATGAAGGCATTGTGCAGATGCATATCATATCAAAAAAATATATTGAAATTTCACAGTGTTCATACTATGATATGTGTATGAAATATAGGGGGGAAACGATGTATAAAGCATGTATATTTGACTTAGACGGAACACTTACAGACACTTTGGAATCCTTGACATTTTCTGTAAATGAAACTTTGCGTGAGCTTCACCTTCAGCCGATTACCGGCAGGCAGTGTGAAAGCTTCGTAGGGAATGGTGCCAAGGTTCTGGTTGAGAAGTCATTGCAGGCGGCAGGAGATCGGGAATTGGTTCATCTGGAAGAAGCATTGGATATATATGGACGTATTTTCAAGGAAAATTGTACATATCATGTAAAACTATACGATGGCATCCTGGAGATGATTCAGACCTTGAAATCAAAAGGTGTGAAGCTTGCTGTGCTGACAAATAAGCCGCATCTGCAGGCATTAGATGTCGTTTTTTCATTCTTTGGCAAGGACATTTTTTCTGATATACGGGGACAGAAAGAAGGTGTTCCAAGAAAGCCGGATCCAACAGCAGCGATTATGATTGCAGAAGAGTTTCAGGCAGAGTGCCGTGAATGTGTGTATATTGGTGATTCAGAGGTCGATATGCAGACAGGAAGGGCTGCTGGAATGAAGACAGTCGGCGTTACGTGGGGATTCAGAGACAGGCAGGTTCTGGTTATGCATGGAGCAGAACATATTATTGACAATCCGCAGGAGTTGTTGGCGATTGTAGAAGGAAAGGAGTAAAAAGTGTATGTACGAATATGATGAAGAGTGCCTGAAAGTATTTTTGAAAAAACAATTACAATTATTTGATGAGCCGGTGGCAGAGAATCTTGAAGAGGCGGAAGCTTTTTTGGAAGATTGTATGGCAGTGGTAGTGGATTCACTAAAAGAAGTGAAGGCGTACTTTGAAGAAAGTGGTGCAGATATTTCCGGTATGTCGTACGAGGAACTGGAGGAGGCATCAGAAGTATTCGCATTGCCGAATGGCCAGTATCTTATTGTAGAAGGATAGATAGAAATAATAAAAGCCGTGGTCTCAATCGACCTCGGCTTTTTCTAATGCCGATTTTATGGCATTTAGGATTACCTGAGAAGTATAAGGATTATCATCAGAATAAGAGATGTTATCCAGTGACTGGGAATCATAGACCTGTTCAGCGATATCCTCGATGGCAGGCTGAATGAGAGGATACATAGTAGTAATTGACTCATTCAGGTTACTGAACCGGATAGAATTGATATGCGAACTGTCTACGGATACCTCAACCTCTAAAGCAGTATTATTTAATGTGACAGTGGAAGTATATACTCCCGGAATATATTTTTGCTTATCTGTAACAGAAGCTTTATTACGTGGAAAAAACATAAATGTCAGCAATAGAATTAATAATATTCCTAATGCAACAAATACTACAGTATAAATAATCTCTTTCATGTGTAAAACAACGATTTTGGTCTTGGAACTCATACAAGCCTCCTCATTTATATTTTATTCAAGAATGTCTGCTTTTTATAATGTATGAAAAAGTTTAGAGAATTATTCATTGCTTTTGCGTGACAAAAGCAGAACCATCTTGTAAAATAGGTAGAGCAATAAAAGAATACGAGGGAGTGAAGAGATGTTTATCATAGTAGGATTAGGCAACCCGACAGACCGGTACGAGGGAACACGGCATAATGTCGGATTCGATGTCATAGATACGCTTGCGGAAAAATATAATATATCAGTGACAGAACGTAAAAGCCGTGCTTTTTGTGGAAAAGGCATAATCGGGGGCCAGAAAGTGATATTGGTGAAACCCCAGACTTATATGAATCTCAGTGGTGAGAGCGTAAGAAGTATTGTGGATTATTATAAGATAGACGAAGAATCGGAATTATTGGTGATTTATGATGATGTCAGCCTGGGAGTGGGACAGCTACGCATTCGTAAAAAAGGAAGTGCAGGAGGACATAATGGAATAAAAAATATTATCGCACAGTTAGGAACAAGTGTGTTTGCTAGAATTAAGGTCGGTGTCGGAGAGAAACCGAAGCAATACGACCTTGCGGATTATGTGCTTGGTCATTTTTCAAAAGAAGAAAAAGAACTCATGGAAGATGGATACAAACGTGCTGCAGAGGCAGTAGAATTGATTGTGCAGGATGAAATAGATGAGGCAATGAACAGATTTAATAAAAAGGTAAATGCATAAGGAGCGGTAAAGATGCAGGCTTTGTTAGGACCCCTTACGGAATTGGCGCAGTATGATACAATTCAAAAGAAAATCAGAGAAAAACATGGAATGATACAGATTGCAGGATGTGTGACTTCACAGAAGACACATTTGATGCGTGCACTTGGCGATGGTTTTGAGAGAAAAATCATCGCTGTTTCGAGTGAGGCGAAAGCAAAGCAGGTGTATGAAGAATATCGTTTTTTGGACTCGAACGTTTACCTGTATCCTGCCAAGGACATGTTGTTTTATCAGGCAGATTTGCGCGGAAAATATCTTGTAAAGCACCGCATGGAAGTGTTTCAGGCAATGCTTGAGGAAAAGAATATTACTGTAGTAACCAGCTTTGATGGTTTTATGGATGCATTACTCCCGTTAGAAGAGATGAAAAAGAGAATTCTATCTCTGGCTGTTGGGGACACGGTTGATTTTGAAGCTCTCAAAAAAAAGATGGTCCTCTTAGGGTATGACAGAGAAGAGCAGATTGAGGGACCGGGACAATTTGCAGTCCGGGGCGGGATTCTTGATGTCTATCCACTGACAGAGGAAGTACCGATTCGTATTGAATTATGGGGTGATGAGATTGATTCTGTGCGTACATTTGATGTGGAAAGCCAGCGTTCTATTGAGAATCTGAACACAATAACAATCTATCCGGCAACGGATTTTCCAACAGAAGAGTCAAAAAGGGTTTCTTTTCTAGATTATTTTGACTCGAATAACAGTATTTTGTTCTGTGATGAACCGGTTCGTCTTGTGGAAAAAGGACAGGCCGTAGAAGATGAATTTGTTCAGGCACAGGCAAACCGCATGGAAAGTGGGTACGAAATCTCAGATGAAGAGATGAAGCTGTTTTCAACAAAAGAAATAGTAGGAAAGATGCAGGAGTTTTGCAGTGTTGGTTTTTCAGCATTGGAAATGAAAAGCAAAGAATTCAAGGTAAGTGAGTTGTTCAGCATACAGGCAAAAGGAGTTAATTCATTTAATAACAGTTTTGAAATGCTGACCAGAGATTTGAAGCGTTTAAAAAGAACAGGCTATCGTGTGGTTCTTTTGTCTGGTTCCAGAACAAGGGCAAAAAGACTGGCAGAAGACTTGCGTGACTATAATCTGAGCAGTTTTTACAGCGAAGATATGGAGCGTGAAGTACAGCCCGGCGAAATTATGGTTACCTATGGACATGTGACAGAAGGATATGAGTATCCAATGCTCAAGTTTATGGTGATTTCTGAGTCCGATATTTTTGGGAAAACAAAGAAAAAGAAGAAGCGAAAGACCTACGAAGGACAGAAGATTCAAAGCTTTTCGGATTTAAAGGTCGGGGATTATGTAGTTCATGAAAATCATGGACTTGGAATCTATCAGGGAATTGAAAAGATTGAAGTTGATAAGGTTGCAAAGGATTACATGAAAATCTCTTATGCAGCGGGAGGCAATCTTTATATTCCTGCAACGCAGCTTGATCTGATTCAGAAATATGCAAGTGCAGATGCAAAGAAGCCAAAGTTAAACAAGCTAGGCGGACAGGAATGGACAAAGACGAAGACAAGAGTACGTGGTGCGGTAAAAGAGATTGCCAAAGATTTGGTGGAGCTCTATGCTGCGAGACAGAAGCAGACAGGCTTTGTCTATGGAGAAGATACGGTATGGCAGAGAGAGTTTGAAGAGATGTTCCCGTTTGAGGAGACAGAGGACCAATTACTTGCAATTGAGGCAGTGAAAAAGGATATGGAGAGCCATAAGATTATGGACCGTCTGATTTGTGGCGACGTTGGTTTTGGAAAGACCGAGATTGCCATCCGCGCTGCATTTAAGGCAGTGCAGGAGAATAAACAGGTAGTTTATCTTGTGCCTACAACTATTCTTGCGCAGCAGCATTACAATACATTTATGCAGAGAATGAAAGATTTCCCGGTACGGGTGGATTTGATGTGCCGTTTTCGGACTCCTGCACAGCAGAAAAAGACAACTGAAGATACGAAGCGGGGATTGGTAGATATTGTAGTCGGAACACATCGTGTTCTGAGTGATGATTTAAAGTTTAAAGATTTAGGACTTTTAATTATCGATGAAGAACAGCGCTTTGGTGTGCAGCATAAAGAAAAGATTAAGAAACTAAAAGAAAATGTGGATGTCTTGACATTGACGGCGACACCGATTCCGAGAACACTTCACATGAGCCTGATTGGAATCCGGGATATGAGCGTACTCGAGGAGGCTCCAATTGACAGAATGCCGATTCAGACTTATGTCATGGAATACAATGATGAGATGGTGCGTGAAGCGATTGTGCGGGAACTGTCAAGACAAGGACAGGTGTACTACGTCTACAATAAGGTAAAAGATATTGATGAAATTGCGGCTAAAATCCAGAAACTGGTTCCAGAGGCAACAGTTGCCTATGCCCACGGGCAGATGAAAGAGCATAAGCTGGAAAATATTATGTTTGATTTTATCAATGGTGATATTGATGTTCTGGTGTCTACTACAATCATTGAGACCGGCCTTGATATTTCTAACGCAAACACCATGATTATTCATGATGCTGACCAATTGGGGCTTTCACAGATGTACCAGTTAAGAGGGCGTGTGGGCCGTTCCAATCGCATGGCATATGCATTTTTATTGTACAAACGGGATAAATTACTTCGGGAAGTAGCTGAAAAGCGTCTGGCTGCGGTTCGTGAATTTACAGATCTGGGTTCAGGCTTCAAGATTGCTATGAGGGATTTGGAAATCCGTGGTGCCGGAAATCTTCTCGGCGCGGAACAGCACGGCCATATGGAAGCGGTCGGATATGATTTATATTGTAAGATGTTGAACGAGGCAGTGAAGCACTTAAAGGGCGAGATGACAGAGGAGCCTTACACCACTACGGTGGATCTAAATGTGGACGCATATATCCCGTCGTCTTATATTCCAAACGAATACCGGAAACTGGATATTTATAAACGGATTGCAAGTATTGAGAGTGAGGATGAGAAAGAGGATATGCTGGAGGAACTCATTGACCGTTATGGAGACATCCCGAAAAAAGTACAGCAGCTGCTGACAATATCGCTTTTAAAATCGCTTGCTCACAGTGCATATGTTGTCTCGGTGGAACAAAAGGGAGAGGTATTTAAGTTCGTCATGTATGAGAATGCGAAGGTACACGTAGAGAAGATTCCGCTGCTTTTGCAAAAATATAAAGATACACTGACATTTAAGGCTGATGCTAATCCATATTTCATTTATCACAAGAAGGCGAAGAACAAAAAGCAAAAAGATGAAGACGTTTTAGAACTTGTGAAAAATGTGTTAAATGATATAAAAATGTTGCTTGAATAAGAAAAAGAAGTTATAATAGACGGATAGGAAACACGAAGGAGGACGTTATACGTTATGAAAAATTTGAAAAAGAAAGTAATGGTGCTTGCGACAGCAGCTACAATGGCAGTTACATCACTGGCAGGATGTGGAAGCCTCAATAATAGTGATGTAGTAGCAACAGTAGGAGACAGCAAGATCACGGCAGGTGTTGTGAACTACTATGCGAGATGGAATCAGGCCTCTATGGAAGCATATTATGGTGGAGATGTGTGGGGATATGAAGTCTCTGCAGGTACTACTTATGAAGATACAGTTAAAGAGGGTATCGTAAGTACATTAAAACAGATGTATATTCTGGAAGATCATATGAGTGAGTATAATGTTTCACTTACAGCAGATGAAGAGACAAAGATTGCAGAGACAGCGAAAAAGATTGTAGATGCGAATGATGCAGAAGCAAATAAGGTGATTTCAGCGAGTGAGGAAGTTGTCTCAGAACTGTTAAGACTTTTTACAATCAACAATAAGATGAGAGAAGCTATGGTGGCTGATGTGAACACAGAAGTGTCTGATGATGAAGCAGCACAGAAAGCGATGTTATATGTATCTTTCCCATTTACAACAACAGATGAAAGCGGCAACAGCACGGAACTGACAGATGATGAGAAAGCAGCATTAAAGATTAAAGCAGAAAGCTTCGCGTCAGGAGCGAAGGACGCAGAAGACTTTGAAAAGTATGCAGAAGACGCAGAATACAAAGCAACGAAGCTTACATTCGATTCAGAGACGACATCTCCTGCAAAAGAATTGATTAAGGCAGCGGATGCGTTACAAGAGGGAGAATGTACGGATGTAATTACAACAGAGTCTGGATACTATGTGGCAAAGGTTACAAGCCTTTTTGATGAAGAAGCTACAGAAACTGAGAAAGAGAATATTGTGGCTGAACGTCAAAATGAAAAATTTGAAGAAATTTACAAAGAATGGGAAGAAGCTACTGAATATGACCTGAATCAGAAAGTGTTAGATAAGATTGATTTTGTAAAAGTAGGAGTTACACTCCCGAGTGACGATACAACAGATACAGCAACGGAAGACTAGGGAACTGAATAAGTATAAAGTAGGGGGATTGCACGAAGCAGTCTCCTTATTTTTATATTCCGGGAAAGCAGTTCTTTCAGGATTCCTTGTTCGATTTATTTGAAGAGTATAGAAATACAGAAAACTTAGCATATTAGTTAGTGATAGTAATATGTGGAGAAGTGACGGAGGAAAAAATTATGCGCAAAATTATGAATATCAACACAAAATGGGCATTTTCAAAGGAGGCAGATGAGGTTCCGAAACGTATGCCGGAAAAATGGTACTGGGTAAATCTCCCGCACACATGGAATGCAATCGATGGTCAGGACGGAGGCAATGATTTATATCGTGGAACAGCATATTATGCGAAAGAAATAGAAAGAAGTGAGCTGCCGGAAGGTAAGCAGTATTACCTCGAACTACAGGGGGTAAACTCTTCGGCGAACGTTTATCTGAACGGAAAGGAACTTGCACACCATGATGGTGGTTATTCTACATGGAGAGTCAATATTACAGAGACTTTGCAGGAAAAGAATCTCTTTGTGATTGTGGTGGATAATAGTGCAAATGACACGGTATATCCACAAAATGCAGACTTTACCTTTTATGGTGGTGTGTATCGTGATGTCAATATCATTGCGGTAGATGAGTCACACTTTGATTTGGAATATTATGGTGGCAGCGGTATTATGGTTACGCCTACGGTGAAGGAAAAAGATGCTGACATTGCATTGGAAGTATATATGACCAATGCAAAAGAAGGTCAGGAGATTGCATATACGATCCGAAACCGTGAAGGGAAAATTGTTGCCGAAACGAGGACGCCGGTGAATGAGACAAAAACATTGATTAAGCTTTCGGATGTTCATTTGTGGCATGGCAGAAAAAATCCGTATCTTTATACGGCAGAGGCGGCATTGATAGAAAATGAAAAGGTAATTGATCAGATATGTACACGCTTCGGATGTCGCACATTTGAAATTGATGCTGAGCGAGGGTTTATTTTAAACGGAGAAGAATATCCACTCCGTGGTGTGTCACGTCATCAGGATTGGTGGGGAATTGGGAATGCACTTTTGCCGGAACACCATGAGAAAGATATGGAACTCATCTGTGAGATGGGAGCTACCACAATCCGACTGGCACATTACCAGCACAGCCAATATTTCTACAACCTGTGTGACGAGAAGGGGATGGTTGTATGGGCTGAAATCCCATATATCTCGACGCATATGAAAAAAGGCAGGGAAAATACTATCTCCCAGATGAAGGAGCTGATTATCCAGAATTATAATCATCCTAGTATTGTTGTATGGGGGTTATCGAATGAGATAACAATGTCAGGAAAATCGGATGAGGATTTGCTTGAAAATCATCAGATTCTTAACGCATTGGCTCATGAACTAGATCCGACAAGAAAAACTGTAATTGCGGCAGTCAGCATGTGTGACATTCATGATCCTTATATCCAGATTCCTGATGTAGTATCTTATAATCACTATTTTGGCTGGTATGGTGGAAATACTTCGATGAATGGTCCGTGGTTTGACAAGTTTCATAATGAATTTCCTGATATTCCAATTGGTGTAAGTGAGTATGGCTGTGAAGCACTGAATTGGCACAGCTCGAACCCTGAACAGGGCGATTACACAGAGGAATATCAGGCTTATTATCACGAAGAACTGATTAAACAGCTGTTTTCAAGAAAATATTTATGGGCAACCCATGTCTGGAATATGTTTGATTTTGGAGCGGACTCCAGAAATGAAGGAGGCGAAAATGGACAGAACCATAAAGGGCTGGTCACTTTTAACCGTAAGTATAAAAAGGATTCCTTTTATGCTTACAAGGCATGGTTGTCAGATGAGCCGTTTGTTCATATCTGTGGTAAACGATATGTGGATCGTGTCGAGAATGTGACAAAGGTGACCGTCTACTCGAACCAGCCGGAGGTGGAGTTGTTTGCAAATGGTGAGAGCCTTGGGACAATGACAAGTGAAGATCATTTCTTTTATTTTCATGTGTCGAATGAGGGTAAGACCGTACTGAAGGCAAAAGCAGGGGGATGTGAAGATGAAAGTATAATCCGTAAAGTCGATACATTTAATGAGGCATATCGGCTGAGGGAAAAGGGAGCGGTGTTGAACTGGTTTGATATTACAGCACCACAAGGGTACTATTCACTGAATGACAAGGTGGAAGAAATTGTAAAATCGGAAGAAGGAAGAAATTATTTTTTCAAAGTGATGAAAAACATTTTTGCCAATAAGGCAGAGGGGATGGCAGCAGGAATGCAGCTCAACGAGGAAATGATGCAGATGATGGGAGGTTTTACAGTGCTTCGCATGATTAATCTCCTAGGTGCAGCAGGTGTAAAGATGACGAAAGATGAGTTGTTAGCAATTAACAATAGGCTGAATCAGATTTCCAAAGCAGAATAGTATTGAAAAACCGTGTGTGATTTGTTAGTATGGAAAAGGAAAGTTTATTGAAAATACGGAGGAAAATCATGTCGGTTTTAATTGAATTGTTCTTGGTCGGAGTTGGACTTGCGATGGATGCATTTGCGGTTTCCGTCTGTAAAGGGCTTGCGATGAAGAAGATGAATAAGGGACAGGCGATTACAATTGGTTTATTCTTTGGTGGTTTTCAGGCGCTGATGCCGTTCGTAGGCTGGGCGCTTGGAAAACAGTTTGAGGAATATATTGTGAGTGTGGACCATTGGATTGCATTTGTTTTACTGGTATTCATCGGTGGGAAAATGATTTATGAAGCAATTAATCCGGAAGCAGAAGATATGGTTATGAAGGCGGACAGACCGTTAGATATTAAAGAACTGTTTGTTTTGGCAATTGCTACGAGTATCGATGCACTGGCAGTTGGAATTACATTTGCATTTCTACAATATCCGATTTTAGAGGCGGTTGTGATTATAGGTGTTGTCACATTTGTAATCTCGGTGGCCGGAGTCTATATCGGACATGGATTTGGAAACAAGTATAAGCATAAAGCAGAGCTTGCCGGCGGAGTGATTCTTGTATGTATTGGGCTGAAAATCATGTTAGAACATACGGGGATTTTAGGATAAGGAATGGGAAGAGTGTGGAATATTTACTTTTAGAGGAGAATATATGATGAATACAATTTTGACAAGCATTAAGCTGTTAGGAGGACTTGCCATGTTTCTTTATGGCATGGAAATTATGGGAGATGGATTAAAACAAGGATCCGGCACAGCTTTAAAAAATGTCCTTGGGAAATTAACAAACAATGTGTTTCTAGGATTACTTACCGGTGCTCTTGTAACGGCGGTAATTCAAAGCTCCACAGCAACGATTGTATTAACGGTTGGTCTTATTGGGGCGGGAATTTTAAATCTCCGTCAGGCAGTCAGTATCGTATTGGGAGCTAATATTGGTACTACAATAACAGCACAGATTATCCGTCTGATGGATATTGATTCTTCAGGTGGTTCGATTCTGAGTTTTTTTAAGCCGGACACGCTTGCTCCGTTAGCATTGATTATTGGTATTATTCTGGTTATGTTTATTAAGAAAGAAGGAAGCAAAAATGTAGGTATGATTGCACTTGGTTTCGGTGTCCTGTTTACCGGGCTAATGTCTATGACAGCTGCTGTTGAACCATTGTCGCAATCGGATGCTTTTGTTGATGCACTGAGTTATTTTGCCAATATGCCGGTACTTGGTATCTTTACCGGACTTGTTCTGACTGTCATTATTCAGAGTTCTTCTGCGATGGTTGGAATTCTTCAGGCACTCTCTTCTACTGGAGTATTAACATTTGATTTGGTATATCCGATTGTTATGGGAATCAATCTTGGTACATGCGTTACAACAGCTATGGTTTGTTCCATTGGTTCTTCCAAAGATGCAAAGCGTACTGGTGTCGTACATATAGTATTTAATACGATTGGAACTATTGTTTTCATGATAGGAATGACGCTGGTTCGTCAGGCGGGAGCATTTGGAGGACTGTGGGAGAGCACAGTAGACAGTGGGGCTATTGCTAATTTCCAGACGTTGTTCAACTTAGTTACGGCGATTGTGCTGCTTCCTTTTGTTAATGTATTGGTTAAAGTAGCATGTATGTTTGTAAAAGATGATGAGGCAGAAAAAGAGGTATATCCGGAGCTTGCAGCATTGGATACAAAGCTTATGATTTCTCCAACAGTTGCCATCAACGGAGTGACAAAAGTGGCAACACAGATGGCTGTAGTAGCGAAAGAAAACATTATGCGTGCACTTTCACAATTTAAGGAATACGAAGAGAAACGGGCGGAAGAAATCGTTCTGTCGGAAGACAGGTTAGATTGCTTTACAGACCGTGCGGATAATTATCTAATTCAGTTGTCAAGTAATATTGAAACGGAAGCCGACAAACGTCAGCACGGCATGCTTATGCAATGTATCCGTGACATTGAGCGGATTGGCGATTATGCTACAAATCTTGATGAGCAGGCCAAAACACTTTATGATTCAGGACTTGTTTTCTCAGAAAGCGCACAGCAGGAAATGGATATTATTGGAAATGCAGTGCAAGAGATTTTGCGGCTTACAGTTGATGCGCTTGAAACAGATGATGATTATATTATACGCCGTATCGAGCCATTGGAAGAAGTCATTGATGATATGGTGTTACTGCTTAAGAACCGTCACACAGAGCGTCTGTGTCAGGGAATCTGTTCCATCAATTCCGGTCTGGTATTTATGGATGCACTTACCAGCATGGAACGAACAGCAGATCAGTGTTCGAATATTGCGATGCTTTTGCTTGGCAAGAACAATGAGGAAATTATGAAGAACCATCACGTATATCTGCATGAACTTCATTCATCGACAGATCAGTCTTATATTGCCGAGCAGATGAACCGCAGAGAACAGTATCTCGTACCGCTTGAGAATATTAAATTTTAAGACTATAGGGTAGATTATATAGAGTATCTTATACGAAATGAATAATGATAGATGGAGAAGGTGTAGATTTCGGTCTGCACCTTTATTATAAATAAAAAGTTTCATTAAAATTCATAAAAATAATTAGCACTCAATACTTGACAGTGCTAACAACATGTGTTATACCTATCCTAGAACAAATAAAGTTTATCCATGAACTAAATGAAAGTGAGGTATTGGTATGAACATTCAGAAATTTACGCAAAACTCATTACAGGCAGTGCAAAGCTGCGAGAAAATTGCTTATGAGTATGGCAATCAGGAAATCGAGCAGGAACATTTATTATATGCATTATTGACACAGGATGACAGTTTAATTCTGAAATTATTAGAAAAGATGAATATTCAGAAAGAATTGTTTGTGAACCGTACGGAAGAGGCGCTTCGTAAAAGAGCGAAAGTACAAGGTGGACAATTATACATTGGACAGGATTTGAATAAGGCTTTGATTCATGCTGAAGATGAAGCAAAGCAGATGGGAGACGAGTATGTCTCTGTGGAACACCTGTTTTTGGCAATGATGAAGTATCCAAATCGTGAAGTCAAAGCCATTTTCAAAGAAGCCGGTATTACAAGAGACGGATTTTTGAAAGTATTGTCTACAATCCGTGGTAATCAACGTGTAACCAGCGACAACCCGGAGGCAACTTATGATACATTGAATAAATATGGGCAGGATCTGGTAGAACGCGCCAGAGAGCAGAAGCTGGATCCAGTAATCGGACGTGATGCAGAGATTCGTAATGTCATTCGTATTCTTTCACGAAAGACGAAAAATAATCCAGTGCTGATTGGAGAACCGGGTGTTGGTAAGACAGCCGCAGTAGAAGGGCTTGCACAGCGTATTGTGCGCGGTGATGTTCCGGAAGGATTGAAGGATAAAAAAGTATTTGCTTTGGATATGGGTGCACTTGTTGCAGGTGCAAAGTATAGGGGGGAATTTGAAGAACGTTTGAAAGCTGTTCTCGAAGAGGTGAAGAAGAGTGATGGAAATATTATTCTTTTCATCGATGAGCTTCATACAATTGTAGGTGCCGGAAAGACAGATGGCGCCATGGATGCCGGCAATATGTTAAAGCCGATGCTTGCCCGTGGAGAACTGCATTGTATCGGGGCAACCACATTGGATGAATACCGTCAGTATATTGAAAAAGATGCAGCATTAGAAAGACGTTTTCAGCCAGTAATGGTTGATGAGCCAAGTGTAGAAGATGCAATTTCAATTTTACGTGGACTGAAAGAACGCTATGAAGTCTTTCATGGTGTAAAGATTACGGATAGTGCACTTGTAGCAGCGGCAACACTTTCGAACCGTTATATTTCGGACCGGTTCCTGCCAGATAAGGCGATTGACCTTGTGGATGAAGCATGTGCCTTGATTAAAACGGAACTGGATTCCATGCCGACAGAACTGGACGAATTGCAGAGAAGGATTATGCAGTTGGAGATTGAGGAAGCGGCATTGAAAAAGGAGGATGACAGACTCAGTAAGGAACGTTTGGAGCATTTACAACAGGAACTTGCAGAGCTGCGTGAAAGCTTCAAGGGACAAAAAGCTCAATGGGATAATGAAAAGACTTCCGTGGAACGTCTGCAGAAAATCCGTGAAGAGATTGAGCAGGTAAATCAAGAGATTCAGAAAGCGAAACAGGCGTATAATCTTGAAAAAGCTGCAGAACTTCAATATGGTAAGCTTCCACAGCTTACAAAGCAGCTCGAAGAAGAGGAAGAGAAGGTCAGAACACGAGAAATGTCATTGGTGCATGAGAGTGTGACCGAAGAAGAAATTGCTAAGATTATTTCCAGATGGACAGGTATTCCGGTAGCAAAGCTCAACGAAAGTGAACGAAGCAAGATCTTGCATTTAGATGTGGAGCTTCATAAACGTGTAATTGGACAGAATGAAGGTGTTACGAAGGTAACAGAGGCCATCATACGTTCCAAAGCAGGCATTAAAGATCCAAGCAAACCAATTGGGTCATTCCTGTTCCTTGGACCGACCGGAGTTGGTAAGACAGAACTTGCAAAGGCACTTGCAGAAAGTCTGTTTGATGATGAAAGTAATATGGTGCGTATTGACATGAGTGAGTATATGGAGAAATACTCTGTTTCTCGTCTGATTGGAGCACCTCCGGGATATGTGGGATACGACGAAGGAGGACAGCTCACTGAAGCAGTCAGAAGGAAACCGTATTCGGTAGTGCTGTTTGATGAAGTAGAAAAGGCACATCCAGATGTGTTTAATGTACTGTTACAAATATTGGATGATGGTCGTATTACGGATTCACAGGGTCGCACAGTGGATTTTAAGAATACAATTTTGATTATGACATCTAACATCGGTTCAGCTTATTTGTTAGACGGAATTGATGAAAATGGTGAAATTCGCGAAGAAAATGAAAAGATGGTAATGAACGAACTCCGTGCACATTTCAGACCTGAATTTTTAAACCGTCTGGATGAGACAATTATGTTCAAACCATTGACAAAGAACGATGTACATCAGATTATTGATTTATTGCTGCAGGATGTAAATAAGCGTTTGGAAGATAAAGAAGTGACCATCGAATTGACTGATGCGGCAAAGAACTTTGTAGTGGAAGGCGGTTATGAGCCAATGTATGGTGCAAGACCGCTGAAGAGATATTTACAGAAGCATGTGGAAACTCTGGCTGCAAGACTTTTATTGGAAGGCAATGTGGGAAGATGTGATGTGATAGTCATAGATGTGGATGGTGAAAATCTGAGTACACATGTGAAAGGTAGGATAACTGCATAAAAATATTGCCATATAGAACCTTTCAGTTTAAAATGTAAAAAGGACTATTGAATAGAAAGGTTGAAAATATGAAATATACAACATTAGGAAAAACGGGGCTAGAGGTCTCTGTTGTTGGTCTCGGAGGAATTCCGGTCCAGAGAACGGACCGGAAAGAGGCCAGAAAGATTGTAGAAGAATGTATGAGACAGGGCATCAATTTCCTGGATACTGCCAGAGGCTATACGGTATCAGAAGAATTTTTTGGGGAAGCATTAAAAGACTGTCGAGACAAATGGGTAATTGCAACGAAATCAATGTCAAGAGATTATGAAAACATGAAGGCTGATATTGAGAAGAGTCTTAAGAATCTGCAGACGGATTATATCGATTTGTATCAGATTCATAATATAAAGACGGAGGAAGAATTTGGTATATGTTTTGGTGAAGATGGTGCCTATAAAGCATTGCTGGAGGCAAAAGAAGCAGGAAAAATTAGGCATATTGGGGCAACAGCCCATAGTACTGAAACTTTCGCAAGATTAATCCGTGAATATGAAAATCAGATTGAAACTATGATGTTCCCTTATAATATTGTGGAAAATCAAGGCGCAGAGCTTATAAAAGAATGCGCAGAAAAGAATATTGGTTTTATTGCGATGAAACCAATTGCAGGTGGAAATATTGATGACACGGTTCTCGCACTCCGTTATATTTTGAATAATCCGGACTGTACAATTGTGATTCCCGGTATGGGAAATGTCAAAGAAGTTCAACAGAATACAACAGATGCAGTATTTATGCCATTAGGTGAGGATGATCAGGAAGAATGTAAGAAAATTGCCAGAGAACTCGGAAGTGAATTCTGTAGAAGATGTGGTTACTGTGCACCATGTCCACAGGGAATTAATATTCCATCCAACTTCCTGTTTGTTAATTATAAGAGAAAATATGGTCTGGGGGATTGGGCAAAAAGTCGTTATCACACAATGACAGCAACAGCAAAAGACTGTGTGAAATGTGGCCTATGTGAAACGAGATGTCCATATAATCTGCCGATCCGGTCAATGCTTGAAAAAGTAGCACAAGAGATGGAATAATATAGCATAGTACAAAAGATGAGGAGAAAACCATGCCGGGTTATATATTACATTTAACAGCAGCGCAGATGGTACTCTTTGGGCTGCCTGAGACAAGCCTTTTATATAGTGATTTGAAAGGACAGAATGACTTTTTAGTGGGAAGCCTCTTGCCGGACACTGTGAAAGAAAAAAGAGCTTCTCATTTTCGCAATCCCAAATATTCAAAAAATATGATTGAATATCCAGACATCAATCTATTTCTTGAAAAGTATAAGGGGCTGTTAGTGGATAAAAGTTGCCTTGGATACTATTTTCATCTCTATGTAGACCGCAAATTTTTTAAAGAATATATGCCAAAGCTTATAGGGCTTTATGATGACGAAGGCTTTGAGGTGGAAGAGATGGATCGGGTCAAATGGGTATGTTTGAAGCGAACAGGGCAGAGGATTAGCAGAAAAGAGTTTTTCTCAGAAGCCAATATGTATGGTGATTATACGAAAATGAATACCTATCTTGCGGAACGGTACCATTTGCCGCTTACACTGGATATAGAGATTCCTAATCCGGGAATTTGCGAAGTAGACTATAAAGATTTGGAAAATGTTTTACAGGAATTAAGAGGATATCAGTCACTCCCGGTTTCAGCAGTTGAAGAATTGCGTGTGTTTGAAATAGATCATTTACTTGGATTTTTAGAAGAGATTTCCAGAAAATTTTTGGGAATGTGTATGAGCAATGGTTGGATTGTATAAAAGTAAAAAAGAGTTCGCTCGCGAACTCTTTTTTACTTTTATTTCTGAATTTTTTTAATATCAATTGCCAGAATAAACCAGTCAAATCCCTGAAGCATAATGCTTAGTCCCAGTAAGGTATTCAGCGAAAAAACTGTAATGAAAGGGTGGCATATGCAAAGCGTACCAATCGCTAGCGAAGCTACGTTGCAGAGTGACTTCATTGGACGTTTTTCTTGTGTACTCTCAGATGATTGTGTTCTGTATCTGTTTTTTTCGGCTGCTTTGGCAAGTTCTTCTTTTGCTTTCATGGTTGTTGAAATTTGGAAAAGACCATAAAACATAACACAAGAGCCAACTAAGTAAATAACAATTGTCTCAGTTAACAGATTTTTAACACCGCAAATGAAAAGAATGAGTCCGATGAATATTTCGAGTGTAGCAAGTGCGTAACGCTGCCCATCCTTCTTCTTTGGCTTCGAACTGTCTTTTTTGAGTTGTTTTTTCCTTTTCTTTTCAGACATCTGTTCAAGTTCAGCTTTTCTTTGTTTTTCCTGCTTTTTTTCTTGAATAAAAGGGACAAATGCTTTGGCACCATTTGCCAGAAATAGAATTCCCAAAGTCCAGCCAATTGCTAAATATGGTTCCATTGGAATAAAAAATGCGTATAATCCGAAGAGACTCATTAAAATTCCAATTGCCATTCCTAATGCTTTCATGTATATATCCTCCTCTTTTGAATTCTCATAAAATAACTATAACACAAATAAAAAAAATTTCTACTATTATTATTTTCTGTGAAAGGAATTAGTGGAAAAACTCTTTAATAAAGGGAGGCACATAGAAAAAATAGCCGGTTTCCGTATCAATAAATACGGAAATCGGCTGTGTTTGAATGAATTATTCTTGTTCAAGAGCAAGTGTCTTAGTTGTGATATCACAAACTTCAGTTGGTCCATAATATTGGATAGCTCCTGGATATACGTAGCAAGTATCCACAGACCATTCTTCTCTGTGAGCTTCGAAGAATTTAAATGGCTTACCTTCAAGTTCAACAAGTGCTTTCTTGATAACTGGTTTATCTTCACCATGTCTTCTTTCAACGTTCATCATTTTTGTGATTGGCATACCGCCTGCAACCCATTCGCTAGCTGGTTTAGAAAGGTTAGAAACTTTTGATAAGTAACCATTATAACCATATTGAATCAGCATGAATGCATTGTATCCTAATGAATAGCAGTAGTCAGCATCAAAGTTAGATGGGAATGCACATCTTCCTTCATATCCTAAGAAGTGGTGAAGTGCATTGAATTTACCTGTGTATGTACCAGCTTTCTTTCTTTCATCTAATTTATCTTTTACAAGAGCTGAGAACAATTTTTCTGATTCGATAAGAGAAACCTGTACATTACCATGTGGATCTCTTTCAAGGAATAATTGCTGTTGGATACTTTCTGGGAGAATCGCAAAAACATCCATAGACTCTTTTGTTAAACCATTTTCGATAAATGCATATTTTTCTTTCCAAGATGGAAGAGCGTTGAAAGCATCTGCTTTACTTCCGGCAAGGAGTTCGTTGATCTCATGAATCAATACTGAGAATTCAGGTACGAATTCAACGACACCTTCAGGGATAACTGCAACACCAAAGTTCATGCCTTTAGCAGCCCGTTTTTCTACTGAATCAGCGATGTAGTCAGCAATCTGTGAAAGAGACATTTTCTTAGCAGAAACTTCTTCAGAAATTAGGCAAATGTTTGGTTGTGTTTCAAGAGCACATTCCAAAGCAACGTGGGAAGCAGAGCGTCCCATAACTTTGATGAAATGCCAGTATTTCTTTGCTGAGTTAGCATCTCTTTCAATGTTTCCGATGATTTCGCTGTATGTTTTTGTAGCTGTATCGAAACCAAATGAACATTCGATATCTTCGTTTTTAAGGTCACCATCAATTGTTTTTGGACATCCGATTACCTGAACACCTGTGTTGTGAGCAGCAAAGTATTCTGCAAGAACAGCAGCATTTGTATTGGAATCATCTCCACCGATGATAACGATTGCAGTAATACCATGTTTTTTGCAAACTTCAGCAACAACTGCAAATTGTTCTGTTGTTTCGAGTTTTGTTCTTCCTGAACCAATAATGTCGAATCCACCTGTATTTCTGTATTCATCGATATACTTATCATCAAAAATTACATAGTCATCTTCAATAAGTCCGCTTGGGCCGTTTTTAAAACCATAAAGAACGTTTTCTGTATTAGTTGCTTTTAAAGCATCATATAATCCACAAATAACATTGTGTCCACCTGGTGCCTGTCCACCTGAAAGGATAACGCCAACAACCTGTTTCTTTGTTTCAGAAGTATTTTTTCCTTTTTGGAAAGTGATTTCCTTTTTTCCATAAGTGTTTGGGAAAAGTGCTTTAATCTTGTCCTGATCTGCTACACTCTGTGTTTCTTCGCCTTCCTTAACGCAAATATCTGCAATACCGTTTCTGAGCATTCCAGGAAGTTTTGGAGAATACTCATATCTAGCAGTTTGTAATGATGAAATATTCATAATCTGCCTCCTTTTCATTTATATACATCTAAATTCTATGATATTTCGACCAAAATGTAAACTGTTTTACATCTTATTTTTTAAATTAATTCGGGAGAGGAGCATTGTAACATTTTTTTAATTTCTGGTATAGACTTCCCGGCTTCCCGGTGACTCCGAATCCACTGCACCCGTTTTACACTTTCTTCGCGACGATAACGCCGAGTTAGATTTTCTTCTTCTTGTTCAAATGGCAGCATCCCTTCCTCCGTATAGAATTTGAGCGTACTGTAACGGCATCCAGTCAAACGAGCCAGTTCTCCAATGGATATATATTCGGAAGACAGAATTTTTTCCATACTTCTTTGTCGCGACATAATAATTTCTCCCTCATTATTTTAATAATAAACAGGAACAAGATTTGCACCTTGTACCGCAATTTTGTAAACACGTCTGGCGGCAGGGAAAATGCGATAATAGTTATTGTCGATTTTTAATAAGGTTTCGGTTCCATTTTTAATTTCTTCCACATAATGTCCGCGCTCTGATAAGTATTCCATCACGGCGATTCGTCTTGAAGCCACGGTGGTTCCTAATACAACAAAGTCAATAAAGATTGCCTTCCTTCTTTCTAGGAATGGAAATGATAAATTAACACCTTCAAGGTATGGGTTTTTGAATAAGTTCGATTTAGCTTTTAGAAATCTTCCAATGGTATTTTCTAACATACTGTGGAATTCTTCTTCCCATAATATCCGATAGACCGGATTTTGTGCAGTTAACTCTATCATCCGTTGATTTATTTTCGTTTGTTCTTCGGTTGAAAAATGGTCATGAAGGCATCCGCTTTCTCGCATGAGCCATATGAGTGCAAAGCATTCAGCAGAAATTGGTCCCTGTTCTAAGACTTCGGCACGTAATCCTTCTGCAATGCCGTTATATATTTTTCCATCTGTCCGATAAGCTTTGATATCCACGCCAGCAGTGTCATAATTGATGTCACAGGCAAGAATATCCGGAATTACTTGTAGTGTGTCGTCAGCTATTAACTGTGCCGTGATTCCCGTCTCCAGACTTTTCGCTTCTTTTTTCGAGAGTTTCCTAATTTGACTTGATACTGGCTGCCATGCAGATTGAAGTTTTTTTGCATTTTCTTCATTATCTGCCTCACTCTCCAAAATTGCCAGATTTGTTTCTAAAAATTTTGCAGCTACGATCCCCCGTATTACTGCTGTCTTTGCGGTAGAAGTGTGTAAAGCATCCAGTCCGTTCAGACCAAGTAAAGCATATTGTTGAGTTAATGTGTAATCTTTCATAGTGGTATTCTCCTCCTAAAATTATACTTACTACTTACTACTTACGATTTAATAATAACATAGAAAGTTGAAAAATGCAATAAGATTTGTGCCTATCAAAACATTGTGGTATACTCAGTAATAGACATTAATATTTAAAATTTTGGAGGTTGTAAATAAGATGAAATTAACAACACTTTTAGAACGCTTAGATTACAAGATTTTACAGGGGAGTGATCAAATAGAAATTACAGAATTGATGAACGATTCGAGGAAAGTCTGTGAAGGCAGCGTATTTGTATGTATCAGTGGTGCTGTCGTAGACGGACATAATTTTGTGAACGAAGTAGCTGAGAAAGGTGCAAAAGCTGTTATCGTAGAAAGAGAAGTAGACGTACCGGAAGATATGACAGTGATTTTGGTGGAAGACACCAGATATGCACTTGCACTTGCTTCAGCAGCATATTTCGGGTATCCGGCAGATAAATTAAAAGTCATTGGTATTACAGGAACTAAAGGAAAGACAACGACGACTTATATGGTGAAGTCCATTTTAGAAGGCGTAGGTCATAAGGTGGGATTAATTGGGACAATTGAGGCAATTATCGGTGATGAAGTAATTCCGGCAAAAAATACAACACCGGAGTCATTCACAATTCATCAGTATTTCCGGAAGATGGCAGATGCGGGCTGTGATACGGTTGTAATGGAAGTATCATCTCAGGGGCTTATGCTTCACCGGACAGCAGGAATTCCTTTTGAAATCGGAATTTTCACAAACCTTGGGGAAGATCACATAGGACCGAATGAGCATAAAGATTTTGAAGATTATAAACGTTGTAAAGGATTATTGTTTAAGCAATGTAAGATTGGTATTGCCAATATAGATGATAAATATTTTGAAGATGTGTTCAGGGGTGCTGTCTGCCAGGTGGAGACGTTTGGATTTTCAGAAAAGGCAGACCTGCGGGCAACAGACACGAAACTGATTTCTAGACCAGGATACCTTGGTGTGGCATACCGGGTAGAGGGTGCGATGGAACTTGATGTGGAAATCGATGTCCCAGGTAAATTCAGTGTCTATAATTCCTTGACAGCAATTTCAGTGTGCAGACACTTCGGTGTACCAATAGAAAAGATTCAGGCTGCACTGAAAGTTGCCAAAGTCAAAGGAAGAATTGAGATGGTAAAAGTATCAGAAAACTTTACATTGATGATTGACTATGCACATAATGCAATGAGCCTTGAGAGCCTTTTGAGTACATTGAAAGAATATGATCCAAAGCGTCTGGTATGCCTGTTTGGCTGTGGTGGAAACCGTGCAAAAGCAAGACGGTTTGAGATGGGTGAGGTTTCGGGAAATCTTGCAGACCTTACAATTATTACATCGGATAATCCGCGTTTTGAAGAACCACAGGATATTATTGATGATATTAAGATTGGCATTGCAAAGACGAACGGCAAATATGTAGAGATTATCGACCGAAAAGAAGCAATCCGTTATGCAATTGAAGAGGCACAGACAGGGGATGTCATTGTACTTGCCGGAAAAGGTCATGAGGATTATCAGGAAATCAGAGGCGTCAAATACGATATGGACGAGAGAGTGTTAATCGCAGAAGTGATTGAAGAAAGTAAAAGACCAGATTTGATTCCAATTCGTTAAGCGATTTTGAGTATGAAGAAAGGGTAGGAGCAGTTACAAATGTACGCAAAGGTGATTATAGACATTACAAATGAAAAACTGGATAGGGCATTTGACTATCATATTCCATCTGATTTAGAAGGAATTCTGAAAGCCGGTACAGAAGTGATTGTTCCGTTTGGAAAAGGAAACCGGGAAACAAGAGGCTATGTGACAGAAATTACAGAGACCTGTTCATATGAACCGGAAAAAGTGAAATCTATCATAAAGCCGGCACCGAAAAGTATTGCAATAGAAGCAAAGCTGATTGCACTGGCAGTGGGAATGAAGGAAGCATACGGAGGTACGATGATACAGGCATTAAAGACAGTACTTCCGATAAAAAAAGAAGAGAATATCAAGATAAAGAGATATGTAAGACTGCTGCTTGATGAAGAGAGTGCAAGAGAAACGTTAGAGATTTATCTGAAGAAAAACCAGAAGGCACGGGCAAGAGTACTTGCTGCACTTTTGGATAACGAGGTTCTGGAGTATGAATTTGTTACGAAAAAGCTGAATGTGACACGGACTGTTCTAAATGCTTTAGAGGAGCAGGGTGTTGCGGTGGTAGAGTCGGAGCAGGTATATCGTAATCCGGTCAAGAGTCGAAAAAAAGAATGGAGGGATATGCAATATACCCCAGAGCAGCAGGAAACGATTGACATATTCCGTGAAGATTATAATAAAAATATCAGAAAAACTTATCTGATACATGGGGTGACGGGAAGTGGAAAGACAGAAGTTTATATGGAGATGATTGCGCATGTCATCAAAAGTGGAAAGCAGGCGATTGTATTAATTCCGGAGATTGCGCTTACTTATCAGACTGTGATGCGTTTTTATAGACGGTTTGGAGAACGGATTTCGATTATGAATTCCAGAATGTCCAATGGGGAACGTTATGACCAGATGATGAGGGCAAAAGAAGGGCTGGTTGATGTGATGATTGGCCCACGCTCTGCATTGTTCACACCATTTCCGAATCTGGGATTGATTGTAATTGATGAAGAGCATGAACCTACTTATAAGAGTGAGCAGATTCCAAGATACCATGCGAGAGAGACAGCTATCATGAGGGCCGGGATTGAAGGCGCAAGTGTCGTACTCGGCTCAGCAACACCGTCATTGGAAAGTTTTTATCGTGCCGAACAGGGGGAATATCAGCTCCTGACACTACAAAACAGAGTGAAACAGCAAAAACTTGCAAGTGTTTACACTGTAGATATGCGGGAAGAATTAAAGAGTGGAAACCGTTCGATAATTAGTACAAGGCTTAGAGAACTTTTAAATGACCGTCTTTCGAAGAAGCAACAGACAATTTTATTTATCAACCGTCGGGGATACGCAGGCTTTATCGCTTGCAGAAATTGTGGTTATGTAGTAAAATGCCCACATTGTGATGTGTCCTTATCTTCGCATCGTGGAGGAAAACTGGTATGTCACTATTGTGGTTACGAGACACCGGAAATCGCTGTCTGTCCTTCATGTGGCTCAAAGCATATCGGGGGATTTCGTGCAGGTACACAACAGATTGAAGAATTGGTGAAAAAAGAATTTGCAGAGGCCAGGGTGCTTCGTATGGATATGGATACAACAAAAGAAAAGGATGGCCACGAGAAGATTTTAGAGGCATTTGCAAATGAGGAAGCAGATATCTTAATAGGCACTCAGATGATCGTGAAGGGGCATGATTTCCCCAAGGTGACACTGGTCGGAATTCTGGCAGCAGATTTATCACTATATGCGGATGATTATCGCGCCGGGGAGCGAACCTTCCAGCTTTTGACGCAGGCGGCAGGAAGGGCAGGTCGTGGCAGTGAAGAGGGAGAGGTTGTAATTCAGACTTACAGCCCGGAACATTACAGTATTGAAACTGCAGCGAAACAGGATTATGATGCGTTTTACAAAGAGGAGATTGCGTATCGCAGATTGATGGGATATCCTCCGGCAGAACAGATGGCAGCAATTCTTTTGACCGGGGAAGATGAAAAGTATCTGGAGACAGCGAGTGAATATCTGAGGGACTATGCGAGACGTGTCAATCGGGAAGGTGTACAGATTATCGGTCCGGCAAGTCCGTATGTGGGGAAAGTAAGCGACGTATATCGGAAAATTATTTATCTAAAACACGCAGAGTATGATGTATTGACAGGCATGAAGAATAGACTGGAAGAGTATATAGAAATGAATTCGGGATTTCAAAAAATCAGGGTTCAATTCGATTTTAACCCAATGAATATATTTTAAAACGAAAGGAGAAAGACAATGGCAATTAGAAAAATTAGAGAAATAGGCGATGAAGTATTAACAAAACCGTGTAAAGAGGTGACAAGCCTTACACTGCGTACCAGAATTTTAATCCATGATATGCTGGATACCATGTATGAGGCAATGGGCGTAGGTCTTGCAGCACCGCAGGTCGGTATTTTAAAGAGAATTGTTGTAATAGATGTAGGGGAAGGTCCGATTGTGTTAATCAATCCTGAGATTATTGAAACAAGAGGGACTCAGACTGGTGATGAAGGATGCCTTAGCGTGCCGGGAAAATCAGGCTGCGTGACACGTCCGAATTACGTAAAAGTAAAAGCATTAGATGAAGATATGAATGAAGTAATCTACGAGGGCGAAGGTCTTCTTGCGAGAGCATTCTGTCATGAGATTGATCACTTGGACGGACATCTTTATGTGGAAAAGGTGGAAGGTGAACTTCAGGATGTAATGTATGATGAAGACTAGTATGAGGAATAATAAGGAGGTGCTTACAGTATGAAAGTGATTTTTATGGGGACACCGGATTTTTCTGTAGGGACATTGGAAGCCATAATCGAAGCAGGGCATGAGGTGGTGCTGGCTGTGACGCAGCCGGACAAACCAAAGGGACGTGGAAAAGAGATGCAGTTTACGCCAGTTAAAGAGTGCGCGATAAAGCATGGAATTCCAGTGTATCAGCCAAGACGCGTGCGGGAGGCTGAATGTATTGAGGAACTGCGTAAATACAATGCAGATATTATGATTGTTGTAGCATTTGGACAGATTCTTCCAAAAGAAATTCTTGAAATGACACCATATGGATGTGTCAATGTACATGCATCACTTCTGCCAAAATACCGTGGTGCAGCACCGATACAGTGGTCGATTATTGATGGCGAAAAAGTCACAGGTGTAACCACGATGCAGATGGATGAAGGCCTGGATACAGGCGATATGCTGCTTAAAACAGAAATTCCAATTGAAATGGATGAGACAGGTGGAAGCCTGCATGATAAACTTGCAGCAGCCGGAGCAAGCCTTTGTGTGGAGACAATGAAGGCACTGGAAGAAAAGAGTATAACACCACAAAAACAAGGTGAGATGACAACGGCTTATGCAAGAATGTTAGATAAACAATTGGGAAATATTGACTGGACGAAGACCGCAGAGGAGATTGAAAGGCTGATTCGTGGCTTGACTCCGTGGCCAAGTGCTTATACCGGATGGAATGGTAAAGTGATGAAAATATGGTCAGCAAATGTGTCAGATGGTGCAAGCGGTCATGCATGCGGAACCATTGTAAAAGTTGAAAAAAATGCGTTCTATGTACAGACAGGAAAAGGAACTTTGAAGGTATGCGAACTGCAGATTCCGGGAAAGAAGAGGATGGATGCAGGCGCATTTTTAAGAGGATACGAGGTGAAAGAAGGAAATGTATTATCCAATGTATTATGATCCGACATATTTGTTGGTATTAGTCGGTGTCGTGCTTTGCCTGCTAGCGTCAGCGAGAGTCAACAGCACATTTAGAAAATATTCACAGATGAGAAACAGTCGTGGGCTCACAGGAGCACAGGCGGCAGAAAGAGTGCTTCATCAGGCAGGGATTTTTGATGTGAGAATTGAACATGTATCCGGGAACTTGACGGATCATTACGATCCGAGAAGTAAAGTACTTCGTTTGTCAGATGCTACTTATAACAATGCTTCTGTAGCAGCAGTCGGGGTGGCAGCACATGAGTGCGGACATGCAATCCAGCATGCAAAAGGATATGCACCGCTGCAGTGGAGAAGTGCTCTCGTGCCGGTGGCAAACTTTGGAGCAACAATTGCATGGCCTTTGATTCTGATTGGGCTTTTTATTGGAGGAAATTCTTCATCATTGATTATCAATATCGGTATTATTGCATTTTCAGCGGCAGTGCTGTTTCAATTGGTAACACTTCCGGTAGAATTTAATGCATCAGGAAGAGCCGTTCGTATGCTTGCAGATACAGGTCTTATGTATGGCGATGAGATTGTTGCGGCAAAGAAGGTACTGAGTGCGGCGGCTCTCACGTACGTGGCAAGTGCAGCTTCCGCGATTTTGCAGCTGCTTCGTATTATTCTTCTGACAGGAGGAAGAAGACGCAATGACTAAGGCAATCAGCGAAAGAGAACTGGTGCTAGGCATTTTGTTGGAAGTTACCCGAGATGGTGAATACAGCCATATTGCATTGCGAAATGTATTGAATAAATACCAGTATCTGGATAAAAAAGAGCGTGCCTTTATTACGAGAGTGACGGAAGGAACGCTGGAAAGAATGATTGAGATTGATTATATTATCAATCAATTCTCAAAGGTAAAAGTAAATAAGATGAAGCCGGTGATACGCAACATTGTTCGCAGTGGTGTATATCAGTTGAAATATATGGATCAAGTGCCAAGTTCCGCCGTTTGTAATGAGGCGGTAAAACTCGCGGCAAAAAAAGGATTTGTTAATCTGAAGGGGGTTGTCAATGGGCTTTTGCGTAATATAGACAGAAATTTAAACCAGATTACTTATCCTGATAAGGCAGATTGTGAAAATTATCTGTCTGTCAAATATTCTATGCCTGTATGGATTTTGAAGCAGTGGCTGAAAACGTATGACAGAGAAACCGTTGAATGTATGTTAGAAGCATTTTTAAAAGAGACGCCGACAACGATTCGCTGTAATCTGAACCAGATATCAAAAGAAAAACTGACGAGAGTCTTAGAATCGGAGGGGGTTCAGGTGGAAAATCACGAGTATCTTCCTTATGCGTTGCAGATTAGTGGATACAATTATCTTGGAGATTTGGAGAGCTTCCGGAATGGTGATTTTTCGGTACAGGATATCAGTTCCATGCTGGTGGCACATATTGCAGATCCAAAAGAAGGGAACAAGGTTATTGATGTGTGTGCGGCACCGGGTGGAAAAGCCATTCATATGGCAGAACTTCTGAATGGTACGGGGCATGTAGAAGCCCGCGACCTTACCGATTATAAAGTGGATATGATTTGGGAAAACATCCGGCGCTCTGGTTTGTCCAATATAGAAGCAGTGTGTCAGGATGCAACAGAATTTTGCGAAGATTCTGTAGAAAGAGCAGATATCGTAGTGGCAGACCTGCCTTGTTCCGGGCTTGGAGTACTTGGAAAGAAGACAGATTTGAAATACAAGATGAGTGAAGAAATCCAGAGACAGTTAGTGTCTTTGCAGAGAAACATATTATTTCAGGTAAAGAATTATGTAAAACCGGGTGGTGTGCTTATCTATAGTACGTGTACGATTCATGAAGCAGAAAATATGGGAAATGTTCATTGGTTTTTAGAAAACAATCCGGGCTTTGAACTGCTTCCGATTGGCGAATTGCTATGCGATGGTCTGAAGGACAGTGTGAAAGAAGAAGGATGTCTCCAGTTATTGCCTGGAGTTCATAAGAGTGATGGATTTTTTATGGCAAAATTCAGAAAGGCGAAACATGGATAAAAAAGATATCAGGGCATATACATTTGAAGAATTAAAAAAAGAGATGGAAGAATTGGGCGAGAAAGCATTTCGTGCGAAGCAGATTTATGAATGGTTGCATGTAAAGCTTGCAGATTCATTCGAAGAAATGACAAATCTGTCAAAAGCTTTACGTGAAAAATTAGATTCTCAATATGCAATTCTACAAGTGAAAATGCTAGAAAGACAAGAGTCCCAAATAGATGGTACTAATAAATTATTATTCCGGCTACATGACGGTCATATGGTGGAAAGTGTACTGATGAAATATCACCACGGGAATTCTGTGTGTATTTCTTCGCAGGTAGGCTGTCGCATGGGGTGCAGATTCTGTGCGTCCACAATCGGTGGCCTGGAGAGGAATTTGAGTGCATCAGAAATGCTCGGGCAGATTTATCAGATTCAGAAAATCTCAGGAGAAAGAGTTTCTAATGTGGTAGTAATGGGAACTGGAGAACCGATGGATAATTATGATAATTTTGTGAAATTCATACATATTTTGACCGATGAGAATGGTTTGAATATCAGTCAGCGTAATGTGACGGTATCGACTTGTGGGATTGTGCAGAATATGAGGAGGCTGGCAGAAGAAAAGCTGCAGATTACACTAGCACTTTCCCTGCACGGTTCTACGCAGGAAAAACGAAAAATATTGATGCCGGTTGCCAATAAGTATGAACTTTCAGAAGTGCTTGCGGCATGCGATTATTACTTCGAACAAACGGGTCGAAGGATTACGTTTGAATACAGTTTGGTGCATGGTGTGAACGATACAGAAGAAGATGCAAATGAGCTGATTCAGATGTTGAGGCATCGTAACTGCCATCTGAATCTTATTCCGGTTAATCCAATTAAAGAAAGAAGTTACGAAAAACCGAGCAAAAAAAGTGCTGAGAATTTTAAAAATAAACTTGAAAAAAGTGGAATTAATGTTACTATTAGAAGGGAAATGGGCTCAGATATTGACGGAGCCTGTGGACAGTTAAGGCAACGTTACGTACAGACAGAATAGAAGGAGAAATATATGAAGACGTTTTCAAAGACGGATATCGGAATGGTCAGGGCAGTGAATCAGGACTATGTATTTGCAACTGAAAAGCCAATTGGTAATCTTCCGAATCTTTTAGTCGTTGCGGACGGAATGGGCGGACATAGAGCCGGAGATTTTGCTTCTCGCTTTACAGTGGAGGTTTTGAAGGCAGAGATTTATGGAAGTCAGGAGGATGGACCAAGGGCAGTGCTATGTAAGGCGATTGAAGCTGCGAATCAAAAGCTGATTGAAGAGTCCAAGAAGGATGTTAAGCTAGAGGGTATGGGCACCACGCTGGTGGCGGCAACAGTCATTGAGCATACATTATATTTTGCAAATATTGGTGACAGTCGTTTATATCTGATTAATGATGAAATTAGACAATTATCAAAAGACCATTCGCTGGTTCAGGAGATGGTACGCCTTGGAGGCATTGACGCAGAAGAAGCCAAACATCATCCGGATAAGAATATTATTACTAGAGCCATTGGTGCAAAAGACAAAGTTAAAATTGATTTTTTTGAATATCGCCTGAAAAAAGGAGATATTATTTTGATGTGCACAGATGGTCTGAGTAACATGGTTGAAGATGAAGAAATATTTCGAATTGTTCGAAGTGCTAGAGATGTAGTCGAGGCGGTAGAACAATTGATAGAAAGAGCAAATAAGAATGGCGGTAGCGATAATATTGGTGTAATCGTTGCAGAAGCCCTTTCAGGTGAGGTGAATATATGATAAAAGAGGGAGTTATCATCAGCGAAAGATACGAGGTTATGGGAAGAATCGGTACAGGAGGCATGGCCGATGTATACAAAGGAAGAGACCATAAGCTGAATCGTTATGTGGCTGTGAAAGTGTTAAAGCCAGAGTTTCGTCAAGATGAGATGTTTGTAAAGAAGTTTCAGTCAGAAGCAGAGGCGGCAGCCGGACTTTTACATCCCAATGTTGTTAATGTATATGATGTAGGGGAAGACTGTGGACTGTATTATATTGTCATGGAGCTTGTAGAAGGAATTACCCTTAAGGACTATATTCAGAAGAAAGTGAGACTGACACCTAAGGAAGTAATTAGTATCACAATTCAAGTATGTGCAGGAATTGGTGCGGCACATAAACGTCATATAATTCATCGTGATATTAAACCGCAGAATATCATTATTTCTAAAGAAGGAAAAGTAAAAGTAACAGATTTTGGAATTGCAAAAGCAACATCATCGAATACAATCAGTACGAATGCCATGGGCTCTGTTCATTATACATCACCGGAACAGGCAAGAGGTGGTTTTAGTGACGAGAAGAGCGATGTCTATTCGCTGGGTATTACCATGTATGAGATGATAACGGGACGTTTGCCGTTTGACGGAGATACAACAGTTGTAATTGCATTGAAGCATTTGCAAGAGGACATCATCCCGCCTTCAGAATATGCACCGGATATCCCATATAGTCTTGAACGCATTATTTTAAAATGTACACAGAAGAGTCCGGAAAGACGTTATGCTGATATGACGCAGCTTTCTTTAGATTTGAGACGATCATTGAGAGATCCTGACGGAGATTTTGTTGTGATTTCACCACTGAGAACCAGCTCCAATACAGTGATAATGACACCGGATGAGCTGGAACGTATTCAAAGACGCTCAAGATACGGCACAGATGATGAGTATGATGATGCTCAGGAAGAATTAGAGGATGACGAGGAAGAGAAGAAGATAGTCAGAATACATGATGTGAAGAAGAAGCAAGACGAAGTAAATCCGAACATGACAAAAATCATGCGTGTGCTGACAATAGTTGCTTCCGTTATATGTGTATTCATCTTTATTTTTATAGTTGGAAAGGCTACTGGAATTCTGAAATTCGGTCCGGGAACACAACAGACGACAGAAGGACAGACAAAGGTTCCAAAACTGCTTGGACTTACAGAAGAAGAAGGGAAAGCAGAATGCGAAAAAGCTGGTTTAGAGATGAAAGTTGTGTCGCAGGAAACCTCAGCAGAGTATGACAGAGGTTATATCTGTGGTCAAAAAACACAGGCCGGAACAAAGATTCCAAAAGGTGCGATTATTCAGGTGGTAGTAAGTACAGGCTTGAAGGGCGATGATATAGAAATTCCCGAAGTCAAGAACATGTCCGAAGAGAAAGCAAAGGCTGCATTGACTGAAAAAGGATTTACGGGTAAGATTGATGTTATCTACAGAGCTGATGAAGAAATCGAGACCGGAAAAGTTATCGGAACAACACCGGAGGCCGGTGAAAAGGTGGCTCAGGATACAGCAATCACTATCGTTGTCAGTCAGGGTTCTGAGAAGGCTATTATGCCGAAATTAGTAGGAAAGACACAGGAAGAGGCACAGGCAGCGTTGGAAAGTGTAGGATTAAAAGGTAATGTGACCGAGGAATACAGCAGCAGTCCGAAGGGAGAAGTAATTTCTCAGGCAGTGAATTCTGGAGAAAAACTCGATAAGGGAACAACGGTGAATTACAAGGTCAGCAAGGGAGAAAAGCCAAAAACAGTTCAGATTCCAACAAATCTTTCAGGCAAAACTCTGAAAGAGGTGGAAAATGTATTGGAGTCCCTGAAGTTACAAGTAGAAGAAAAAACACAGGAAAGCTTTGAATATGGTAAAGGTGTAGTAATTGGTGTTCATGATCCTGGAGCAACCGTAGAAGAGGGCACGACAGTTACTGTGTATGTAAGTACAGGACCCGGACCTTCACAAGAACCTACACCAGAAGATGGTCGAGAATAGAGAATATAAAGGATTGACTATGCAGGGAAAGATAGTAAAAGGAATTGCCGGATTCTACTACGTTCACGTAGTAGGATTCGGTCTTTATGAATGTAAAGCGAAAGGTATTTTTCGAAAAGACAGGATAAAACCACTTGTCGGCGATAATGTAATGATAGATGTTTTGGACGACATCGAAAAAAAAGGAAATATTATAGAGATTTTAGAAAGACAGAATGAACTGATTCGTCCTGCAGTAGCCAATATTGATCAGGCACTGGTCGTATTTGCAGTGACGAAACCGAAACCCCACTTTAATCTGTTGGATCGGTTTCTGATTATGATGGAATGCAAGGGGATTCCGGTGATTCTCTGTTTTAATAAAAAGGATATTGCAACAGAGTCAGAACTGCAGGAGTTAAGAGAAATATATCAATCCTGTGGTTATCAGATGATTTTTACAAGTGCATTGGAAAATGAAAATGTAGAGCAGTTAAAGACATTGCTGCAAGGAAAAACCACAGCTATAGCAGGACCGTCCGGTGTGGGAAAATCTTCGCTGATTAATATTTTCCAGCCATATGCAAACATGGAAACGGGAAACATCAGTGAAAAGATTGAAAGAGGAAAGCACACAACAAGGCATTCAGAATTGATTTGTATTGAAGATGGAACCTATATTATGGATACACCGGGATTTAGTTCGCTCTATACTAATGATTTTGAAAAAGAAGAGTTGAAATATTATTTTAGAGAATTTGAACCTTTTGAAGGGACATGCAGATTTCAAGGCTGCGACCATGTGCATGAGCCAGGGTGTGCAGTGAAAGATGCATTAGAAGTGGGAAAGATACACAAAATCCGATATGAGAATTATCTGGACATGTATAAAGAATTAAAGGAAAAAAGGAGATATTAGAACGATGATGATTTTAGCACCATCTATGCTGGCAGCAGATTTTAAGGAACTTGGAAAAGAGATTCAGGCGATTGAAGAAAACGGAGCACAGTGGCTGCACTTTGATGTAATGGATGGAATTTTTGTTCCGAGTATTTCATTTGGAATGCCGGTATTAGAGTCGATTCGTCCGGGAACCAATTTGTTTTGTGACGCACATCTGATGATTACGGAGCCAATCCGTTATATAGAGGCATTTAAAAAAGCTGGTGCAGATTTGATTACGATTCATTTGGAAGCAAGTGAGGATGTCGATGCGACAATTGCAAAAATCAAAGAATGTGGATGCAAGGCGGGGGTTTCAATCTGCCCAGAGACACCGGTTTCTGAATTGGAGAATTATGTGGATAAAGTGGACATGGTATTAATCATGTCAGTACATCCTGGCTTCGGTGGACAAAAGTTTATTCCGGAATCACTGGATAAAATCCGTGAGACAAAAGCCATGATTGATGCAAAGGGACTTACTGTTGACATTCAGGTAGATGGCGGTATCTATACATCGAATGTGGAAGAGGTATTAAAAGCCGGAGCAAATGTGATTGTTGCAGGTTCAGCGGTATTTAAAGGTGATACAGCACAAAATACGAGAGACATGATGGAGATTTTGAAAAACCATGAGTAGATGTGCAGCGATAGTCAGCGGAGGTTACATTGATGATGAGTTTGTGGCAGATTTCATAAAAGAGAAAATGCCGCAGTATCTAATTGGTGTAGACCGTGGTCTGGAGTTTTTATATCGCGGTCAGATTATGCCGACTCATATTGTCGGTGACTTTGACAGTGTGGACAAAGAAGTGATTGCATACTACGAGAAAAATACAGATATTCCCATAAGGAAATTTGATCCGGTGAAGGATGCTTCTGATACGGAGATTGCGTTGAGGTTTGCCATTGAACTAGGGGCAGGCGAAATTTGGCTTTTGGGTGCGACAGGCACACGGCTGGATCATGTGATGGCGAATATACAGACTCTGAAAATTGCACACGATGCAGGAGTTCGGGCATATATTCAGGATGCATATAACCGGATTTCTATTATTTCCAGTGAGAAGAGACTGAAAAGAAGTGAAGCTTTTGGCAAGTACTTCTCGGCATTCCCACTAGGCGGCATTGTGAGAGATTTTTCAATTGAAGGTGCAAAGTACCCGCTGTCAGGACATACGTTATGTCCGTATGACAGTCTTTGTGTGAGCAATCAGTATGCGGCAGAAGAAGTGATTATAAGTTTTCCAGAAGGATTTGTGATATTGATGGAAACAAGAGATAATAAAATATGAAAGAATAAGAGGAGAAATTCATGAAATTAGGAATTGTTGGATTACCAAACGTAGGAAAGAGTACACTGTTTAATTCGTTGACAAAGGCGGGAGCAGAATCGGCAAACTATCCATTCTGTACAATTGACCCGAATGTAGGTGTTGTAACTGTACCGGATCAAAGACTGAATGTGTTGGGAGAGATGTACCACACGAAAAAGATTGTTCCGGCTGCAATTGAGTTCGTAGATATTGCAGGTCTTGTTAAGGGGGCTTCAAAAGGTGAAGGACTTGGTAATCAGTTCCTTGCCAATATCCGTGAAGTAGATGCAATTGTACATGTAGTAAGATGTTTTGAGGATAGTAATATTGTGCATGTTGATGGAAGCATCGCACCACTACGTGATATCGAAACAATTAATCTGGAGCTGATTTTTTCAGATATTGAGATTTTGGAGAGACGTATCGCGAAGGCAGTTAAGGTAGCACGCAATGATAAAACTGTCGCAAAGGAATTGGAATTGTTAGAGCGCATCAAAGCACATCTGGAAGATGACAATATGGCAAGAAGCTTTGAAGTCAATGATGAAGATGAGCTTGCACTGTTGGAGAGTTATAATCTTCTGACATACAAACCGGTTATTTTTGCTGCAAATGTAGCAGAAGATGATTTGGCTAATGACGGTGCAGACAATGAAGGTGTGCAGTCAGTAAAAGCTTTTGCTGAGAAAGAGAACTGTGAAGTGTTTGTTGTATGTGCACAGATTGAACAGGAAATCGCGGAATTAGATGATGATGAAAAGAAAATGTTTCTGGAAGATTTAGGACTGGAAGAATCTGGTCTGGAAAAACTGATCAAAGCAAGCTACAGTATTCTTGGACTTATCAGTTATCTGACAGCAGGAGAGCCGGAGGTACGTGCATGGACAATCAAGAAGGGCACGAAGGCACCACAGGCTGCAGGAAAGATTCATTCTGATTTTGAACGTGGATTTATCCGTGCTGAGATCGTAAGTTATGATGACTTGATGGAATGTGGTACATATGCTGCCGCAAAAGACAAGGGACTTGTAAGACTGGAAGGTAAAGAATACGTTGTAAAAGACGGAGATATTATTTTATTTAGATTTAATGTATAAGATAAGAGAGTGGGCGAAATATGACAACAAGTATTAGTTTTCCGAATTTAGGAATCCATTTAGAAAATGTGGGGAAGATTATTTCGATTTTTGGCTATGACATTGCATATTATGGAATTGTTATCGGCTGTGCTATTGTAGCTGGACTTCTTCTGGCTACATGGGAGGCTAAACGTACTGGGCAGAATACGGAGCTTTATTATGATCTGGCACTCTGGGCTGTGTTTATGGCAATTGTGGGTGCAAGACTGTATTATGTCATATTCTCTTGGGAAAGCTATAAAGATGATCTTCTAAGTATTTTTAATCTGCGGGAAGGTGGACTGGCAATTTATGGCGGTGTGATTGCAGCTGTGATTACAACCTATATATTTACCCGTATAAAAAAAGTGTCATTCGGACTGATTGCAGATACAGCCGGTTTGGGCCTGATTCTTGGGCAGATTATCGGAAGATGGGGGAATTTCTTTAACCGGGAGGCATTTGGTGAATATACAGACGGTCTGTTTGCGATGCGTCTTCCTGTAGATGCGGTACGGACTACAGACATGACACCGACAATGATGGAGCATATGGAAATTATAGATGGAATCTCCTATATACAGGTGCATCCGACATTTTTATATGAATCCTTGTGGAACTTAGGTGTTCTCATCTTTCTTCTCTTCTGGAGAAAACATAAAAAATTTGAAGGAGAGATTTTCCTGTTATATCTGTTCGGATATGGGGTAGGAAGATTCTGGATAGAAGGAATGCGAACTGACCAGCTTCTGATACCGGGAACAACTCTTCCGGTGTCACAGATTCTAGCAGCGGTGCTGGTAGTTGTGTCAGCCGGAGTGATATGGCGGCAACTGAAGAACGTACAGAAAAAAGATACGGTTTAGTATCTTTTTTTTGTAGGCAAATACTACGAGATTAATCAAAGTATTCTGACAATTCTAAAAAATATGAAAGTGAGAGAATTGGGTATTGATTGACATAAATCATTAAATAAGTTAGAATAAAAATGACATTAAGCGAAGTTTTCAGAAAAAAGGCTCTATTTTGGAGAAAGAAGTACATATAACTTAGGAGGGATTGCTCTATGAGGAAGATATGCAGGTCGATTTTGCCAGTGATAATATTGTTGATTTTGTCTATGCAGGGATGTGGGAAGACGGCTATAACTAGCGGATTCACTTCGGATTTGTCCGTTAATCAGTCATCAAAAGGATTTCTTGTTGAAACAGAGAATGGGTATTACTTTAGCGATGGGAAGTATTTTTACTACAGTGACAGGGATAATATAGATTTTCAAAAACTATGTAGCAAATTACAGTGTTCACATGAGGACAAGAATTGTAATGCCTGGTCTTTTGGTGCGAATAAGGTGCATTTTTTTAACGGTAGATTGATATTTTCATACCTAGAAGAGCATGGGGGAAAACAGGAACTTGTTGTGGCTTCCAAGAAAGCAGACGGTAGTGAAACAAAAACTCTGTCACGGATTGAAATGCCATCAATTATGACATTTACAGATGGTTATATGCATCGTAATTGGTATGCATATAATATTGTAGTTTATGATGAAGAACAGGAGAAAGAGGTAACTACACTGTATCTGTTGGATTTAAATTATCCGAATAAGTCACCTGAAGTGATTCTTCGAGATGTCGTGGCTGATAATGTGCAAAACGCTTCGATATATTTGGATTCGTGGGTTGGGGAAATAATGTATTTTAATTATAATGGCGAAAAATATCAATATAATACAGAAAACAGGGAGTATATAGTACTTCCAAGTGACCCATATGGAACAAAAGGAGAGTACTATACTGAGAAAAATATTTATAAGATGGATATAGAAAATAATCTGTATAAAATAAATGTGAAAACAAATACAAAGACGTATCTTACAAAAGATGATGAAGTGTTTGGACCATTCTTCTCAGATGGTACATATTTATACCGGCTAAATTATTCCTATGGGAATACAATGGTGCCAGAGGATGAAAATGGTATTTATATTTATGATATGGATGGAAAGCGCATCACGTTTGTGAAATATTCACTACCAACGGACAATCGGGTATATTTTGTTTCAACATCAGACAGGGTATTTCTGTTCCGGTTGGATGATTTGTGGAATATTGTATCGTATTCTTACTTTGAAAAGTCAAATATCGAATCTGGTCGGTGTGTGTGGATAGATGTAATGAGGGAGAACCGGTAATGATACTAGAAATTCAGAATTTAACAAAAGTATATAAAGGAAATGTTGCAATACAGGATTTCTCCTGTACATTTACACATGGTATTACAGGAATTCTTGGACCTAATGGTGCGGGAAAGAGTACATTAATCCATTTGATTACAGACAATGTTAAAAGGGATTCAGGAACAATTACGCTAGACAGTTGTGAAATTCTTCAAATGAAAGAAAAATACAGAGAACAGATTGGTGTCATGCCACAGGAACAGAGTGTGTATGACCAATTTTCTGCCGAGACTTTTTTGTATTATATGGCTGAACTGAAAGGCATAAAAAAGATAGCAGCAAAAAAACAGATTGAGGAATTACTGAGGTTTATTGGCTTGTATGAAGTACGCCATAAAAGACTAGAAGAATATTCAGGTGGTATGAAACAAAGGATTCTTTTCGCACAGGCATTGCTAGGAAATCCACGGATTGTGATATTGGACGAACCTACGGCAGGGTTAGATATTGAGGAGCGGCTTCGTATGACAGAATATATAAAATCATATGCCCAAAACCGGATTGTATTGTGGTGTACACATATTGTGAGTGACATTGAGAATGTGGCATCCAAGGTTCTTGTGATGAAGGAGGGAAAAAAGGTCGCATTTCTTTCCATACGGGAGATGTTAGAGAATACGGAGACTGATAATTTAGAAGCAGCGTATTTAAAATACATGAAGACACAAAGGGGTTGATAATATGGGAGAAATGAAGCGTATTTTATTTTCCACAAAGCATATCTTTGTGGTTATGGTAATTATCATGCTTACAATTTTTCTTTCTCTTCCAATAGATAACCCTTTAGAAGTAAAGCAAGAAGAAACAAATAGCAGGGATTATAATACGTTTTACCAGAATATGAAAGAATCGTCGGAAACAATGTTGAGTGTAAGCATTCATGCAGAGAAGAATAGTTTTTCTTATAGGAATATTTGTAAAACACTCAAGGATTATGAGGATATCCGGGATTGGAAGGTTACTAAAAAAGATGTTTCGTTAGAGGAAGCTTTTTTTGATTCAGAAGCATGCTCTTACTTGATGTTTTTTTATGTATTATTTATGATAACTGCATTTGATGACACAAAGAGGTCAGGCATGAAAAAAATAATTCATGCTACAAAAGGTGGAAGAAAACGTCTGGTTATCAAACGGATATGCATTCTAAGTATCGTAATTGCTGTAGTTACATTTCTGATTTATGCTATTCGGTTGTTTCTGCTTCAAGTACAGTATGGGAGAATAATGCAGTATGATATACCGATTCAGACAGTGAAACGATTTTTCTATATACCACATTGTTACACAGTAGGGGGATTTTTAATTCGGCTTTTCATTACAAAAGTGTTGTTCATGGTGATTTTTGGATGCCTGATTTGGCTTTTACAGTTGACAATAAAACATTTTATTTTGACAAGCGGGGTTTTAGTCTGTGGTTTTGCAGTAGAATTTGTGTTGCAAAGGTGGTTGGCAGATAGCAGTAGTCTGGTGTTTTTTAAATATGTGAATATACTTCATTTGATAGAGCCTACAGGGCTATATGAGACATATTTGAACCTAAATATTTTTGGATACCCTGTGAATATTATAAGATTGAATCAGATGATTTTATTGGTTCTTGTGGTGATATCGATTCTTGGAATCCTGTATCAGGGTGAACATGGATATCCGGTTGTTCCGGCAGGAGTAGTAGAGAAATTAATAGAAAAGGTAAAGGACCCATTTCTGCATTTACTTCATAAAATGCCATATGTAGGTTTGGAAAGCTATAAGATTTTGTTTGCACAAAGGGGAATCTGGGCACTTATATTGCTGTTTTTTTTATTATCTTCTTATGAAGGTGTTTCAATTCACTTTCTCTCCATGGAGGATGTGTATGCAGACAGATATTACCAAGAATGGGGAGGCAAAGTGAGCGAAGAAACGTTGTAAATCTAAATACACTTTTGCAGGAACAGCAGGAATTGGCAACAGATGAAACATATAATATTCATCATTTGAACGGATTACAGCAAGTCTATGATACGGCAACGTATTTATATGATAATGCAGAGAAAACTGGTAAAGAGTGTATTCTGATTTCCCCATTCGCGTATGAAAGTGTTTTGGGAAAAGAAAGTAAAGCATATCATCTTTTACAGACTGCAAAAATCATAGCAGTTATTGTTATACTGTCGGCATCAATCATTCCTTATGAAAAAGAATGGAAGATGCAATATTTGATACATACAACAAAAGTAGGGAAAAGACGTTTTTTTAAGTACAAAATATTGATTGGCTTGTTTTGGGTGGTGGCAGTTACAATTATATTTTACGGTAAAGAGCTTTTATCAGCAGCAAATGTTTTAAGTGGATTTTCATATCTCAATGCATCAGCCGGGAATTTACTGTTTTTATCAGATGCAGTCCATTGCTCTATCTTGATGTTGCTTATTGTGACATATCTTACGAAAATTGGTTTTTGTATTTTAATTTATTTTTTAAATATCGTAATTTCTAGTCAGATTACGAGAAGTAAGAATAGTTTGATGTTATTGTTGGTTTTACTTGAGGTTCCAATAATGGTTGCGTATTTTTTTGCTGGAATATTCTGACAATGTTAAAAAATAGACGAAGAAGAATGAAAGTTCCTGTGGATTTTATTAAAAAAGAAGTGTATAATGGTTCATAGAAAATCACATATTTTTGATATAATATTTAAGGGGGACAAAAGCAATGGGAAGAAAAATGAAAACCATGGACGGTAATCATGCAGCAGCTCATGCGTCATATGCATTTACAGATGTTGCAGCGATTTATCCTATTACACCATCATCTGTTATGGCTGAAGCAACAGACGAATGGGCTACACAGGGCAGAGAGAATATTTTTGGACAACCTGTTCAGGTAACAGAGATGCAGTCGGAAGCAGGTGCAGCGGGAACAGTACATGGTTCTTTGGCAGCAGGTGCGTTGACAACCACATATACAGCATCACAGGGATTATTACTTATGATTCCTAATTTATATAAAATCGCAGGTGAACAATTACCAGGTGTATTTAATGTATCCGCACGTGCTTTGGCAAGTCATGCATTATCTATTTTTGGAGATCATTCAGACGTGTACGCATGTCGTCAGACAGGCTGTGCAATGCTTTGTGAATCAAGTGTACAGGAAGTTATGGACTTAACTCCGGTTGCACATTTAGCAGCTATTAAAGGAAAGATTCCTTTTATCAATTTCTTTGATGGATTCAGAACATCTCATGAAATTCAAAAGATTGAAACATGGGATTATGAAGATTTGAAAGATATGGCAGATATGGATGCGATTGATGCATTTAGAAGAAACGCATTGAATCCGAATCATCCATGTCAGAGAGGTTCTGCTCAGAACCCGGATATCTTCTTCCAGGCAAGAGAAGCATGTAATCCTTATTATGATGCAATGCCTGCAATCGTACAGGAGTACATGGATAAAGTTAATGAAAAGATTGGAACAAATTATAAATTGTTCAACTATTACGGCGCCCAGGATGCAGAACATGTTATCGTAGCAATGGGTTCTGTATGTGATACAATTGATGAGACTGTAGACTACTTAACCGCAGCAGGAAGAAAGGTTGGTGTTGTTAAGGTACGTCTTTATAGACCATTCTCAGCAGAAGCACTCGTTAATACAATTCCAGATTCTGTAAAACAGATTTCTGTATTAGACAGAACAAAAGAACCTGGTGCACTTGGCGAACCATTATATTTGGATGTAGTGGCTGCATTAAAAGGAACAAAATTCGATGCAGTGCCTGTATTCACAGGACGTTACGGTCTGGGTTCAAAAGATACAACACCTGCACAGATTGTTGCAGTATATGACAATACAGAAAAACAGAAATTCACAATCGGTATCGTGGATGATGTGACTAATTTATCGTTAGAAGTTGGTGCACCGCTTGTCACAACACCGGAAGGCACAATTAACTGTAAGTTCTGGGGACTTGGCGCTGACGGTACAGTAGGTGCGAACAAGAACTCGATTAAGATTATCGGTGATAACACAGATATGTATGCACAGGCCTACTTTGATTATGACTCTAAGAAGTCCGGTGGTGTTACAATGTCACATCTTCGTTTTGGTAAGAAACCAATTAAATCCACATATTTAATTAAGAAAGCGAATTTTGTTGCCTGCCATAACCCATCTTATGTGAATAAATATAACATGGTTCAGGAATTAGTTGATGGCGGTACATTCCTACTCAACTGTTCATGGGATATGGAAGGACTTGAAGAACACTTGCCGGGACAGGTAAAAGCATTTATTGCAAATCATAATATCAAGTTCTATACAATCGATGGTATCAAGATTGGTAAAGAAATCGGACTTGGCGGACGTATTAATACAGTACTCCAGTCTGCATTCTTCAAACTTGCAGAGATTATTCCGGAAGAACAGGCAATCGAACTTATGAAAGCGGCTGCGAAGGCTTCTTATGGTAAAAAAGGCGATAAGGTTGTACAGATGAACTATGATGCAATTGATGCCGGAGCACAGCAGATTGTTGCAATCAAAGTACCGGATTCTTGGAAAGACTGTGAAGACGAAGGCTTATTCGCACCGGAAGTAAGCGGCGGAAGAAAAGAAGTTGTAGACTTCGTTAAGAATATTCAAGCGAAGGTAAATGCACAAGAAGGTAACAACCTTCCGGTATCTGCATTTAATGAATATGTAGATGGTACAACACCATCAGGAACAGCTGCATACGAAAAACGTGGTATTGCAGTAGATATTCCAGTATGGAAGCCAGAAAACTGTATCCAGTGTAACCGTTGTTCTTACGTATGTCCACATGCAGTTATCCGTCCGGTTGCTTTGACGGAAGAAGAAGTGGCAAATGCACCGGAAGGACTTGAGACAATTGATATGATTGGTATGCCGGATATGAAGTTTACAATGACAGTATCGGCTTACGACTGTACAGGCTGTGGTTCATGTGCGAATGTATGCCCGGGAAAGAAGGGTGAAAAAGCTCTTGTTATGGATAATATGGAAGCAAATGCAGGCAAACAGGATTTCTTCAATTATGGACGTGAGATTCCGGTAAAACCTGAAGTTGTTGCAAAATACAAAGAGACAACTGTAAAAGGAAGTCAGTTCAAACAACCGTTGCTTGAATTCTCAGGCGCTTGTGCAGGTTGTGGAGAAACTCCATATGCGAAATTAGTTACACAATTATTTGGTGACAGAATGTATATTGCGAATGCAACAGGATGCTCTTCTATCTGGGGTAACTCTTCGCCATCTACACCATATACAGTCAATGAAAAAGGACATGGTCCGGCATGGGCTAACTCATTGTTTGAAGATAATGCAGAATTTGGATATGGTATGTTATTAGCTCAGAAAGCATTACGTAATGGTTTAAAGGCTAAAGTTGAACAAATCGTTGAAAACGGTAAGGACGAAACAGTAGTTGCAGCAGCAAAAGAATGGCTGGATACATTTAGCTGTGGCGCTACAAATGGTGCAGCAACAGACAAATTAGTTGCAGCATTAGAGGCACATGACTGCACATGTGAAACAAGAGAATATATCCTAAAGAACAAAGATTTCTTAGCTAAGAAATCACAGTGGATCTTTGGTGGAGACGGTTGGGCATATGATATCGGCTTTGGTGGCGTTGACCATGTATTAGCTTCTGGTCAGGATGTCAACATCATGGTATTCGATACAGAGGTTTACTCTAATACAGGTGGCCAATCTTCAAAATCTACACCAACCGGTGCGATTGCACAGTTCGCGGCAGCAGGTAAAGAAGTGAAGAAGAAAGACATGGCAAGTATTGCAATGAGTTATGGTTATGTATATGTAGCTCAGATAGCAATGGGTGCTGACTTTAACCAGACAATCAAGGCAATTACAGAGGCTGAGGCTTATCCGGGCCCGTCCCTGATTATTGCATATGCTCCATGTATTAACCATGGTATTAAAAAGGGTATGAGCAAAGCTCAGACAGAAGAAGAATTGGCAGTAAAATCAGGTTACTGGCACAACTTCCGTTACAATCCTGCAGCAGAAGGCAATAAGTTCACATTAGACAGTAAGGCTCCAACAGAAGATTACAAGGAATTCTTAAATGGCGAAGTACGTTACAACGCACTAGTAAGAAGTAATCCTGAGAGAGCAGAAGCTTTATTCGCAAAATCAGAAGAAAATGCAAAAGAAAGATATGCGTACCTCAATAAGTTAATCAAGCTTTACGGTCAGGACGAAGAATAAGAATACTGATAAATAGAGTAAAACTATGAAGGGGCTTTCGACCAACCAGTTTCATTGGTGCGAGGCCCCTTATCTATGCGAGTCAGGTGAATGTAAAGATGTTACAGGAATCGGTTCGTGAAGTGAAGGGGAACCGGGAAATGGGGGAACGTTTTATGATTTTTGAGGAGATGCTGAAAGATGAGCGCGCAGAAGGTCTTGCGGAAGGACGAGCAGAAGGACGTATCGACGTGTTATGCCAGATTTTGAAGGAACTCGGAGAAATACCATATGAGCTTCGCAATAGGATAAAAGAAGAGAAGGATTTGAATGTGTTAAGCAGTTGGGTAAAAGTTGCTGCAAAGGCAGAATCCATGGAAGATTTTATCCAAAAGATTCAGTAGGAGCTAAATTCACATCCAATAATCTAATGTTTGCAGATACCCCCTTTTTCTGAAGGCATCTGCAAACATGTCACAAGTAATCTACGCCGTTTCAGGCGAATATTTTCAAAAATGCAGAGGAATTCTATAAAAGTGAAAAATAGTAGCAGGATGGCTGACCTTTTATTTTGGGATTCTGTTCATGGTCAAAAACAGGACCTTCATGGTCAAATTCTTGAATTAGTAAATAGTGTCTGCTGATTAATAGAAAAATCAGCTTGAAACCATTGATTTTACTGCATT
>CALBNS010000036.1 GCA_937896665.1 uncultured Clostridia bacterium
ATATTCAGTCTACACCATCGGTTATTTTAATGCCAGTCAACCCGTGAAAAGTAACCAAACATCTATTTCCACTTTTTTGTTGTCATAATTTTCGTTGCTATTTAACTTTGTTTATGATAAAATGTCTGCGTATAAAAAATGTCAGGAAAGGATTTATCATGCAGACAAAATTTATTAGAAAATCACTTGTATTACTTTTAGGATTAACTCTTGTTGCCGGCTCGTTTGGATGTGGTAACAAAAAGGCTGACGGTTTAAATGAAGCTACAGTTGATATTGCAGCTGAACAGTTAATTGATAAAGTTTACGAAAACACAGATGCCGAGTTGTACAACTCAACTGTCACAACTATGCCAATTGATATTGCTAACAAAGATGAAATGAAACACCATTTTGGTGTAGAAGAGTTAACGGGTCTGGAAAGCGCAGCTGTCTCAGAACCAATGATATCTCCCATTGCACACTCTGTGATTGCTTTGAAGTTTGACAATGCAGACGATGCAAATGCTGCCGCTGAATCTTTAATGCAGACAGCACCAATACGAAAATGGGTTTGTGTAGAGCCTGAAGCTATTACGACAAGAGTTGTATATAACACATATGTAATCTTCAGCATGAGTTCAGTAGATTTCATCAACAACTTAAACGATATGACTATTAAATAAAGAGCTTGTTGCAGATATTGCACAAGCTTTTTTAAATTATGGAGACTTTTATGTTATTTTCAAGCATTACTTTTATCTATTTATTTTTACCAGTCTTTGTAGGCATTTACTATCTGACCGGGAAACGCTTTAAAAACGCATCCTTACTTATATTGTCTTTGCTATTTTATTCCGCGGAGCGTCCTGGGGTTCTGCTTCTTATGTTTAGTAGTATTTTACTCGCATATATGAACGGTCTCCTGATTGACAGATACAAAAGCAAACTCGTTTTTGTTTTTGCAATTCTGTGCTGTCTGGGACCTCTGTTGTATTATAAATATACAGATTTTTTTATAGAAAATGTAAATACTCTCTGTGGTACAGATATTAAACTACTGCATGTGGTACTGCCGCTTGGCATTTCATTCTATACCTTTCAGATGCTATCCTATCTGATTGATGTGAGACGTGGTCAGGTTCCCGTGGAAAGAAATCTTTTAAACCTTGCCTTATATATCTGCTTTTTCCCACAGTTAGTTGCAGGTCCTATTGTTACTTATGACTGGATTCATGAACAGCTTCAGAAACGGTCTCATTCATTTGAGAAAATATATGATGGCATTCTATATTTCTCGATCGGACTTGGAAAGAAAATACTTCTTGCAAATCAGCTTGGCGAATTTTCCAGCCACTATGCGCCGGGCGCAGACATTTTGATGACCTGGGCATATGCCGTTGCTTATTCCCTTCAGATTTATTTTGATTTCAGCGGCTACTCGGATATGGCAGTCGGACTCGGAAAAATGTTCGGTTTTGAACTGCCTCGGAATTTTAATTATCCGTTTGTCTGCACTTCCATCAAGGATTTCTGGCGAAGATGGCACATCACACTTTCATCATTTTTTAGGGACTATGTCTATATCCCTCTTGGTGGAAGCCATTGTTCAAAAAAACGTCATATATTTAACCTATTCGTCGTCTGGTTTTTGACCGGAATGTGGCACGGTGCAAATTGGAATTTTATCTGTTGGGGACTGCTCTTTTTTATACTGTTAATTTTAGAAGATTACATTATAAAAGATTGGCTAAACCCTGTTTTGCAACGAATGCTCAGTCTGTTCTTTGTGTTGGTAAGTTTCTTGATTTTTGGTGCAAACTCCATGCAGGAAGCACTCATTGGAATCCGCCATTTGTTTTCCGGTACACTTGTTACCAAGGAAAGCTTGTTCCTCACATGTAATTATCGGTTTTTGATTGTGATTTCTATGATTGCTGGAACACCGCTTCCGAGGAATATATATATGAGATTCAAAAAACAGTTATCTATATTGGAACCAGTATTTGTAATCTTAATCCTGCTGACAGCGACCACCTATTTGATCAATGGTTCATTTAACCCGTTTTTATATTTTCGTTTTTAGGAGAAGCCTGTGAAAAAATATATAACAATTACTTTATTTTTTGGTGTTATTATCATTTTTGACATCATCTTTTTTGCAACACCAGACAAAGAAATCAGCGAAAGCGAACGCCGCCATCTGACGCAGCGTCCAACGCTCTCTATGGAAACCTTGGAGAACGGAACCTATCCGGATGATTTAGAGACATACCTGTCAGATCAGTTTCCGCTCCGAGAAAATTTTAGGAAATTTCATTCATTTTTAAATCTTAATATCTTTAAAAAAATAGCAAATAATGACGTCATCATTTCAGACGGCAGTGCCGTGAAATTAGAGGCAGACTACAATTATGAAGCCGTACACACGACCATCCAGAAATTAAACACTTTAAAGGATTCCTATTTTTCTGAGAATTCCTGTTATTTCGCACTGATACCGGATAAAAGCTGCTACCTTACAGACAGCATTTATCCTTCTGTCGATTACCACAGGATTTATCGGATGTTTGAGGCAGAGTTAGAGAACGTCCAGACAATATCTTTGAAAGGACATTTGGAATTGAAAGATTATTACCGAACCGATTCCCACTGGAATCAGATGAATCTTCTAAAAATCAGCCGGCTTTTGAAAGATAAGATGGGAGTATCCGTGGAGAGTCCTGAATATACGATCAAGAAAATTTCAGATTTTTACGGTGTGCACCATTCACATGCAGCATTGAATATGAAGCCAGATATACTGTCCTACTACACGAATGATTTGTTAGAGAACTGCACTGTTTACCACTACGACACAGAAAAAACAACTAGCATTTATGATTTGGACAAGCTGACGGACGAAAAATCTTTAGATATGTACGATATTTTCTTATCTGGAGCCGCACCGCTTCTGAAGGTAGAAAATCCATCTTCAAAAGCAGAAAAGACTTTAATTGTTTTTCGGGACAGCTTTGGAAGTTCCTTAAGCCCATTGCTGGCAGATGCTTATTCAGAAATCTATGTGGTAGATTTGCGTTACATTCACATGGATTACGTGGCAGAACACCTTGACATCAACGCGGATGCGGACGTTTTATTCTTATACAGTACAATCCTCGTGAATATCCCGCAGCATTTCCGCGTTGATTAGTATACTCAGAACCTGATATCGATTTCCCCATATGCCAGGCTTTCCTTCGTTCCATCATCATACTTTACCAGCAGCCGACACTCATCATCCACTCCATACACAGAGGCATTCCGAGTCTTATTTCCTGAGATAACCATAATCTGTTTTCCAACAGCAAGGCTGCGGTTTCGATATTTTTCTATATACCGGATAGGATTCTGTGCTACATAGTAGCCCATAAAACGATTTAAAAAAGCAGCCACGAGATGATTTTTTATGTCATCCTGTGTGCTGTCAAATACAGCTCCTGCAATCTGTTCAATCTCCTCTGGAAATCCTTCCTGCGGAGCATAGACATTCACTCCTACGCCAAGTACAGCATATTCTAACATTCCACTTTCAAGTCCAAACGAGGCCTCTGTCAAAATACCACAGACCTTTTTCCCCTTCACATAAATATCATTCACCCATTTAATCTGTGCTGTTTCACCGGATACATCCTCTATTGCCTCACACATCGCAACTGCTGCCATCGTTGTAATTCTGACTGCCTGACGGGCAGAATAATGATCCGGTCTAAGCAAAAGACTCATATAAACACCCGTTCCATACGGCGAGAAAAATTTACGTCCATAACGCCCCCTTCCCTCCGTCTGCTCATTAGAGATAACAGCATACCCTTCAGCCAGACCGCTATTCGCCTTTTCGCGAACTAGTACATTTGTTGAATCGACCGTCTGAAGAACCATAATATCCATATTCGAATATTCCGGATTCAGATATTTTTGGATCCCCTGCGGTGATAAGATATCTGTTTTTACAGAAAGACAATATCCTTTGTTTGTAATCGCATCTATCACATATCCTTCATTCCTAAGATTCTTAACAGCCTTCCAGACTGCAGCTCTGGATACACTAAGTGTTTGCGCAATCTCCTCACCCGAAAAATATACTCCTTTATTTGATTCAAACAGCTCCAATACCTTTCCCTTAGTCGTCATAGTTTCTCCTGCCATACATAATATTTTTCGAACAACACAGGGTATTCCACTCACAGTTTCCACAGATTTCTTCTCTTTTGCCAGGTAGTAGTATATTGTCGTATACCTTTTTCTCAAAATGAAGAAATGGCATCACATCTCCCTCCGATAGTCCGCATCGCAAAAATACCTGTCTATCGTACTTGGAAACTTTTTCTGTCTCTACACAAATTCCCTGTCTATTATTAGGACATGCACTACAAATAGAATCCGTCTGCCCTGTGATACGGACATACGGATTCTCTAAAAGTCGGCTTTTAATTTCTCCCATTTGTCTCGTGAATTCACTGCTATAACCTTTTCCTTCAAAAAAAGCAAGGCACATCCCGTGATGTGCCCTTATTATATACTGATATTCCGTCACTTTCCATACCTTCAATTTATTTTGATTACCTTTGTAAGTTTTTTACAAACAAATAGTGCCAATACAATTTTGACAAGGTCAGGAATTACAAACGGGAACACGTACCATCCAAGTGCTGTCCACAATCCAATTGGTTCTGTACTTCTTGTGTAAGCCACAATAAACCAGACTATTCCGAATGCATAGCAAACCAAAAGACCAAGCACCATAGAAAGTGCCAGTACCCATGTCTTTCTGCCCAACAATTTCTCCATTCCCCACATAACAAGCGCTGACATAAGGAAGCCAATAATATAACCGCCGGTATTACCTATGATAATTCCAATACCACCTGAAAAACCTGCAAAAACAGGAATTCCAATTGCTCCTAATAACAGGTAAACCAAGATAGAAAGGGTCCCTCTTTTTCCTCCCAAAACACCGACTGCCACAAATACGCCAAAAGTCTGTAGCGTAAACGGCACTGTCGCCGGAATAGAAATCCATGAACAGATTGCTACTAGCACCGCAAACATGGCAATGTAAACCATGTCCAATGTTTTATTTCTCGTTAACTCTGATGTAGACATTTATTGTAACCTCCATATTTTAAATCTAAATACAAAATTTTCCAAAAACAATTTATCATAAACGCTTTCTATTGTCAACCATGAAACCATTATAAGTTTACATTTGTTTTTTTATCTGTCGATAGAAAAGTGATATCTTTTAATGGAATGTATTGTATGTTACAATAATCTAGATTGTTTCGAAGAGTGATACGATGGAAAATAAGACTATGATTCAATACTTTGAATGGTATCTTCCGGAAACCTCTCTGCTTTGGAAACGCTGCGCCAAACAGGCCAAAACACTAAAAGAGGCCGGAATTAATATGATTTGGCTTCCACCTGCCTATAAAGGGGCAAATGGACGAAAAAGTGTTGGCTATGATGTATATGATACTTATGACTTGGGAGAATTTGACCAAAAAGGAAGTATACCTACCAAATATGGTACAAAAGACGAGTATCTTGAAGCAACAAGAGCACTCAAAGAACAGGGGATTTCTGTATTAGCCGATGTAGTGGTGAACCATATGATAGGTGCAGATGCTGCGGGGGAAGTAGTTGTTCAGGAAAGTGCAAGTAATAATCGAGAAAAAGATATTTCGGCACCCTGCAAAATCAGAGCATGGACTAATTTCAACTTCTCCGGCAGAAACGGGAAATACTCAACTTTTTGCCGGAATGCTTCCCATTTTAGCGGTACAGACTGGGATGATGCGGGAAAACGAAACGGCATCTGATACAGACTTCATAATACCCTCAAGCACCCGCCGGAATCCTTATAGCCATGGATTTCCAGCGGTTTTACTATCGACTCAAACTTGTGATGAGTAATGTTATATTCCTCTCTTCTGCTCTCGTTATCTGTGCTCCATATGCAAATATTTCTCTTTTGTAGCCAAACCTCCCCGGATATGCCGTTCAGACTTATTCAAGTCCAAAATCTTACGTGCCTCATGTGCCAGTCCGGGATTAATCTGCAAGAGACGGTCTGTTACATCCTTATGTGTGGTCGTTACCAAATGGAACGGTATTTTCTTCTATAAAAATGGTTTCATCTAAGCCCAAATCGCCCAACAGACGAAGATAAATATCTACATTTCCATCTTTATCCACTTCAATCTTCTGGATAAGTTTTTTCAACTGCACATTTGTCATCTGGGGTACATCCGTAATATCTTCGATGGTCTTGAATGTATTATTAAGGATTGCCTCTAACTGTTCCCCTTTTGTCCGATGATAGGAAACCATTTTCAGTTCATTTTCCAGACGTTCGATTTCTTTACGCATGCCACCGATTTTCTCATTTAACTCCTCACGAGAAATCAGATCATCGGTGTACATGTCCATATATTTTTCACGGGACTTTCTCAACTTCGCAAGCTGATTATTCAGTTCTTTTTCATATTCCAGATTTTCATCTTTTGCTTTGTAAACACGCTGGAATTCATTTACCACATAATTGATAACCTTTTTCTTCTGCTTCAGAACATTTGCAAAATATTTCTGAAGAACTTCAATTAATTCATCTTCATCTACCGTTGTTTTGTTTGGACAGCTATCTGCTCCATGTCCATTACGTCCGGAACATACCCAGCGCACGTAAGTATTCTTGTAGGTACGAACAGTTCTACGGAAAGACCAACCACATTCCTTACATTTAATCAATGTAGAAAACAGGTGCTTATTACTCTGACGTTCATGAGTAAGATTAAATGAATCATGTCTTCCATGTAAGATTTCCTGCGCTCGTTCAAAAGTTTCATCTTCAATGATTCGAATTTCTGGTCGTTCAACTACAAACCATTCTGTTTCATCTTTATCTTTTCGCTGTCCGGTCAGAAAATCGCTTACTTCCTGCTTTCCATTGATAATTTTGCCTGTATAGATTTCGTTGGTTAAGATACGGCAGATTGCATTCTGACTCCACTTACAATTACGTTTCGTCTTATAGCCTTTTTCATTCAGCATATTCGCAATCTTCGCAGCACCGAAACCTTCTTCTGTATACCATTTGTAAATCTGCTGTACGACTTTTGCCTCTTCCCTATTGATTTCAAGATTAAAATAGTCTCCGATTGTTTTTTCGTAACCATACACAATGTTAGGAACTCGTCCTTTTTCAGCATTCATCTTCTTACCGAACTTCACACGTTTTGAAGTATTCGCACTTTCTTCCTGAGCAAGAGCGCCAAAAATAGTAAGGACAAATTCACTATTACCCATGCCGGTCATATTGGCTGTAAGAAACTGTGTCTCGATACCCAATGCTTTTAATTTGCGAATATTCTGCAGTAAGTCTACGGTATTTCTAGCAAAGCGAGAAATGTCCTTTACAACAAGCATATCGAACAGACCTTTCTCTGCATCTGCCATCATACGAAGAAATTCCTTACGATTTTTAATTTTAGTTCCGGAAATACCCTCGTCTGCATATAATCTTACTAAGGTATCACCAGTTCGATTTGTATATTCAGAGAAAAACGCTTTCTGCGCTTCTAAGCTGTTAAGCTGATCTGCTGTGTCGGTAGAGACACGACAATATGCTGCTATGTTCATGTATGTTAACCTTCCTGTCATAGATATATAGTTCTGTTACAACTTTATTATATCGTGAATTCCTCTGGCGATAAATTATGTTTTAAATCCATAGTAATATTTTCAAATACCGTTGTATAATAATCACTTTGCAAAATAGGTGTTACACTTTTAAGCACACAATCAACAATTTTGTTTAATTGTGAGTAAGTCTTTCCCAGCTTATTTTGACATTCCAAAACCACTGCATCAATTTCATTGGTAAAGTTTTTCGTCGGATTTGGTTCAATTATTTTCCCAAAATTCCCATCATCTTCAAAGGAAATATGCAATCTTTCGCTTAATAATGTTTGATATGGTTTTATACTCAAAACTATGTTATTTCAAATACCATTTTGCATACCTATTTTTTCCTTTAACATCCACGATATCTTCCCTTTTCATTGCTTGCAAAAGATTGGATACTTTCTTAGATTTCTGCTCATCATTAAGAACTTCTGGTAGAGCTTTTTCCAACACTTCCATTAATTCCTGTTTGCTTGCTTCTCCCATCGATTCCAAAGCCTTAATAATCAACTGCTTGCAAATATCATCATCTAATCCTTTATTACGGACATAGGCTGCCTTTTGACCTACAATATCAGCCACTTTAAATGACACAAAAACATTCGGATATCGACCTTCTATTAATCCACGTTTCTTTAAAGACTTAAAGCTTTCTTTTGAAATCACTTCATGTTTTTGAACCTGATCCAGCAAGAATACAGTCCTCATATTCAAATCTGCATCTGAATATAAAAGCTGCGTATAATTCTTGTCCAAAATTTTCCCATAAACTGTAACTTTAACTCTATTTATTGTATTTAAATCATACGTCGGCAATGGGAAACACTTATCTCTCTGTATCTGATACATCATAGGAATCCCCATTGAATTTGTATCAATCATATATAAGTTCACCATAGCATTACACAAGAATACATTTCTATAATAAGGCGGCTTATAACCTGGTTCCAATGCTTGCTCTATTGTTTCTGGAATAAAAGCACCTTCATTGATAAAAACCAGTTTATCTTCAAATTCTTCCACATTAATTTTTCCACGTAAACGATAATCCTGATGTGCAATACAGTTATTAATAATCTCTTTTATCAGTTCTGGTTCATACTGATCTACTTCATCTGGAAACAAAGTCTGCTGACCAGCAATATAGCGATACTTTACGTTTCTTATTCTGGAATACACTTTATCTACCGCTAAAAGCATCGGCATGTCAAAATGTTCATATGCCTTAACCGAGTTATCCGCATTGTATAGGGTCCATGTAATTCTAGGAATAAACCCGTCAAAATAATGTGCCGATTCACTATTTCCTAATAAAAGCAATGCCGTTCTAGTAATTTTCCCTTTAATAGTAATTCCTGCTTTATTTAAAACCTCAACATCTGATAACTTATTTAAAACTTCCTGAGCCTTCTTCCTATCGCTTTGACGTTTTGAGAATAATTCTCTGGCTCTCTTAATTGCCTCTGAATCCAAATCTTCCATTGATGCATCTTCTACAATTTCTTTTGACCAATCCATACCTATTTGACTTCTAATCAAGTCAACTTTATTCATTGGCAATGGACACACTGATTCATGTTCTCTCGCATAAGCAGCTCCTTGCCAAGTTGTAGGAATACCTCTAATTGCAGGTGGAATCTGAAATACTATGACACGACATTTCTCCGTAGTCAATTCATAGATTTCCATAAAAGTTAATCTTTCATTTGTTCCATTGACAATTTCCTTCTTTAAACTCTGTAAACTTCCTTGCTTTCTGAATTCTGTACCGACATATTTTTTGTCATCAGAAATCCCAAATATTAACCACGCTTCTTGAAATCCACGAATATTTGCTTCATTACTAAGCGCAGAAAAATATTTTCCAATATCATTAAATGAGTAATTACTTCTGGCCTCTTTAAATTCTACAACTTCACTTTCAAAGTCATTTATCATCTGTACAATCTTCTCTTTTAACTGGCTATCTGTATAAATCATATTACTCCGCCTTTCCATTTCGTCTATGACTAAATTCTATGACTAATCAATGACTTTCTATGACTAATTTTATCTAATTTTTAGTCATAGCACAAGCGAACAAAATATAAACTCTCAATAAAATTAGGACACTCAACATATCTTCTATGCCGAGTGCCCCATATCACATTCTTTACCATCAGGAAGCTGCTCCGCAGCCTCCTGAACAGCCGTCTCAACCTTCTTAGCATTTGCTTCAAGAAAAACTTTAAGTAGAATATCAGCGGTTACTTCCGCTGTATTCGGATTATGAAATCGATAATTTAACTTCTGTTTTTTCACAGCGGAGCATCCGCCTCTTTCTTCTCATTTTGCCTTTGTCCAATACTATGAAAATCTTCCTTGAAATAGTCCTAAAATTCTAAACCTCCATCAAGTTAAAGTATGAGCCAGTCAAAGGGATATCTCCTGTAAACCACCCTTGTATTCTAACAATGTACTGTCCATACGTTTTACACAAAGCATGAAATTATAATAACTGCAATAATCACAACTAATGCAATTAATAATTTAACTATATTACTCTTCATCTATTTGCTCTCCTTCGTTCAGTGTTTTAGGTTTATCTAACCATTCTACCGTATATTGTTTTCCTGATTGTTCGCCAATTGTCACAACATATTGTTCTAATAATTTCTGCGCATTCTCATATGCTTGTTTTTTATAGCCTTATCGTTATTTGCTGATTCTTCCATCTCTGCTTGTGCATCTGCATTTACCCTTATTTAACCCATATTTCGACTACGCCTCAACATCATATAGTCCTGAAATTCTTCACTATATTATTCAAGGTATACACCTTGTATCTCTTCCTAAAAACAGCCAATTATAAAACACGACTAATCTATCTTCTCCATCGAAAATCCGGTATATTCAATCCATATTTTCTCTATTTCACAATCCACACAAACCGTTCCACCATGTTACTACCACATGTATCGTACTTTTGCTAACTCCAAATTGTTTCGCAGTTTGTCTCACTGTCGCCTTATGTTCAATAATATAATATGCAATCTCAATCGCTCTCTCTTCGATATAATCTTTCATTAAAACCCCTGCATAGTTTGTTTTTTTACAATCTATGCAGGGGTTTTTCGTTTCATTCTTGTATACAATATTTCCTTATATTTTTATCAAACTGTGCAGTCTTTCCGGTTGATCTGTATAGGGATATTTTTTACAACTCTCTGGTCTACATTCTCCCAATTTACATTTTCCGTCTTCTCCCAGAAAATCACACGGCTTACTCCTAGTCACATATGTATTTTCTATTTCATTTTTTACAAGAAATGTATCCACAAACTGCTCCTTTGTCATATACAGATATTCAGCATCTTGCTCCAAATCTTCATTCGGAATACTTCCGCGATACATCTTGCAGCAGTTTCTGCATCTGTCGCAGTCATAATGTTCAAATAATTCCTCATGCAGCATTTTGAATTGTTTATCTAGTTCTTCTTCATCCGCATTACATTTTAAAAATGTACGGAATTCCATATTTTCATTTTCTTTTTTCTTCGCTTCAAATTTTACCTTTCTTGGTGCAATCATACTTCTTACCTCTCATTATCTGAAAAAATATCTCATTCTTCCAGTGCTCATCGTGTTTTTACTATTGATGAAAATCTCCGTGAATTCTTTCTGCATGACAGGTCTCTGCTCGACTGTCTTTTTCATTCTGTCACTAGTGTTGTTTCTCGTATGTTTTCCAAGATGAATAAATCCCACCTTTTCCTGCACTCTTTTTGATTTATAATTTCCATCATAATAGCCACACCAAATCGTGGTCATCCTTAAATCTTCAAACCCATGGCGCAGCATTTCTTTTACTGCCTCTGGCATATATCCTCTACCCCAAAATGGCTTACCTAACCAATATCCCAACTCACACTCATCTTCTCGTTCTGTCATATCTGTATGACCATTTAGTTTTAATGCAATAGCTCCAATTGCTTTGCCGTTTTCCTTTTCGCAAATCGCATAACTCTCTTCACACATAAGAACATTCTTTAAGACATTCAAGCTTTCCTCTACACTCTTATGTGGAGGCCATCCCGCGATTGGTCCCACATCCGGATCCTTCGCATATTCATATAAACTTTCTGCATCTCCTTCGTCCCAAGAACGTAACACTAATCTGTCTGTATATAACATCTCACTTCTCCCACTACTTATCTTCTATATCTGAAAACTCTGGATTTTTTACATAATTTCCATTGTTATCTCTTCTCATCTATACATATGAGCACAAATTCATCCTGCACTTTATCAAAATTTGGAGCAACACGCCAAAAATATTCAACGGTGGAAAAATGTAAGAATCCTTCTGCATCTAGATTTCTTTGTCCCCAGTATTCCTTATTTTTTCGTTCTTCCCACGTTGATTTTTTCATACCATGTAGAATCATGTTGTAATTCTCCTGTTAACATTCTGCAATAATCTTCCGTATAACAGATAAATTTTTCTGAATACTATTTTTCATATTTTGATAGTATTGACTCCTGTATCTCTCCGGAATCGTACTTTCTAGATACTCTTCTCCCCATTGCTTACCATCCCAAATATGGGTTGCTTGTTTCTCGGAAAAAGAATAGTAAATATCATTTTCAATTATTCTACACATAGTGGGTGTAAAAGCTTCATCTTTTGAATAAATCATGTAATTCATAAATATCTGATATTTATCTTTATTTTCAAACGACAGCAGATAAAATACACTCTCCAATTTATCTTCAGTTTCTATAATAACATCCTCATGAATCCATGGCGCGTAGAACAATCCTGCATACTTCTTATTTCCTCTATTAATCGCCTTATCCGTCCAGTATGCCTCTTCTTTTTTCATCTTTATTAAGAACTCATCCGTGGACAAAAGTTCATATTCTTTATGCTGACAGTCAAATCCATGCCATCGTCTATATGGCAAAGTTGCATCAATTAATACCCATGCCCCGCTATACCACACCGCTGCGCATATATGATCCTGCGGATTATTATAGCAATCCACTCTTATATAAGCATATCTTGTCTCATAATTCAGTGCAGAAAACACGGATACCAATAAATTAGAATAATCACCACATGTTCCAGATAACATATCTAAAACATCCAAGTCACTTCTCTGCAATGGAAAAAATGGTGCATTCAATCTGCTATATGTTATATTCACATCAAACCAATCAAATAGTGTATGCACGGTATCTACGAAATCTTTATTCTCTAGTTCCAAATCTTCAATCAGTTGTCTTATCCTTTTATCTGTTGGATGAATATATCTTTCCATTTTTTATGTCTCCTTCCATATATTTATTCAAAATAACCTTTAGTTTCCTCCGGCAAATACTTCGCCAGTTCCTCCACCAGCTCATACACCTTTGTTCCCGGTGCAATCTCCGTCGGTGTTTTACCTTGTCCATCTTTTATAATCCGCTTTGCATATCGAATTGCCAGCTTCGGATTCCCTTTTTTCATCAGAATATCGAAAATATCATCCAAATTTTTCTCATACTTTCCAATACCAAGCTCTCTAAACTTATCATTTAGAAACGCACTATACTCTTTCCGATGATTGTTCGCCGTATAATATGCAAAATGCAAAAGGAACCAAAATTCAATACATTCATTACTCCATGCAGTATGATACTGAAGTTCAGTATTTTCTTTATTTAACTGCTCTGCCCGGTTCACAACTCCTTTGAAATCACTTGCCGGAAAACTATCTTTATCATAGACACACCAGATTTGTCCTTTCTGGATTTTGTTCTCTTTTACATATTTTTCCGCCATTCCAATCACTCGCATTGTTTCTGCCTGACATGGCTCAATTTCTATCAAAACCATATCACGATAAATTGTATTTTCTTCTATCAGCTTTTTAAAACCTTGGAAATATTTTGGCTCAGTTGCCTGTCCTTCACAGAAAATGTAATATCTATACCGCTTCATTTCCAAATATTCTTTGCGACGCTTTTTTCTCCATGTATCTGTTCTGGCTTTTTTAGGCATTAACCTTCCCCCAATCTATAATTTTTCTGAGGTATGGATCTGCACCATACTTACCTTCGAGATACTGTTTATCAAATTTCGCATCCTTACGAACAGACTCGCCCTTTTCATTCTTAAATTCTACCAAGGAATACAATTTTGAATTTTGAGCATTATCTTTTGCTACAAACCAAATTTCATCCCTTCGGAATACTTCGCTGTTCATTGTAGATAAATCATGGGATGTAAAGATTAATTGTGCTTTATTCTTATTGATACTCATATTATTGAACATCATAATAATATGTCGCAACAATACCGGATGTATCTTAGCATCTAATTCATCAATTACCAGAGATGTCCCTGTCAATAAACTATCCGCGATAAACGGCAGTAATCCAAACAATTTCTTTGTTCCGCCGGATTCTTCCAATAAGTTCAATTCTACTTCGTAACCTTCTACCATATGTTTTGTGTATACATCGATTCTATCGTTTTTATCTTCAACCACACGGAAATCCACAATATCCAAATCCATTTCCTGAACCATATCCAGCATTAACTGTTTCACATCTTCCGAAATTGATACAGCCATACGAAGTTCTTCAATCGGATTACCATAATTGAGGAAAGCAATTCCATATTCAAACCACTCCAAAATATCCTTCACCACTTCATTCTTTTTATAAGTAATTCCGAGATATGATAATAATGGAAGTGTTGCTGATAATTCATCACTTATCTTTAATTTAGAAAATACACCTTTCAATAGAATTTCTTCATCACGTTCAAAAAGCGCCGATTTTCTACCCGTATCCAGTTTCACACGGTCAAGACTTTCATAAATAACAATATCTCTTTTCACGTGCAATATATATCTATATTCTGCCATCTCTGTACGGAAAAAGATTTCAAACTCTGTTGGTTGATTTTTTGTTTCTTCTGAAAAAGCAAATGGCTCAATAATCAATTTCTTCTGAAGGAAAAGACGTTCTTCATTATCTCCTGTCGCATATAACGGACGAAGTACCTTTGCTGCCAAAGTATGCAATGCTTCTAATACATTTGATTTTCCTCCACCGTTTGGCCCATATATTGCAGAAACCGGCAAAAACTGTTCCTCATCTTTATCTTTGATCACTTTATCTTCATGTTCAGAAATAGCTGCAGCCTGCATGTCGAATGTCATTTCATCTCGAATGCTTTTATAATTTTTTACTGTAAATTGGCATAACATAATAGTTACCTCCATTTCATAGTTCTTTTCACTATCTATTATACTCCGTTTTCCCATTTTGTAAACATTATTTGAGATTATATCTCATATTATCATTCGTAATTTTCGAATTCGTAATTTAGGTCGTACTTTAGAATTTATATTGTCCTATCCACATCAGATTGAATTTCCCTCTTCTTTCTCCGAAAGTTCCTCAGCAGCTTCCTGTATCGCCTTTTCAACTTTCCCTTCATTTGCTTCTATAAATACCTTTAATATGTAATCGGCAGTCGCTTCCACCGAATTCGGATTATGAAATCGATAATTCAATTTTGTCTTCGCCACGGTGAAGCTTCCACCTCCTCCCTGCTCACGCTTTGTCCATTACTATGAAAATCTCCGCTGAAATAGTCCTAAATATTCAGCATCTTTTTCATAGCATGAACAAGGAATAGCAGATTTAAGCGGAGCATGATTTAATGTTCCCCCTCTTTCCTGCTCCGCTACTCTATTTAGACATGAAAGCCTATGCTTTCGCCACTGTTCTTTGAAAACTGAATGCTGCAAATGAGATCGAACTGATTTAGGAGGCGTATATGAAATATATATGTAAAAATCCATCTGCTGATTATGTAGTGGATCGTGAATGGGAAGGACAAGTAGATCTGAAAGCCCGAAAAGAACACAGTGCAGAATTGAACATTAGTGGAAAAGGAAGTCAGATGTATGCCATCATAGGTCAATATGAATATGGCTGGTATATATGTATTCCTGAATGCGGAGTCGGGAGTCCGCTTGCAGAATTGACAGATGTATTCTGGAATCAAGAACAATTAAGCCGCTGGTTATCACCGGTCGACGCAAGCACCATCGCAGAGGCATTGAGAATATATGCGAGACAATATGGAGATATGACTTAGGTCATATCTCTTTTTAATCTGGAAGGAGATAACAATTCGCAAACCCTGACGTTCCTAAACTGCAGATGCAGCAGAGTATATACAAAAACGAGATGATTGGTGGAGAATTTAATTTGCGAAAAATAGGAGATGAGAATCTTCTATATCTGAAAACCCTGGATTTTTTACATAATTTCCATTGTTATCTCTTCTCATCTATACATATGAGCACAAATTCATCCTGCACTTTATCAAAATTTGGAGCAACACGCCAAAAATATTCAACGGTGGAACAATGTAAGAATCCTTCTGCATCTTGATTTCTTTGTCCCCAATATTCCTTATTTTTTCATTCTTCCCATGTAGATTTTTTCATACAATGTAGAATCATGTTGTAATCCTCCTGTTAACATTCTGCAATAAGCAGGAATTAGATTAACTATACGTCTAATTTCTCCCACAACATTTTTTATATTTCTTTCCAGAACCACATGGGCATGGATCATTTCTGCCTATTTTAGCTGTGGTTCTGACATACGGCTGTGACACTGGCTTGTACGTTGGTAGATTCCAATCAAATTCATCGAACCAATCATCGTCACAATCAACTACTTCATATCTTTGCTGTAATCGATTTTCAAGTTCTCTGAATTGTCTGATGAGTTTTTCTGCAATATCTGTTTTGCCAAATGTGATGCATGACGCTGTCAACAAATAGATATATTCCTCCGAACATATCTGATGCTGTTCTTTATAATTCAGCAGGCGTTTTAACATCTGTTCATCCCCATAGCACCCCACCTCGTACATCCACTGCTGTACTTCAAATGGAAACTGATACATATGCTTTTCTTTGCTATTTGCAATTTGTTCTGATTCCTCAACCATTCCGACTAACCATGGGGAACATTTCATTTCTTCTGCATATTTCATAGAATCACTATTGTCATGTAAATCATTTCTCATAGCGGCAATCTGACTCTGCAAAACTTCCGGATTCATTTCAAATAATTTCTGCAGATTCTCTGTAAGATCACGCAAGGATTCCTTCAATAATTTCACTTCCTCAAGTTCCTCATGTGAAGGCAAATTCATACAATTCAATTTTTGTTCTACTTCTGCAGAATTGAAAGTGCTTCGTACATTATCCTCATTCCAAACTCCACCACTGTCTTCCACGAAATTATCGCCTTTGAACTTCAGTAATATCACTTTTCGTTCCTGATATTCCTCATCCATTTTCTCTATGTTGATTCTATGTCTCCAATTATCCCCCAAATCATAGGTATAACGAAGCCATTTATAATTTCTAAAGAAAGAAGCAATTAATGTTTCCGATTCATTGTAATGATTCCCCCAGGTATCACTTCTGTCACTAATATAAATCCTGTCTCCAGAAACTTCAAATTCATGAAGATGGTCACTCTCCCAAGAGAATAAAATCCGAATCACTTTATGGAGTTCTGCAAAAGTAATTCTATCTGGAATAATCACTCTTCTCCATACTGGTGGATGCGTATTTTCTATTACAATCTTACATATATAACCATACAAAGCAGTTAGTCTTAGGATTGACTGCTTTTTAATAATTATCAACCCGCATAGCGGGTGGTTTTTCAGTTTCGGGCATAGCCCTAATACCACTAGCTACGCACAAGTGCGTTTTCTTATTGGCCTGCCAGCCACGAAATATCATTAAGCTACTTTTTCCTTTCAAATATCCCATAAATCCCGAAACACTCATTTTCGGCGGGATACTTAATAGCAAATGAATATGACCTGGACATATTTCTCCTTCTATTATTTCCACGCCCTTCCATTGACATAATGTTTTAATAATATCTCTGATGTCTTCACGCTTTTCCTGGAAGAAAACTTTTCTTCTATATTTCGGTGCAAAAACCACATGATATTTGCAGTTCCATTTCGTATGTGCTAAACTCCTTACGTCAGTATTTTCTTAATGCAAAAAAACACTTTCTCCTAAGAGAAAATGTTCTTTTCGCGAATCAATAAAATTCTTCACTACCTATTATGCCTCTCCGCCGGGAATGCATATTCAGTTTCCAGCTATAAACAGCACCCCTAATGTGCCCGGTCCACAATGACTAGACACTACACTGCCTGCACGCGTCACTAAAATCTCATCAAAATAGTCTAATGTCTCCAAATACTGACGAACTTCGCTAATTGTTCTTTCATCACATCCTGAATGTGTTATAAATACTCTGTCAGGCTTTGCGTTTTTCAATTCAGCTTCCATATCCTTTACATATGATTTGATAACTGAATGCATCTGGCCCCTATATTTTTTCTTCGCATCCATCTTTCCATTTTCTACCATAATCTTCGGGTGCAATCTTAGAACACCGCCAGCTAAAGCTGCTATACTGCTACAACGACCGCCCCTATGAAGATACGTGAGGGTATCAACTACAAAGCTCGCTCTTACCTGTGGTTTTAACTTTTCTATTCTATCAACGATTTCTCTTGCACCTTTTCCTTCCTTAATCATCACAGCCGCCTCTATCACTAGAAGACCAATTCCCGTTGAAAGGTTCGCCGAATCAATGATATGCACAGAATCTTCTGCCTCCAGTTCATCAACCGCCATACGCATCACACTTCCAATCGATGACATACTGTCCGAAATAGAAAAACAAATAATTTCATTGCCTTTATCTAAATATGGCTGGAATGTATCCATCACTTCCCCCAATGAAGCCGCGGCTGTTTTTGGTGTGGCATTATTAGTATCAGACCATTTGTAAATTTCGTCTGGCGTAATTGTAACTCCATCTTCAAATTCTTCTTTACCCAAATGAATATGAAGCGGTATAATTGCAATATCATACTTTTCTATCAATTCTTTTGATAAATCACAAGTGCTGTCTGAAATAATTTTAATCATATCTACCATCCTTCTCCTATTACACCTATGTTTTTATAAAAAGAGAAATTCTAAGATCTGCATCTTATAGTTTCTCTTTAGTAATATTGTCTTTATTTACTTTCTACCTGTTTACAGTTTTCAACTAACCAATTCGTTACTTTTTCCTGTAGAAGTACATTTTCGAGATTATCTTTTCCTACTGCTTCTTCAAACTCTGTTGTATCTGAATAGCCAAACTGATCCGCATATTTTTCAAGTCCTTCCTTATAATCGTTCTCAGATACTTTAAGATTTTCTTTTTGTGCAATCAATTCAACCGCATAGTCCTGTTTAATTGTGCTCTCTGCCATCTCCTCTAACGTGAGACCGAATTGCGCTTTTACAAACTCATCCACTTCCATGCCTGAATAAGCCGCATAATAACTGTACTGTGAAGAAATACTATCCATAATTTCCTGTTTTCTGTCTTCCGGATATTTTTTCACTGTACACTGTTTCGATAAGGCTTCCCACACAGATTCCTGAAGTACATACTCGGCACTCTCTTTATTGGATACCTCTAATGACTCTTTTACCTCTGCTTTGTATTCATCCACTGTTGTGGCAGTCTCTGATATTTCTTTCACAAGATCATCAGTCAATTCAGGATAAACCCTCTCAGTGATTCCATTCAATTTGACAGTAAATACAACTTCTACTCCCGCAAGGTTAGGATTATTCGGATACGGATCCGGGAACGTAAGGTTTAAGTCAAACTCATCACCAATTTCGTGTCCGATAATCCCATCTTCAAATCCATCAATGAAACTGCCCGATCCAATTACAAGTGTTTGGTTCTCCGCTGTTCCTCCATCAAATGCAACTCCGTCTCTTTTCCCCGAATAATCAATCAAGACCACATCGCCGTCCTTTACCGCACGGTCTGTAATTTCTGTTTCGGTAGCCAGAGTCTGCAATGTTGAATTGATGCTTGACTGAATCATCTCATCTGTCACTGCCACTACTTCTACTTTGTCCACTTCCAAGCCTTTATATTGCTTAATTGTAATCTTATCGTTCGATATAGGTCCACTACCACAGCCGATGACTGTTGCACCTATACATATAGCAGTTAAAAATGTAAGTATTTTCTTTTTCATAATTTTCTCCAACTTTCCTATTTATGTTTGCACTAGTCCGCACTTTGCTTGCACTCGCTAAGTGTTCATATTATACCACAAGGGCATATATTCTCACTAACCTCGTGCTTCACTTTGCTTGCACTCGCTAAGTGTTCATATTATACCACATTTCATAAGTTTGAAAAGCCAAAAATAAGATTTCACAATTATTTCACATCATTTGCATTGTAACTTTCAAATTGCTTGCACTTCTTACAAAACAATGTTAAAATAAAATTTGTGTAAACCAAATATTTACATAGAATATATTTATCAGGAGGCCTGTCGTGAACGCTACAACAATATTAATTATTATCATAGTCATTTTACTTGCCGCTTTAGCAGCATTATATTTCTGGGGCAAGAAGATGGAGAAAAAGAGAGATGAACAAGAAGAACAATTAAAAGCAACATCACAGTCTGTATCAATGTTGATTATTGATAAGAAGCGCATGAAGATTAAAGAAGCCGGTTTTCCATCAATTGTATTGGAAAACACACCAAAATATCTTCGCAGAGCAAAAGTGCCTGTTGTAAAAGCGAAAGTCGGACCTAAGATTTCAACTTTTATGTGTGATGAGAAAATATTCCCTATCATTCCTATAAAGAAGGAAGTAAAAGCTACTGTAAGTGGCATTTATATTACAAATGTAAAGGGAATCAGAGGTTCTCTGGAAACTCCGGCACCTAAGAAAAAGGGGCTTTTCGCTAGATTTAAGAAAGATAAATAATATGCAGAAAGGATATTGCAGCCGCAATATCCTTTTTCGTTTCCTAAATATTAAATTTCAAACTTCTCTGAATTTCTCGGTTTAATATCAATCGTAATCCTGCATTCTGCAATTGGTTCATAATTGACATCTAGCACATACTCAATCTCTACGTTAATATTATCCTCGCACTCCTTGAACAGAATCTCTTTCGTAACCAATCCGAGATTAAGCTGCCCATACGGAGTCTCATAATAGGATCTGTTCTTTTGTCCTTTCTCAAAAATCATATGGGTATTCGAAACACCTTTTTTGATTACCTCCACATGTTCTGCGTCCTTGATTCTAATCTGAGTCTTTGTGACTGCCGTAATACCTTCTGTCACTTCCTCAAAAAAGACATAATGCTTTCCATCTTTCAGATAATATGTACCATTATTCAGAACTTCTATGAGTTCTCCTTCATTTTCCACATCATGCACATCAAATTGGAGACCTGAAACACTTACTATTACATCCTTCGTCATACTGCCCCCTAATGCTCCTCTATGTTAATCTGCTCAATGGTTTCAATGTTATACGGAAGAATTGAATTGGCAAAACGCTTGAATTTATCTGCCGCATCACTCACATAGAATGAATAGGATGCCCATTCCTCACTCGCCCCACTGTTCGTCATATTATTTTCTTCCAACAAACGTTTCAAATCCATTGCTGTCTCGTAAGCCGGATTAATCAGTACAATTCCTTCGCCCATATATTCTCTAATCTTAGAGCGCAGTAATGGATAATGTGTACATCCTAATATCAGCGAGTCAATATCCGTTTCTTTCATAGATGCCAGATAATAATCAATAATCTCCTCCGAAACTTTATGTTTTGCAAAACCTTCTTCCACAAGTGGAACGAACAATGGACAGGCTTTTCCAATCACAGAAACTTCCGGGTCGAGTGAATGAATGATTTTTTCATACATGGCACTCTGAATTGTAGCCTCTGTTCCGATAACACCGATTTTTTTCGAGTTTGTCATCGCCAGAGCGGCTCTTGCTCCCGGCTCCACGACACCGATAATCGGAATGTCGCTTTCCTCACGCACTACCTCTAAAGCCAGAGCACTTGCTGTATTACAGGCAATGACAATTGCCTTTACTCCTTTTGTCTTTAGAAAATTAATAATCTGTCTGGAGTATCGGATAATATTATTCGGCGACTTACTTCCATATGGTACACGAGCCGTGTCTCCAAAATAGACCAGATTCTCATTCGGCAACTGACGCATGATTTCTCTGGCGACAGTAAGTCCGCCTACCCCTGAATCAAATACCCCTATCGGTGCTGCATTCTTATCTATACTCAAAATGATGTTCTCCTTCTAAATTAACGTGACAAATATTGGATTACGTCATAGTTAAATGCCGGAATTTCTTTGTGCATCTGCAATGCTTCATTGATATCAAAGTCAATATATTCTCCGTGTCTGTATCCTACTACACGGTTTGTCTTTCCTTCTGCTAATAACTCGACAGCTTTTACACCCATGATAGAGGCATATACTCTGTCCTTACATGACGGGCTTCCTCCACGCTGCATGTGTCCAAGAATAGTAGCTCTTGTTTCCACACCTGTAGCTTCCTCGATTCTCCTTGCCATATTCATAGAATCGCCAACACCCTCTGCGTTGATAATGATATAATGTTTCTTGCCACGTTGTCTATTTGCAATGATGTCATCAATAATTGCCTGTTCATCATAACCATGTTCTTCTGGCATCAGAATACGTTCTGCACCATTGGCAATACCACACCACATTGCAAGATATCCTGCATCTCGTCCCATAACCTCGATAATACTACATCTTTCATGTGATGTTGATGTATCACGAATCTTATCAATTGCTTCCATAGCTGTATTAACAGCAGTATCAAATCCAATTGTATATTCTGTACAGCTGATATCAAGGTCAATTGTTCCCGGAACACCGATTGTATTAATGCCAAGATTAGAAAGCTTCTGTGCACCTGCAAAAGAACCATCACCACCGATTACAACAAGTCCCTGAATACCATATTTTTTCAAAATAGCGGCAGCTTTTTGCTGTCCTTCTTCTGTTCGCATGGAATGACATCTTGCTGTCTGCAGAACAGTACCACCTCGCTGGATAATATCGGACACATCTTTTGCTGTCATATCGATAATTTCTTCTCTTAATAAACCGTGGTATCCACGTCTGATTCCTCTTACACCCATGCCTTTTGCCAGGGCTGTTCTAACTACCGCACGAATCGCTGCGTTCATACCTGGTGCGTCTCCACCACTGGTTAATACTCCAATTGTGTGAATTTTATCTGTCATTATCTTTCCTCCATTGTTCTATAATTCTTTTTGCTGACTGTTCTTATTCAATTTTACTCTATTCTGTCTATGTTTTCAATACGCTTTTCCCCGACTTATTACTAACTTATAAAAATAAAGTCTTACTTTTCCACGACCTTGACACGTTCCTGTCCGAATTGCTGATAGAGGCGGTTAAGGATTTCCTGACGGATCTCAATATTCCAGTTCTGAGACAATCGCTTTATTGCCTTTTCTGCTGCGCAATAAATTACAACTTCATCCCTTCCCTCTGATGTACGAAGTATCTCGTAAACTTTTGATTCTTCTGCCAGAAATGACGCTTTGTCCGGAAACTGAATCCATAAATCTCTTTTCCCATTTTCAAACGGAATAATCGACTCGCAAATCAATTTGCCTGCAGCCTCATCTTCTTCTGAAACACGGCCCTTCACAAATACTTTTGTATCCTCGTTTAAATATTGCCTGTTTCTCTCATAGTCTTTCGGGAACACTACAACTTCCACATTGCCCATCAAATCTTCAATCGTAAGGAACGCCATAGTCTTATTATTTTTCGTATGCTTGATCGTCTTATTTGTAATCATGCCTCCTACGACTTCCTTCGCGCCATCACGCACCTTGGTTTGTCCAGTCTCTTCGTCTATCTGAAAGTCCATCGAAGTTGCACTGATATTCTTCCGCCATTTTGCTTCGTATTTTTCCAAAGGATGTCCACTGATATAAATTCCAAGCACTTCTTTTTCAAATGCCAGCATCGTTTCCTTTTCAAACTCCCCGACATTCGGCATTGGAATATCAAATTCCTGCTTCTGCTCCTCACTTACCAAATCAAAAAGTGTCATCTGGCCTGTCATGGAATATTTGCGTTCCTGATTTACCTGTTCCAAAATCCTTGCATATATTACCATGAACTGTTTTCTTGTGCCGCCAAGTCCATCAAGTGCTCCGGCTTTAATAAAGCTTTCAATTGTTCTCTTATTTACTTCTTTGCCACCCATACGCTCAATAAAATCCTTCAAATGCTTAAATGGACCATTTTTCTCGCGTTCTTCAATAATTGCAGAAATCACTGGTTTACCCACACTCTTGATTGCTGCCAGACCATAGCGGATATTTCCATTGTCTACCGAAAATCTTCCTTCACCTTTGTTAATATCCGGTGGAAGAATTTTGATTCCCATCTGACGACATGCATAAATATATTCTGCCACTTTTCCGGCATTATCAATCACGGAAGTCATAAGAGCCGCCATAAATTCTACCGGATAATAATATTTCAAATAAGCGGTCTGGTAAGATACTACTGCATAGGCAGCCGCATGTGATTTATTAAACGCATATTTTGCAAAATCAATCATCTCATCATAAATCTTATTCGCGATTTTTTCATCGATTCCATTCGCAATACAGCCCGGTACGCCCTCCTCGGCATTGCCGTAAACAAAATTTTGACGTTCCTTCTGCATCACGTCGCCCTTTTTCTTAGACATCGCACGTCGCAGCAAATCACTCCGTCCCAACGTATAACCCGCCAGATCACGTACAATCTGCATTACCTGTTCCTGATATACAATACAGCCGTACGTCGGTGCAAGAATCGCTTCAAGCTGCGGACAGTCGTAAGTAATTGATGACTGATCATTTTTTCCTTTGATATATTGTGGAATAAAGTCCATCGGTCCCGGACGATATAGTGAAATACCGGCTATGATATCCTCAAGACTCTGTGGCTTTAATTCCTTCATGAAACTCTTCATTCCTGCACTTTCCAATTGGAATACACCATCTGTTTTTCCTGTACCGATTGCATCCAGAACTGCCTTATCATCATAATCAATATGGTCAATATCTATTTTCTTCCCTGTGCTCTTTTCTACGAGCTGAACTGCATTCTGAATAACAGTCAGGGTACGAAGCCCCAAAAAGTCCATCTTTAAAAGCCCAAGCTCTTCCAGTGTTGTCATGGTAAACTGCGTCGTAACAGACCCGTCTGAACCCAACGACAACGGTACATACTCGTCCACCGACTTCTGACTGATTACAACACCTGCTGCATGCATAGACGTATGTCTTGGAAGTCCCTCCAGACGCTTTGACATGTCAATCAAAGTATGTACCTGCTCATCCTGCTCATAAAGTGTACGAAGCTCACTGTTTCTTTCGAGTGCACCGTCTATTGTAATATTCAGCTCCCGCGGAATCATTTTAGAGATACTGTCAACAAATGCATATGGTAAATCCATCACCCGCCCCACGTCACGGATAGCATTTCTCGCTGCCATTGTACCAAATGTTACAATCTGCACCACCCGGTCTGTGCCGTACTTTCTGACTACATAATCAATAACTTCCTGTCTTCTTTCAAAACAAAAATCAATATCAATATCGGGCATGGATACACGTTCCGGATTCAGAAAACGTTCAAATAGAAGCTGATACTTAATTGGGTCAATATTGGTAATGCCAAGACAGTATGAAACGATGCTGCCTGCTGCCGAACCACGTCCCGGTCCCACCATAATATCATTGTCTTTTGCATATTTAATAAAATCCCACACAATCAGGAAATAGTCTACATACCCCATTTCCTCAATGACACTCAACTCATAACGAAGCCGCTCTTTCAGCTTTTCCCCTGGATTTCCATAATGCTTTTCGAGTCCTTCAAAACACAGTTTATTCAGATATTCCCAAGAAGTATACCCATCCGGGACATCATACTTTGGAAGCTTGGTAACACCAAATTCAATCTCCACATTACAACGGTCTGCTATTTTCTGTGTATTTTCAATAGCTTCTAACGCATACGGGAATAACGCACGCATTTCTGCTTCCGACTTCACATAATACTGACCGCCTTCATAGCGCATACGATTCTCGTCATTCAGCTTCTTACCAGTCTGAATACAAAGCAGAATATCATGTGGCTTTTCATCTTCCGCATACGTATAGTGCACATCATTAGTTGCAACCAGATCAATGCCAAGCTCTCTGGACAGCCTGAGAATCTGTGGATTCACATTTGCCTGTTCCTGCATGCCATGATCCTGAAGCTCCAAAAAGAAATTTTCTTTCCCGAACAGCTTCTCATATCGCTTTGCAGCCTCTTTTGCTTCTTCGTACATTCCTCTTTGCAGATTCTTCTGCACCTCACCGGCAAGACATGCACTGAGTGCAATAATCCCCTCGTGATACTCTTCCAACAATTCAAGATCCACTCGAGGCTTATAATAATAACCTTCTACAAAACCCTTCGATACAATTTTGGTAAGATTCTCATATCCCTTTTGATTTTCAGCCAAAAGCACCAAATGATAATAGCGGTCCTCACTACCGGCACCGCTTTTATCAAATCTGGAACCTGGAGCAACATAAACTTCACAGCCTAAAATCGGCTTAATTCCTGCTGCCTTCGCAGCACGGTAAAAATCAATCACGCCAAACATCACTCCGTGGTCTGTGATTGCCGCACTGTTCATTCCCAGTTCCTTTACTCTAGAAACATATTCTTTGATTTTATTCGAGCCGTCCAACAAACTATACTCTGTATGGACATGCAAATGCGCAAAACTCATATGTCTTCACCTTTTCTTCCACAACCGGTTCAAAACTTCGCGATGATATTATTTGCGAAGTTCTATACCGGTTGCTTTTATCTCAACCTTACCTTCTTTTAAAAGCCTTCCTACTGCACGTTTAAATGCATTCTTACTCATACTAAATTCCTGCTTAATGATTTCCGGATCAGCCTTATCTGTAAATGGAAGCCTCCCGCCATGTCCGTGAATTGCCTGTAAAACAATTTCTGCATCCTTGTCCATCTGCATCGGGATCTTTTCGCGTATACTCAAATCCAGCTTGCCATCTTCTTTGACAGCCGTTACCCTCGCCTTTACAGTCTGTCCTACCACTAGATTTCCATAGACTTCTTTCTTTGGAATCCGTGCAGAATACTGATTATCTACTGCCACGAACACACCAAACTCATGGCTGGTGTCATATATTATACCTTCTACCATATCATCTCTCTTGTATGGTGAATCTTTGCGAAGCACATCATATACTCGCATAGTTGCACACAAGCGCTGGCTCTTGTCAATATAAAGTGTCACGAGACAGTGGTCTCCCTTTTTCACTTTTGCCGTCTGCTGTTTAAATGGAAGAAACAAATCTTTCTCCAATCCCCACTCTAAAAATGCACCGAATTTCCCGGTATCTGCCACTTCCAGGACTGCAAGCTTACCAATCTCTACTTTTGGCTCATGTACGGTTGCAATCAATCGGTCATCCGAATCTTTATACAGAAATACTTCCACCGGATCACCTATTTCAATTCCATGTGGAACCTGTTTCTTCGGAAGCAGCACTCTTTCTTCATCACTACCTAGATACACACCGAAATCCACTTTTTTCACTACTGTCAAAACTTGTTTTTTCCCTAATTTCATCTTTTATTTTCTCCTATAAGCTCTACTGCCGCATACAAATGATCTTGCGTATCGCAAAGCATCACCACTGTCCTATCCTCCACCGTGGCAACCTTTGCAATAATCGTGTCTCCATATACTGCCGCCTTCTTGTACTCTGTTCTTATCTGTGAAACACATTCCATCTGGGGAACGGCTTCTAAAGCCAGTCTGACATACTGGCAATTATTCATATGTTGATTTGTATCAATATGATACTTTCGAACGGAAAATGTGTCAACCGGAATCGCGTCCTGTAAAGGTTTAATCTTTCTGTCCGCATATTCCATCTCCAATGCAGGTTCTATCTGATATGCTTCTATCTCAGAGGCTTCCGGTCTTGCCGGCCTTCCATTCTCCAAATTCATATAAACCCAAAGCGAATTGGCATATGCCAGCACCTCACCGTTTTTCGTCTTCATTATATAATTTCTCGACCCCAAAAATCCGTTGAAGCCTGTCGCCCATGTGGACACTGTAATCTCCTCCGCCATCTTCGGACGCCTGTTTAAAATAATCTGCCATGATGATAGAATCCATGCCCTCTTCTTTTGCTCCAGATAATCTATCCCCACTCCGCTTATCTCCGACTGCATACTGCTGCAGTCTTGAAAATAATTTATAATTCCGGGTATTGCAAGAAACCCCGATGAATCACATTCACTGAATCGTATTTTACTTTCCATTGTGTACATTCGTTATTCCTCCTATCTGCATGTGCTATTGGAAGAAAAACCACTTGATTTTAAATCGGGACATCGCTGTCACCATCTCATACTCATCCTCGTCCAGCACATTTTCTAAAACTGCTTTTCCTTCCTCCGGAACGACTGCATGCACTGCATCAATAAAGCAGAGATTTGGATAAAGCACGCACCACCAGTTCTGCCCTTCAGCCTCCCCAATCTCTATACGGAGTGCCTCATAATCTCCCTCCGGAAAAACCACATCTCCATACCTCTTTTCCGGGAAATAGCACTCTGTCACTTTTACATTTACTGCATAGTCATATCCTTCGTCAACAATTGTCTGGTACGCAATTTCCTTGATTTCCTCTATATGCTCATTCGCCCATTTTTTTGTGGTATCGGCACTTTCCGACTCTGGGAGCTCTTCTTTCATATAGCTCAACACGCGCCCCTTGACTTCCATCTTAAGCGCCTGATCTTCCTTGGTGTCGCTATTCGCCAACACATGAAATCGAAAAACTTCTCCTGCAAGCTTTTCCTGCATACTCATAATCTTTGAGTCTAGCAAATCTTTCCTTCTGATACCTGCACATACAACCACTATCACTGCAAAAAATATACCTAATATAATACATATCTGTTTCTTTTTCAAACGAATAAATTCCATCATTATGTACCTCCTGTTTTATACACGGAGTATGTACATCACAGGGAAATTTATTCATTTAATATCTACTTTTTCGTACGGATTGTATCGCTGACGCTCTCCACCTGATTATCAATATGCCGGCATATCATCAGCGTAGCTTTTGTTTTGTCGCCTTTTTCGATTGCATCTATAATCTCATCATGTTCCTCCAGCAAGACCTCATGCACTTCTTTTTTTTTCAAATATTCCACACGGTAACGATACATCTGTTCCCGCAGATTATATAGAAGCTGGATTAGACGCTGGTTATCTGTTGCATGATAAATAATATCATGGAATTTCACATCTGCTTCTGCAAAAGTAGTAACGTCGTTGCATTTCAGTGCCTTTTTAAATTCCGCAGCTGCCGCCTTCAGTTCTTTCAGATCTTCCGGCGTGATTCTTTCACACGCAAGTCCTACTGCCAATTCTTCCAATGCCTTGCGCACTTCCAGAACATCCCGCAGACTCTTTTCCGTAATCTCGCCTACGATGGCTCCCCTTCTTGGAATCATCACCACGAGCCCCTCTAGTTCCAGCTTACGAATTGCTTCGCGTATAGGTGTACGGCTTACTCCCAGTTTGTTTCCCAGCTTAATCTCCATCAAGCGTTCACCCGGTTTTAATTCACCGCGCAAAATAGCCTGCCGTAATGTGTTAAACACGACATCTCGCAAGGGCAAATATTCGTTCATGTTCACTTCAAAATCTGATGCCATATTATTTCCTCCTGACGTTGTGTACATTTGCAACATATATCTGTCTGGCAATACCTTTGTTTATCAATGTATTTTGTGCAGTCCGTGCCATCTTTCTATCTGGAAAAATACCAAAAACAGTTGGACCGCTGCCACTCATCATGGCACCGAGTGCTCCTGCTTTCATCATGGCCTTTTTGATTTTATCAATCACCGGATAATCTTCAATTGTAACACATTCAAGTACATTTCCCATAGAAGAGATGACCTTGTCCAAATCCTGGTTTTTCAGACCTTCCAGCAGACCGTCAATATCAGGATGTTCTGCAATCTCCCGCGAATCCAGTTTTTCATAAACAGTTTTCGTGGAAACGCTGATGGATGGTTTAGCAATTAAGATATAGCATTTTGGAAGCGGCTCAAGGGGTGTCAGAATTTCGCCAATTCCTTCTGCCAGCACTGTACCACGCATAATACAATATGGTACATCAGCACCCAGCTTCACGCCTCGCTCCATCAGTTCCTTCTCGCTTAATCCCAGATTATACATACGATTCATACCGACTAATACTGCTGCTGCATTCGCACTTCCGCCTGCTAATCCTGCTGCAACGGGTATATGTTTCTCCAAGGTAATGTGGATTCCACCGCCCAGCTGGAACTCCTCCATTAATAACTTTGCAGCTTTATATGCAATATTGTTTTCATCTACAGGCAGATAATGCAGATTTGTCTCTACCTGTATGCCCGGTGTCTCTGTCTTTCTCATAGTAACATTGTCGTATAAATATATCGTCTGCATTACCATACGCACGTCATGGTAACCATTTTCTCTTTTCCCTAATACCTCAAGCCCAAGATTGATCTTTGCCAGAGCCTTTAATTGTAATGTGTGATTCATATTTTCCTTCCTATTCTGTCAAGCCCAAATCTATTGATTTTACTGGCTTTGACGTA
>CALBNS010000037.1 GCA_937896665.1 uncultured Clostridia bacterium
GTCGTACCGGAGTTCCAATTACAGTAGGATATACGATGTGGCAAAATGGTTGGAGCCTATTCGTAGAGAGGGGGAATAAGGAGAAAGATGGTTGGAATTGTTTTATGTATTATTCTTACTCTGGCTGCACTGGAGTCAGGCGATATGTTTGTAACCGCTGTTTTTGGTGGACTTAGCGTATTGCTGATTTATCTCAAAACAACAGAAAAAGAGAGATGGAAAAAGAAAGCAGAGGAAGCCAGAAGAAAAGCGGCAACGGAGCTACGAATTCGCGCAAATCAGCGCTTTGGAAATTCTGATTTTGCGAACATGGTGGTGCGCAATTTACAGCATTTAAACTGGACAGAACTTAATGATGTTAAGGGCATCCGTATTTTATTTAAAGAAATTGTTACTCCATCGAGAAGATACAGATATATAGATTATGGTCTTGCAGAGCTGGATGGAAAGGGTACATTCGAATTGGCAGACTATATCAGTTCCTTTTACCCAGGCAATGATATAAAGGTAAGTCAGATTGTAAGGACAGTTGGTGGATATACCGGAGGCTACAGTGGATATGTCGGCTCAGACGGATCTGTTTCGGTGAGTCGGGATGGGGGATGGTATGACAAAATAGAAGGACATGAAATACATAAGATTCGTTCAAAGCAACAGCCACAGGGAACAAAATGGTAAAAGTGCCGTCACTTTTGTACTTTTAAATAAAAAAACATAAATAGGAATTCTTTCCTTTTGAAAATTTGCAATAGCAATCCCATATCCGAGTAAGTATGTGTAAGGGCTGTTTCCAAACAGCCCCTTGTATCTCTCTAAAATTATTTTTTATACCTTGTAATTTTTGCCCAATTCTTAGGGAAGCCCATTTCTTTCAGTAACTGGTCTTCTGTAAGATGAGGGCATTTTTTGAGTATGTCTTTTACCAAAAGAGTCAGATTTCTGCGGAACGTCTTAAATTCTGTATCAGAAATGAGATAACGGAGGGCGATTACGACAGCGAACAGGTCTTTTTTTCCGTTCTGATACAATCCTTTTTTGCAGGAAATTCCGAGTTTGCTATGTAACAATGTATCTGGAATCATGTCAGTAGTACGGAAGTCAAATAAGCGTTCTCCGTGGGCACAAACGTTTCGACATTTGGCAATTACGGTAATAAACTGGTGTAACTGTTTCTCTGTATATTGCGGATAAGCTTTGCTGACCTTAACCTGAATATCATTTGGCATATACTGGTAGAATGCAGAGGTTTGTCCCATTGCCATTGCATTGGTTGCTACCCATAACGGAACATTATGGTATTTTCTTGCGTGATGAGCAATGTAGTGGTAATGGCTTGGCATTGCAATCGTCTTGCTTAAAGAATCTACCAATCGTTTTACTTGCTTTGAATGATGGGCGTAATCAAAATTATTTGGGTCTAAGTATTCAGTCTGAGATTCTCCGTATTTTTCTGTGAAGTGATAGGAAATCATAGATTTTAAGTGTCGCTCCACTTGTAAAATATATTTTAAGAAAAGGCTGCGGAGCTGTTCATCAAAATGATAAAATGCAACAATCTCATCGAAGGTAACTCCGTATTTGTATTTCTTGGATGCCGGATGCAGGAACAATCCTTTATATCCACCAATCAGAGAATAGTAGCTGATTTCTTCCAATGTTTTTCGTGCGAAGTCAGTGTCAGGAATGGTCAAGCCTTTGTCGGCTTGCAGTTTGTTTATTTGTTGTTCGTAAGTCATAAATTTCTGAGCCATCAGATAACCTCGCTTTCGAATGTTTTTTAGGATAAAAAAAGGAGCTCACGCATGAGCTCCTCCGGCTGTGGGCCCCTCGAGCATCCACAGCACAACCACTGACAATAATATACCCTAAGCTATCGAAGATGTCAAACGGTTTTTATGAAAGTGGTAATAGTATTTTATGGAGCAATTTTCAATTTATTCTTGTTTGCTTCTAAATATTTTTCTTTGTATTTCTGTGCCAGCTCTGGCTTTTTCCATCGTGTGTAAAGAGAATCTAAGTACCGGTACACCGTCTTCATATAATCATTATCAGTCCCTATTACATCGGCTATAATCATTTCAGCAGAGAGTAAATGGCGCTCTGCTTCGGTAGCTTTTCCTTCACGATAGCACAAGATACCGAACATAGTCTGGCAGAATCCATAGTCCAGGCATTCTTTGCTTTCATATTCTGATATAAGAGCGTCATACAAAGATAGCAGTTCTCGTGCTTGCGACAGTTCATTCCCAATGATCAGCATATTTGCAAGGTTTGCCATCTGCTGTAACGTATCGTGAGATTCCATCAGTCCGAGATGTTCGTATTTCTTACGGATTTCAAAAGCTTTTTTCAATGTTTCCGCAGCTTCTTTCATCTTTTTTAGATAAAGATACGTGTTGGAAAGATTGTTATACAGGTTGGAGTGTAAAGTAATAACACGCACCTCTTCTTTGTTTTCAGTTTCTATAATCTGAATGGCTTTTAATCTTTTTTTCAGTGCATTGGTATATTCTTTTCTGAGCACGAATAATTCTGCTTTATAATCGAGGAGCAATGCCTTGTCACGAGGTGTGTTTAGTTGGTGCTGTTCCATCATAAACGCAATGCGTTCTACTAACCGCGGAAGATAATCTGTTACAAGACATTTCTCAAAATATGGAAATGTATCCTGTAAAAAGAGCAGATATTCTGCTGGTATATCTACAATGATTCTCTCAATGACACTTATCAAAGACTGAACAACCATTTCTGGTCTTCGTATTTCCAATCCGTGTACAAGACATATGAGATGAAGACTATTCATCAGATTGGAACAAGCAGTTATTGTCGGAAATGTTTCATCAAAGGCAATCTCCTGTATCAGTGGATGGAGACTAATCTTTTTGTTTTCGGTGTCATCCGTAATGAATCCATAGCAAATCAAATGGTTTACATCATTCAAGGATTCTAACTGTAGCCATTGCTTGAACATTGGCTTAGATACGCCGGAAGTTGGCAGTAAACAGAGATTGCGAAGAATATCCAACTGTTCTGTGGATAATCTATAGTGGTTCAGTTGTCAAGACATAAATTTCATGATTTTATAATGAATCTCT